>JBBROG010000432.1:0-4377 GCA_038229635.1 Gemmatales bacterium
GAACTAACGTCCACTGTCAGTCGGGCCTCGCCGTGGCCGAGGCGGGACATGCCGAAAACCACGGGCGTTTTCAGCCACCCGCCAAGGGAAGAATACGGTACAACTACTGAACATGTTGGAAGCCCTGCCCCGAAGGGGTTGCATATCACAGCCGGGGGTCGCGCAGCGCACCCCCGGAACGACGCCGGGTCGCGTACGCGCGCACCCCCGGAACCTTCGCGCACCCTCATCTTACTGCGTCACCGCCAGGTCCGGCGGCGGGGCGAAGCTGGCGTTGACGAACTTGGCCTTCTGACAGGCGTCGCGCACGCGGACGATGGCCTCCCACTTGAGTCGGCTGTCGCCCTGGAGCTTGACGTCGTTCTTGTTGCCGAGCGTCTCGCGCACCTTGGTCAGGTGGGCGACGAGTTGGTCGAGCTGCCCGTTCGGCGTCGCGATCGGCGTCTCGCCGGAGTTCGCCAGGACGCTGACCGAACTGATGAGGCCGTTGTTGCTGCCGTCGTGCTGCGTCTTGATGACGACCGTGATCTCGGCCGGCTCCTCGGGCGCCTCCTCGGGGCCGGGGCTGTCGTTCGGCTTGTCCGCCTTGCTCTTGTCCGCGACCTGGTCCTTGGGCGTGGGCAGGCTCAGGTCCATCTGCCCCTCGTAGGCCGACGGGTTGTAGTTGATGATGAAGAAGAACAAGAGCTGGAACGTCATGTCCAGCATGGGCGTGATGGGCACTTCGACGCGGGCGAGGGCGTGGGGCTTCTTGCGGGGGGTCATGAGTCCCTAAGCTCCTCTCATCTCGGCGCGCAGCTTGAAGCGGCGGAAGCCCTTGTCCTTGCACGCCTGGAGGACGCGGTAGACCTGTTCGTAGTTGGCGTCCTTGTCGGCGCGGACGACGACGGCGGCCTGGACCTGGCCGTCCCTCTTGTACTCGCCGGCGCGCTTCTCCAACCAATACTTGGCGGCGCTGAGCGTCATGGGCGGCTCGCCGAGCGCCAGCACTTTGCCGTCGGCGTTGACGTTGAGGAACAGCACCTCGCCCTCGCCCTTGGTCATGGGCCGGGCCGCCTGCGACGCTGGCAGCTTGATGTCGGCGTTGGTCTGCTCGTTGAGGAGCCGGGCGCACATGATGAAGTACAAGAGCATCTGCATGACGACGTCGAGCATCGCCGTCAGGTCGGGGTGCGTGTCGGTGCCGGGTGCGTGTGCCATCGAAGCAGTTCTCAGTTGCTAGTTGTCAGTTCTCAGCAATCGCGCGGCAGATACCAGCTGTCAGAAACTCCTTCTGAGAACTGACAACTAGCAACTGAGAACTATTCCGCCGGCTTCGCCGCCGTCACCGGCGTGCGGACGTCGTTCGTCGTGGGCGCCGGGGCGCCGCCGGGGCGCGGCCGCGAGTTGTGGTACATCTGCGTCAGCAGGTCGTCGGCGACGTTGGACGCCTCCATCGAGATGCGCGTCAGGCGGTTGCGGAAGAAGGTGTTGAAGAAGATCGCCGGCACCGCCAGCCCGATGCCCAGCAGCGTCACGACCAGGCCGTGCGACAGCGTCTCGGCCATCTCCGCCGGCTTCGCCGGGTTGTTCGGGTCGCTCATCTTCATGAAGGCGCCGATCATGCTGTAGACCGTGCCGACCAACCCGACCAGCGGGCCGAGGCTGCCGATCGTCGCCAGGTACGCCGTCAGCTGCTCCTTGCCGGCGCGGATGCTGTCGACGGTGTTCATCGCCGTCTCGCGCGCGTCCTCGATGCCGTACTGCAACCGCTGCATCCCGGCGGCCAGCACGCGCGCCAGGAAGGAACTGTCGTTCTTCGCCAGCTCGAACGCCTCCTTGAAGCGGCGCTTGTTGACGGTGTCGGTGAACTCCTCGACGAAGGCCGGCGGCACCGAGTCGCTCATGCGCAGGTCCATGAACAGCAGCACGAGCAAGGCCACCATCGCGATCGACAGCCCGCCGAGGACGAAGCCCATGACGAAGCCGACCGACTTGATCATGTGGACGAACATGTTCGGCGAACTCGCCTTGGGCGCCTCCGTCTTGGCGGCGTCGCCCTCGGCCGGGGCGTCCTGCGCCCGCGCCGTCGACGCGGCGCCGGGCACGAGCCAGGCACAGCAGAGGGCGAGCAGACACGTCAGGACGAAGGCGGTCGTCAGGCGCTGACGGCGCGCGGCGGCAACTCCCATGATGAGGTCTCTTCCTGGTCGGGACAAAGCGGAGAACGATCTTCCGTTCTGTGACGCGCACGCCGGACGAATGGTTCCTCGCGACGGGAACGAACCGTCCTCATCTGAGCGGGTCAACGAGGGCCTGTCAAGCGCTTTTCGCGCCCGACGAAATCATAGCTCACCCCTGTCGCTTGAACGCCACCATCCCCAACGGCGGCACCGTGATCCGCAGCCGCTGCGAACGGCCGTGGCACCAGGCGTCTTCCGTCGACTTGCCGCCGTCGTTGCCCTGGCCGCTGCCGCCGTAGTAGCCCGAGTCGCTGTTGAGCAGCTCCTTCCACCAGCCTCCGTGCGGCACGCCAACGTGGTAGTCGACGCGCGGCACCGGCGTGAAGTTGCACGCGAACAGCACGCAGTCGTTCGGGTCCTTCCCCTTGCGCAACAGACTCACCACCCCCGCGTCGGCGTCGCAGCAGTCGACCCACTCGAACCCCGCCGGGCTGCTGTCCAACTCGTACAGCGCCGGCTCGCCGCGGTAGAGGCGGTTCAGGTCGCGCACCCAGCGCCGCAGCCCCTGGTGCGGCTCCCACTGCAACAGGTGCCAGTCGAGGCTCGCGTCGTGGTCCCACTCGTCCCACTGCCCGAACTCGCCGCCCATGAACAGCAGCTTCTTCCCCGGTTGCGCGTACATGTATCCGTAAAGCAGGCGAAGGTTCGCGAACTTCCGCCAGTCGTCGCCCGGCATCTTCGCCAGCAGCGCCCCCTTGCCGTGGACGACCTCGTCGTGCGACAGCGGCAACAGATAGTTCTCGTAGAAGGCGTACAGCATCCGGAACGTCAGCCGGTCGTGGTGCCACTTGCGGTAGATGGGGTCCTGACTCATGTAGCTGAGCGTGTCGTGCATCCAGCCCATGTCCCACTTGAAGCCGAAGCCGAGCCCGCCCAGGTAGGTCGGCCGCGACACCGACGGCCACGCCGTCGACTCCTCCGCCAGCGTCATCACGTCGGGGTACTGGCCGTAGACGACTTCGTTGAAGCGGCGCAGGAAGGCGATGGCCTCCAGGTTCTCGCGGCCGCCGTAGCGGTTCGGCAGCCACTCCCCCTCCTTGCGCGAGTAATCGAGGTACAGCATCGACGCCACCGCGTCGACGCGCAGGCCGTCGATGTGGTACTTGTCGAGCCAGAACAGGGCATTGCTGATGAGGAAGTTGCTGACTTCCGTGCGCCCGTAGTTGAAGATGAACGTGCCCCAGTCCTGGTGCGCCCCGAGGCGCGGGTCGGAATGCTCGTAGAGGTGGGTGCCGTCGAAGTAGCCGAGGCCGTGCAGGTCGCGCGGGAAGTGCGCCGGCACCCAGTCGAGGATGACGCCGATCCCTCTTTGGTGCAGCGTGTCGACCAGGTACATGAAGTCCTGCGGCGTGCCGAAGCGGCTCGTCGGCGCGAAGTAGCCGACCGTCTGGTAGCCCCACGAGGCGTCGAGCGGGTGTTCCGAGATCGGCAGCAACTCGACGTGGGTGTAGCCGAGGTCGCCGACGTAGTCGGCGAGTTGGTGGGCCAGCTCGCGGTAGGTCAGCCAGCGGTTGCCCTCGTCGGGGTTGCGCCGCCAGGAGCCGAGGTGGACTTCGTAGACGGCGATGGGCGCGTCGAGAGTGTTGTGCTTGCCGCGCCAGGCCATCCAGTCGGCGTCGCCCCACTCGTGGCCGCCGAGGTCCCAGACGACGGAGCCGGTGCGCGGCCGCACCTCCGCGAAGAAGCCGTAGGGGTCGGACTTCTCGGCGCGGTAGTCGTTGTAGCGCGAGGCGACGGCGAACTTGTAGACGGTGCCGGGGCCGACGCCGGGCAGGAAACCCTCCCAGATGCCGGACGAGCCGACGGGGCGCAAGGGGTGGGCGTCCCACTGCCAGGCGTTGAAGTCGCCGATGACCGAGACGTCGCGGGCGTCGGGCGCCCAGACGGCGAAGTGCGTGCCGGCGACGCCGTCGCGCTCGACGACATGGGCGCCGAGCTTATCGTAGGCGCGGTAGTGGCTCCCCTCGGCCCAGAGGTAGACATCGTAGTCGGTCAGCGTCGCGGTGGTCACGGGGATGGTTCTCTCTAGTCGTTCCGGGGGTGCGCGTCGTCGTGTCCGGGGGTGCGCGTCGTCGTGTCCGGGGATGCGCGTCGTCGTTCCGGGGGTGCGTGTGCGAGCCCCGGCGTGTTTGATCCGGGGGTGCGCTGCGCGACC
>JBBROG010000433.1:0-4120 GCA_038229635.1 Gemmatales bacterium
AAGGAGCATCTGGAGCAGCGTCTGGCGCTGGACATGCACCGCGAACAGCAGGCCCCCAGACGCCGGCATACCTTGACGACGCTGCATCAGGCGCGCTCCAAGCCTGAGTCACTGCACTAACTTTGCTAAAGTCTCGAAAAAGCAGAGAAACGGGGGCGCTGCGGGGTGTGAGTCGGGTGTGAGTCGGTGTGAGTCGCCCCCGGCCCTTCCGCCTGACGGAATGCTCCCCCGGCGGCGGCGAACGGCCGACGAATTTCATCGGCCTCTACGCCGACGTCTCCTCCGGGTATCATAAGCGCATGAACCCCATCGACTTCGCGCTGCGCCGCCCCGTCACCGTCTTGGTCGCGATGGTCGCCGTCGCCGCCGCCGGCGCCCTGGCCTTCACGCGCATGAAGGTCGACATCTTCCCCGCCCTCAACCTGCCCGTCGTCTACGTCTGCCAGCCCTACGGCGGCATGGACCCGCAGCAGATGGAAGGGCTCATCGCCAACTATTACGAGTATCATTTCCTCTACATCACCGGCATCCACCACGTCGAGTCGAAGAACGTCCAGGGCGTGTCGCTGATGAAGCTGTACTTTCACCCCGGCACCGACATGGCGCAGGCGATGGCCGAGGTGGTCGGCTACGTCAACCGCTCGCGCGCCTTCATGCCGCCCGGAACCGTGCCGCCGTTCATCATGCGCTTCGACACCGGCAGCGTGCCCGTCGGCTACCTCGTCCTCTCCAGCGACGTCAAGACCGTCGCCGAGATCCAGGACCAGGCGCTGTTCAAGGTGCGCCCCATGTTCGCCTCCATCCCCGGCGTGTCGGCGCCGCCGCCCTTCGGCGGCAACCAGCGCACCGTCGTCGTCCGCGCCGACCCCGACCGCCTGCGCGCCTACAACGTCTCGCCCGACGACGTCGTGAAAGCGCTCGGCGCCGGCAACGTCATCAGCCCCTCGGGGTCGATCCGCACCACCGACGCCATGCCGCTCGTGCCGGTCAACTCGATGGTCGTCAAGCCGGCGGACCTGGGCGGCATCCCGGTGCGGCCCGGCGTCTTCCTCCGCGACGTCGCCCCGGTCATCGAGGACGCCAGCGACATCCCGACGGGGTACGCCCTCGTCAACGGCCGCCGCGCCGTCTACATCCTCGTCACCAAGCGCGCCGACGCCTCGACGGTCGACGTGGTCCACAACGTCCGCGCCGACCTCGGCAAGATGCAGGCCGTCCTCCCCTCGGACATCAAGGTCAGCTTCGAGTTCGACCAGTCGCCTTACGTCACCAACGCGATGCGCAACGTCGCCTACGAAGGCGCCCTCGCCGCCGCCCTCGTCGGGCTGATGGTCCTCCTGTTTCTGCGCGACTGGCGGAGCGTCCTCGTCGTCGTCCTCAACATTCCGCTGGCGCTGCTGGCGGCGCTGGCGGCGCTGGCGCTGACGGGGCAGACGATCAACCTGATGACGCTCGGTGGCCTGGCCCTCGCCGTCGGCATCCTCGTCGACGAGGCGACGGTCGAGGTGGAGAACATCCACGCGCAGCTGGGCCGCTCCGGCAACGTGGCGGTGGCGGTGCGGCGCGGCAACATGCTGACGGCGGTGCCGCGCCTGCTGGCGATGCTGTGCATCCTGGCGGTGTTCATCCCGTCGTTCTTCATGACGGGGTCGGCGCGGGCGCTGTTCGTGCCGCTGTCGCTCGCCGTCGGCTTTGCCATGATCGCCAGCTACCTGCTGTCGAGCACGTTCGTCCCGGTGCTGGCGGTCTATCTCTTGAGACAACATCCCTCCGCGCAGCCCCGGAACGAGAGGCGCGGGGGGACGTTTGCCGCCCTCCTGCGCCTGACGACGCGGCTGCGCTGGTTGGTCGTGCCGGCGTACCTGGCGGCGTCGGCCCTCGTCGCCGTCGGCGGCACCCTGCTCCTCGGCCTGGAAATCTTCCCGCAGGTCGACGCCGGGCAGTTCCAGTTCCGCCTCAAGGCGCCGGTCGGCACGCGCATCGAGCAGACGGAGGACATGACGCGCGAGGCGCTGGAGTTCATCAAGAAGGAGGTCGGTCCGGAGAACGTGACGATCTCGCTCGGCTACGTCGGCATCGTGCCGCCGAGCTACCCTATCAACACCGTCTACCTGTGGATGGGTGGGCCGGAAGAGGCCCTGGTGCGCGTCGCCCTCAAGCGAGGCGTCGTCCGCGTCGAGGATCTCAAGCGTCAGCTGCGCGAGAACCTCCCCGACCACCTGCGCCAGTGGGCGGCGAAGAAGTGGGTCGCCGAGGGCGTGGCGGTGGGGCGCGCGGAGAGCCGCCTGCGCGAGTTGCGGCTGTCGTTCGAGCCGGCCGACATCGTCAACGAGGTCATGAGCTTCGGCTCGCCGACGCCCATCGAGGTCGCCGTCAGCGGGCCGAAGATGGCCGACAACCGCGCCTTCGCCGAGAAGCTGCGCGAGCAGCTCGCCGCCGTGCCGTCCTTGCGCGACTTGCAGTACGCCCAGGCGCTCGACTACCCGACCGTCGATGTCACCATCAACCGCGAGAAGGCCGCTGCCAGCGGGGTGACGGCGGAGGACGTGGGGCGCGCGCTGGCACCGGCGACGTCGTCGAGTCGCTTCGTCGTGCCGAACTACTGGCGCGACCCGGCCTCCGGCATCGGCTATCAGGTGCAGGTCGAGATCCCGCAGGCGCTCATGAAAGCGCCCAAGGACGTCGAGGCGGTGCCGGTGAAGAGCAACGGCGGCAAGCCGCTGCTGGTGCGCGATGTCGCCGACGTCAAGGAAGGGACGATGCCCGGCGAGCTGGACCGCTACAACATGCGCCGCCTGGTGAGCATGACGGCGAACGTCGAGGGCGAGGACCTGGGCCGCGTCGCCGAGCGCCTGGCGCGGGCGGTGCAGGCCGCCGGCGCCCCGCCCGCCGGCGTGCAGGTCGACGTGCGCGGCCAGGTTCCGCCGCTGCGCGAGATGGTCCGCGGCCTCTCCTACGGCCTGGCGGCGGCGGTGGTTGTCATCTTCCTCTTGCTGACCGCTTACTTCCAGTCGGTGCGCCTGGCTCTGGCGGCGGTCGCCGCCGTGCCGGGCGTCCTCGCGGGTGTGGTGCTGGCGCTGCTGGTCACCGGCACGACGATCAATCTGCAATCGTTCATGGGTTCGATCATGGCCGTCGGCGTCGCGGTCGCCAACGCCATCCTCCTCGTGACGTTCGCGGAGCGCGCCCGCCGCGAGGGCCGCACCTCGGCGGAGGCGGCGGTGGAGGGGGCGACGAGCCGCCTGCGCGCCATCCTGATGACGAGCCTGGCCATGAGCGCCGGCATGTTGCCGATGGCGTTGGGACTCGGCGAAGGCGGCGACCAGACGGCGCCGCTGGGCCGGGCGGTCGTCGGCGGACTGCTCGCGTCGACGGCGGCGACGCTGCTGATCTTGCCGGCGGCGTTCGCCCTCCTCATGGGCCGCAGTTCGACGCGCTCCGTGTCGCTGTCGCCGGCCGACCCCGAGAGCGCGTACTACGAGCCGGGCTTCGCCGAGGAGTCGTAGGTCAAGATCGGCATCCTGACCTACGGAAGCGCGGAAGAAAATCGTCGGCCGTTCCGCGCTCTGCCTGCACCCCTTGGCGCCGCACCTAACGGCTGCGATAATACCGGGTTGTTGCCAGGGGACCCCCCGGCCTTTCCAGACCAGTCGCCTCCGCAACAGGCGAGGCTTTCCTTCGCCTCTTCGCGGTGGCCTATTGTCTGAGTAAGGGGCGCGCCCTTGCCCCGGCGGAACCTGCCTTGCGGCAGACTTCTCCTGGCACTGTTCCGCGGGAGAGTCCCATGACCAGCGTCCTTTCCGCAGTCGGCAAGACCATCGAGCAACTCAAGCTCGACGGCGACCTCTTCACGGCCGACAAGGTTCTGCGAACCCTTGTCGATGAAGCCGCTTATGTGGGCGAGGTTTACGCCTTGGGGTACAACGAGGCGCTCGTCCAGATCCACGATCATCACCGCATGCAGGTCGGCGGCATTCCGGCCCTGTCCTTCCTGATCGCCACCCGTATCCCCCCGTCGAAACCGGTCGATGTGCGCGAAGAGGACGCCTCCCTCGTCCTTCTGCGCGTGCTGGACCACGCCGACCTGCCGAACGCTCAGGAGGCTCTTCGCGTCGACAGC
>JBBROG010000434.1:0-4084 GCA_038229635.1 Gemmatales bacterium
GTCGCCGATGGCCGCCGACGGGATCGACGGGTCGGCCAGGTTGTAAGGCGCCACGTTGATCGTGCGCGTGCCGCCGACGACGAAGGCCGGCCCGCCGTACTGGCCGACGGTAGGATTGCGGGTGTCGACGAGCCGCTGCGGGCCGAACGCCTGGAACACCGCGGGCGGGCCGACCTTCTTCGTCACCGCCTGCGGCAAGGCGCCTGCGCCCGCGCCGAGGGCCGAATGAACGGTGCCGGCCAGGGACGCCTCCAGGGCGCCGGCGCCGCCCAACGGCAGGGAAGAGGCGTCGGCGAACGTGCCGAGCACCGTGGCGGTCGGCGCCGGCATGGCGGCGCGCTCGGGGGAGGCGGCAAGGGTCGCGGTCACGTCGCCGAGCGACGCGCCGTCGGCCAGGCGGCCGGCCCAGTAGGCGAGTCCGCCGGCGTCGCCGGCGCGGTGCAGCACCTGCTGGTAGGCGCCGCTCACCAACGTCTTCAGGTGGTCGGCGCCGTTGAACAGGGCGTCGAGGAAGCCGGAGGCGCCGCCGTGCGATTGGGTGTACTCCGGCGAGGAGGCGACCGCCGCCTCGACCTGCTGCACGGTCTGGCCGGCGTCGAGGGCGCTGGCGAAGAAGGCGCGTCCGCCCTCGTCGGCGGCGCGGCCGAGCAGGCGCTGGTAGACGCCGTCCACCTCGTCGCGGTGGAACTCCGTGGAGTGCGTGAGGGCGGCGGCGACGGCGGTGGTGCCGGCGCCCTGGTCGAGCTGGGTGGCCCAGAAGGCGAGGCCGCCGCTGTCGGGGAGGCGGTGCAGCAGGTCCTGGTACAGCTGCGTGACGGCGGCCTGGTGCGGCGACGTGGTCAGGACGATGCGATCCTCCATCGGCTCCAGGAGGGGGCGACGGGAGGAACGGCGGGTGCGTTCGGTGGCGAGGCGGGGGGAAGAAGACGTCATTGCGGAAACCCTCAAAGGTGCGGAGCCCGAACGCACGGGCGCGACGCGCGCACGGCGGACGGGGAAGATCCGAGCGGTGAGATGGCCGAAGTCTGAGATGCGGCATCCGGCTCATGTCGCGAGGTCAAGGCTCGATTCTAACTCGGCCGGGCGCTATTGCAACGACTTTTCCGGCCTTTTTGCCTGTCCCGATTGAAAGGGCGTCCAGAGGACAGGCGCGGGGCCTTGCGGCTGACATTGCGTCCAAGGCCCAAGAAATGCTAAACTATACACCTGATCACAGACGAGAATGGAGTAGAGTTCCGGGACAGGAGGAATCGACCGATGCACCTGACGTCCGATCGCGCGAGAACGGAAGACGCCGCGCCGGCGTGTACGCCCTCCTGTCAGCCGCGCTGTCCCGTCTGTAGCGGCTCGCTGATCGAGCAGCGCGGCTCGCTGCGCTGCGCCTGCTGTGCCTACACCTTCTGCGACGGCTGCGGCGGCGACGCGGGCGAGGCGTTCGCCCCGGGCGCGGAGTAGCGGACGTCGTTCTACCCCCGCTGAAGGGGTTTGTCCGCGGGGCGGCGCGGGGCGACGGCCGGCGGCTCACGGAACTTCTGGAGCGACTTCGGGAACTTCTCGGGGGCGTTTTCGCAGTTGTGATCGAGCGCCCGCACGACCCACAGGCGCAGTTTCGGATTTAGGTTCACGAACGTCACGATGCGCTGCTGTTCGGCCGGCTTGGCTTTCTCAAGGAGTCTCTCGAAGAGGTCGTTCGACCCGGCCGGCTCGTCCTTGAGGGCGAGGACGATGGCTTCGGTCAACCGGCCGAGCCACTGGTAGCGCGGCGCCTTCTGCGCCTGGACGTGCGCTTGCAGCCTCTTGGCAAACGCGGCGGCGTCGTCGAGGTGCCAGCGGTCGAGGTGGAACAGCACAAGCTCCACGCTGTGCGCCACGCAGAGGTTGTTGCCCTGCTGGTCGGTGCGATCCCAATACTCTTTGACTGCCGTTTGCAGGAATTCCAGGCGCTCGGACTCGGAGACGAGCGGGTTGACGGGCCGGACGTCCGCCGACGCCGGGAGGGTCGCTTTGGCTCGGGCCTTCAGCCGCAGCCAGCCCGCGCCGGCCCCGCCGAGCAGCGCCAGCAGGATCGTCGCCGTCAGCCAGAGCCGGCGGCGGCGCGGCACGACGGGGATCGGCCCGGCGGAGACGGCGGACTGCGGACCCGTCACGACCCCCAACGACGCGGCCGGCAGTTCCAACGACGGCGTCAGGGCGAGCAGGCCCGTTGACGCGCCGCCGTCGAGGGCGTCGCACAGCCGCCCCAGGTCGAGCAACAAATCGCCGCAATTCGGGTAGCGATCCTCCGGCTTCTTGGCCATCATCTTGTGGACGACGGCGCACAACTCCGGCGGCACGTCGGGGCGCAGGGCAGTCAGCGGCTCCGGCTCGGTGCGGACGTGGTGCAGCGCCACCTCGAAGGCATTTTGTCCCTTGAAAGGCGGCCGGCCGGCGAGCATATGGTAGCAGGTGACGCCGAACGAGTAGACGTCGGTGCGCGGGTCGAGCGGCTTGCCCTCGACCTGCTCCGGGCTCATGTACAGCGGCGTGCCCATCGTGACGCCGCTCTGCGTCAGGTGCAGCGCCTTCGGGTCGGCGGTCAGCACGCGCGACAGGCCGAAGTCGGCGACCTTCGCCTCACCCTTGCGCGTCAGCAGGATGTTTTCCGGCTTGATGTCGCGGTGGATGATGCCCAGCTCGGCGGCGCGCTGGAGGGCGGCGGCCACCTGGCGCATGATGCGGAGGACGACGGGCACGTCGGGCGGACCCTTGCGCGCGAGGTAGTCGCGCAGGTTGCGGCCCTCGACGTACTCCAGGGCCATGAAGTGGAAGCCGTCCGCCGAGCCGACGTCGTAGACCTGGACGATGTTGGCGTGCGTGGCCCGCGCGACGGCGTGGGCCTCCTGTTGGAAGCGCCGGAGGGAGTTCGGGTCGGCGGCAAGTTCCCCTTTGAGGATCTTGAGAGCTACGCGGCGCCGGAGCGAGGTCTGTTCGGCCAGGTAGACCTGGCCCATGCCGCCCTGGCCGAGGCGGCGCAGCACCTGATACGGGCCGAGGGTGCGGCCGCACAGGTCGGGCAGCGCCGCCCCGGCCTCCGGGCTCGCCGCGGCCGCGGGCTGAGTGGCCGCGATCGTCTGGTCCTCGATACCCTTGCCCATCAGTGCTACCCCGGTGTGCGTCGGGCCGGCCTACCTTCCCTGTATCTTAAACGAGAAGAGAGGCCGGAGCAAACGACGGGGTCGAGGCCGCCCCGCGGGGAAGGGCGCGCGCGGCCCCGAACATTCACCGTTTCTTCACGCCCGGCCGGAGTGCCGCGGCCCGTCGCGGCGGATAGGATGGCAGAGGTTGGCGGAGAAGAGAATCCAGGAGTCGACGACATGAACCTCTACCTGCTGCGCCACGCGCACGCGCTGGACGTCGAGGAGGCGAGCGTCGAAACCGACGAGGCGCGCCCCCTCAGCGACGAGGGGTTGCGCTCGGTCGCCGACCTGGCGGCGGCACTCAAGCGCGTCGGCGTCTCGTTCGACGCGATCTTCAGCAGTCCGCTGCGCCGCGCCTTGCAGACGGCGGAGGAGTTGGCGCGTCACCTGGCCGCGGCGCCGGCGGTCGCGCCGCTGGAGCAACTGGCGCCGGACTGGTCGCCGAAGAAGCTGGCCAAGCAACTCCTGCCCCTGGAGGCGGACGAGGTACTACTGGTCGGCCACGAGCCGGAGATCGGCCGGCTCGCCGCCTGGCTGATCGGCGACAAGGAGGTGCGCGTCGAGTTCGCCAAGGGAGCGATCGCCTGCGTGCGCTGCGACGGGGCGCCCCAGAAGGGAATCGGCGCGCTGGCCTGGTTGGTGACGCCGAAGTGGTTTAAGACCGAGTGAACTGGTGTCCGGGGGTGGGCGTCGCCGTTCCGGGGGTGCGCGAGTAGTCCGGGGGTGCGCGTCGTGGTTGTCCGGGGGTGCGCTGCGCGACCCCCGGTTGTGGGATGTAACCCCTTCGGGGCAGGGCTTCCAACATGGTTGTAAACCCAAGGTATCAAAGGCTTTGCGGCAACAGATCATGTGAACTAACGTCCACTGTCAGTCGGGCCTCGCCGTGGCCGAGGCGGGACATGCCGAAA
>JBBROG010000435.1:0-3988 GCA_038229635.1 Gemmatales bacterium
CCAAAGGGGAGAGGGGAGGTATTGGTTCACAGATTCGGCTGCACCGTCTGGAACAACTCGGCCATCTTGACGCCGAGCCCGAGCGAGATGCGGTACAGCGTCTCGATCGACGCCGAGTTCTTGCCCAACTCGATCTGCGATAGGTAGCCGAGCGACACGCTCGTCCGCGCCGCCATCTGCGCCAGCGTCAGGCCGAGCCCCTTGCGCCGCTCGCGGATGGCGGCGCCGAGCGACTCGCGCAGCGCCGCCTCGGACAGCCGCAGCAGGCCCTTGCTCTCCAGGCAGCGCGTCACGATGCGCTGGAGGTGCCCGATCTGGAACGGCTTGGTGAGGTAGTCGTAGGTGCGCGCCCGCAGGCAGTTGAGGGCGCTGTCGATCGACGGGTACGCCGTCACGACGATGATGCTGGCCTCGGGCTGGTGCTCGCGGATCCACTCGAGGATCTGCTCCGACTGCAGGCCGGGGATCACGTAATCGAGGATAATGACGTGGTACGAGCGCTCGCGGATCTGGGCCTCCATGCGCGCCGCGTCGGAGACCGTGTCGACGAGGAAGCTCTGCGGCGTCAGGGCGGCGTGGATGACGCGGCCGACGGCCTCGTCGTCGTCGAGGATAAGGATTCGGACTTCGCTGGAGCAGTAGAGGCTGCCCCGTTCGCGGACGACGGCCTCGACGGGCTCCCCGTTGGTCGCGTCGATCTTCGTCCCGTTCATCGGCGTGGCTCGGAGGCTCAACACCCTATTCTCCTTCATTGATGGCCTGTTTTGGTGGTGGAAGAGGCGGACCCGCCCCGGCCCGCGAGGCCGGCGGCCGGGAGGCGGCGCGTCCCCCGCTCCAGCGCGGCGCGGACGGCCCGCAGGAGTCCCTCGGGGCGAAACGGCTTGGCCAGCAGGGCGAACCGGCTGCCGGGGACGTCGGACCGGCTCAACTCGCCGCCCGCCTCCCCGCTCATGAAGAGGAAGTTGACGCCCGCGTCCTGGCGCTGCAGCGCCCGCGCCAGGTCGAAGCCGGTCATGCGCGGCATGAGGACGTCGGCCAGCACGAGGTGGAACGGCTCGGCCTTCGCCTCGGCGTAGCGGCGCAGCGCCTCGTCGCCACCGCCGGCCGCCTGGACGAGGTAGCCGGCCCGCTCAAGCGTGGTGCAGACGAATTGCAGGATCATCGGGTCGTCGTCGACGACGAGTACGCGGCCGGCGCCCGCCGCGGACTTCCCGGGCGTCGCCGTGCCGACGGGCAGCCAGACGCGCGCCGCCGTGCCGCCGGCCGGGCCGGGGGCGAGAGCCAGTCCGCCGCGGTGGCAGTGGAGGATGCCGCGCGTCACGCCGAGCCCCAGCCCGCCGCGGCGCGGCTTGGTGCTGAAGAACGGCTCGGTCAGCAACCTCTCGACGACGTCCGCCTCCAGGCCGGCGCCGTCGTCCTCGACCGCGACTTCGACGTAGGCGCCGGGGGAGGCCGTGCCGATCAGGTCGGCGCAGTCGTCGGGGCCGAGCGTCACCGGCCGCGCGGTCACGCGCACCGTGCTCTCGGCCGCCTCGACGGCGTTGTCCAGCAGCGGCGCCAACAGGGACCGCAGCGGCTCGACTCCGACCGCCACGGGAGGCAGGTCGGCGGGAAGGAGGATCTCCAGTCGCGTCTTCTCGCCGAACTTGTCGCGCAGGCGCCTTTCCTCGGCGGCGAGGGCAGTGGCGACCTTGCTCCCCGCGCAGGCCGGCCAGGAGCGGCGGCTGTAGAGGCGGAGCTGGTTGGTCAAGTGGGCGCCGGCCTGGGCGGCGCGGTACACTTCGGCCAGGTGCGGCGCGAGGGGATGGTCTTCGGGCAGCTCGGCCTGGATCAGCTCGGTGAAGCCGAGGATGCCGGTGAGGATGTTGCCGTAGTCGTGGGCGACCCGTCGGGTGGCGGCGGCCGCCTGCTCCATCTGCTGCTCACGGCGAAGCCACGCCGCCTGCCGCGCCCGCCGCGCGTCTTCCGGCCGTGCCCCCCTTTGCGCCAGCATCTGCGCCGCCAGAGCGAGGATGCCCGCCTCGGCGGTCGTCCAGCCGCGCGCCTCGTCGGCTTCGAGCCAAAGAAGGCAGCCGGCTCCCTCGGCGTCCTCGGCCGCTGCCGCCAGCCAGGAGGCGCCGCCGTACCGCAGGGCGACGCCGGCGGGCGCCTTCGCGACCTGGCGGAGGAGTTCCGGGTGAGCGACCCACGGCGGAGTCGTCGAGCCGGTGCGCGCCAGCGGCGTGCCCGCGCCGAGGTCGGCCAGGCCGGCGTGCGCGGCGCCCAGGGCCGTCGCGAGGTCGCGGAGCAGGACTTCGAGCGTCCGCTCGACGGTCTGCCCCTGGACCAGCAGGAGGTGGACGAACTCCAGGCCGGGACGGCTGCGGTCGTCCGGAGTCGGCGGAAGCAAGTCGGTCGCGCCTTCCATGCAGTCGGTCCCGCGCCGGGTTGTTGTGCCTGGGACGATGATGCCGCCAGGAGGGATTCTGCCGGGCGCGAAACTCTAGAACAGATTATGCTCCCGTGTCAAATCGATTGAGGCGGAATCTTCAACTTTTTTCCCGGAGGGAAGAATTACGCAGCCAAGCGGAAGGGCCTCCGCGGCGCCGGTGCCGGTCGCCTGGTCGTCGAAACGTTGATCCGCAGGAAGGCCGGGTCGCCGGCGGCGGCGAGGTTGCTTGTGACCTCCGCGACGATGACGTGCTTCGCCTTGGCGTTGTAGACGTCCGCCTGAACGACGACGACCGGCCGCTTCTTGCCTCGCGTCCCGCCCGCGTGGGGGAACCGCGCCATCGCCACGTCGCCACGCTTCAGGGTCATGGTTCCTTCCCGTAGTTGTCCAGAAGTTCCCCCGCCTCCCCCGCAAGGTCGGCCATCTCCTCGTCCGTCCACGGGCTGTCGTCGTACAGCAGTTCCTTCATCCGCTGGTACACGTCCCGGCGTACCAGGACGTATTCCGCGCCTGTCAAGGGGTCGATGGCCGCCGACTCCGGTTCCGTCAGGGCCTGTCGCTGCTCTTCGTTGAGTTCAATCACAAACTCACCTCCTCACGCACCGGAGCACGGTCGCCCCGCGGGCCGACGCCGTCGGGACGATGATGAGCTACCCTCTCGGTCGTTTTCCGTCACACCGATCATAGCACGACCCGGTTTCGCCCACAAAGTGACAAAACGCGATACACGAACGCGGTCCCGCCCGAGGCGTTCCGGGGGTGCGCGCGTACGCATCCCGTCGTGGCGTTCCGGGGGTGCGCGAGTAGGCGACGCCCATCGTGGTGTTCCGGGGGTGCGCGCGTACGCGACCCCCGGCTGTGCGATACAACCCCTTCGGGGTAGGTCTTGCGGCATTTTACCGCGAAGGGGTTGTATCCCAAAGCCCAGGGTCGCGTACTCGCGCACCCTGGGGCACCGGCGCCGGGTCGCGTACTCGCGCACCCTGGGGCACCGGCGCCGGGTCGCATACCCGCGCACCCTGGGGCCGCGCGCCGGATCGCGTACTTGGCGGAACTCCGCTACGGCCGCCCCTTTCCTTCGATCAGCGTCTCCGCTTCGAGCAACAAGGCTCGTCGTTCGGCCGTGTCGGATCCCTTTTTTTTCACCTTTTGCCGGGCTTGTCTCAGGCAAGTCGCGGCCAAATGCGGCTGCTTCAAGTGATGGTGGCACATGGCCCGCACGGTCAAGTCGATGGGATCGAAATCCAGGCTGCTGAACTTTTGCGAGAGAATCGATGGCAGGATCCAGGGCGACATCAGCGTACCGGAGACCAGGGAGAGCTTGGGCAGGTCGGCATTCTGGAGTGTGGCCAGAGCCTCGGCATACCGGCCCAGGCGAAACTGCGCGAGTCCCATCACGATGGTCGGGTTCTGCTTAGAGCCTGTTCCAAAAGGTCCGTCAGCTGTATATTAGCTGCATGAGCCGCAAACCTTATCCCAGCGACGTGACGGATGAACAGTGGGCGATCTTGGAGCCCTTGATCCCTCGGGCGCTGCCCGGTGGCCGCCCCCGCGAAG
>JBBROG010000436.1:0-3958 GCA_038229635.1 Gemmatales bacterium
AAAGGTTCGGGTCCCGGCGAAAGAGATGAAAGTCTATAACGCTCGCCTGGGGCGGTCGGCAACGCTACCGAAGTACGACATTACGATTAAGCCGAAGAAGCCAAGGGGCGGGTAAATTTCGTCCCGCCCCTCGCCTAAGTGCCGTGGGGCCGTTTGAGGGAGGAGGCCATGTAGACGACGCCTCCGACTAACTCGAACTTGACGTCTTCCGGATACGCCTCGTAGCGCCGGTGGAACTCCTTCCGTGTCATGCGGTCGCCGTTATGCAGGGGCAGCGGAACCTGCCTCGCGGCGCCGTTCGCGGCTTGCTTCATCGTTCCCTCCTCCCTCGCGGTCCCAAGGGACGATGATAACCCAGGGGGATTCACGCTCACAAGAGCAGTCGCCGGTGAACGGCGCCGGCGTTTTGTTCGTCGGAGCCGCGCGGGCCGCGCGGCTCCGACGACACCTGGGCGCCTCGGCGTCTGTGACGCACAATCGCTCATTTGCCGCGGCGGCCGACCGTGAGCGCCAGCGGCTTGTCGTCCGTCTTGAACTTCGAGCGCAACTCGAAGCCGCCCTCGAAGGCGACATAGTCAAACGGACCGCCGACCACCGGGTCGGGATGGTTCTTCAGGGCATCGCGGCCGTCGAGTTGGACGGCGAGGGCCGCCGACAGGAGGGCGCGGCGCACTTCGGCTCGGGCCTGGGCTCGACGGGCCTTGGGGACGGCGGGAAAGAACACCTTGAACACCGGGTTGCCGGCCCGCTTCGCCGCCTCGCGCTCGAATTCCTTCTCGAACTGATCCAGGGGGAGTTCCAGCTTCTTCGCCATCAATGCGTAAGCCGGCCGCGTCTCCTCCGCGAACTTGACCACGCCGTCCGCGCTGCCGCCGCACGCTTCCAGAAAGGCACGGGCCTTCTCGCCCGAATCGCGGTCTTTCCCCTCCGAAATGCCGACGAAGCTCAGGAAGGCCAGCAAGGCGTCCTTGTCCTTCGTCGCCTTGACTTTGCGGATGAACCACTCCAGGGATTTCTCCTCGCACGCCCGCAGCGCCGTGGCCTGGCTCCCGCCCGCCGGCAAGGCGTCGAGCCGCGCCTTCAGGTCCTTGACCGTCCTGGCGTCGAGCTTGGGCAGGGAGAGTGCGAGTGTATCGCCCGTTCGGCCCTCGATATTGTAGCCGACCAGGACGGAGATGAAGCTCCCGTCCTTCGAGGCGTGCCGGCTCAGGGTCAGGGAGGCGACGAGGTCGTCGACCGCCTCCGCGTTGCGGCCCTCCTCGAAGCGCAGGCGGGCGCGCAGGCAGGCGACGGAGGACAACACCCGAGCCGCGCTCAGGTAGGGGAGCAGGGCTTCGATCCCCTCTTCCTCCCAGCCGATGCCCCAGTCACAGCGCGGCAGGGCCGCCCCTTGGTGCATCATCCGCAGCGCGTACTCCGCCTTGCTCACGACCGCCCGCGCGTGATCGTCCAGGGGCATGGTCAGGAACTCGGCGGTGAGCTTGGTCTGCTCGGCGTCCGAGGACTTGGGCAGGGTGGCGAACGCCTGCCAGTACTTGAGGGCGGCGTTCGCGCCCGGGCCGGGGCGGTCGTCCGCGGACGCATACCCTCGGGGGAGGACGAGAAGGGTCAGTGTCAGACACAGCGCGCGCAACATGAACGGCACCTCACAGAGAGAAGGTTTGGACGAACAAGGTTACAGAAGTCGGTTTTGCTCTCTCAATCGAGCAGGTCGGGCGGGAGCGAGGTCGAGACCGCGATGGGCGACGTTTCCTCAATCGGCCAGGTGAACGGAGGCATTTCCGCCCCGTCCAGGACTCGTCGGGCCTCCCGCCACGTGGGGACGCCGGCGCCGTCGTCCGGCGGTCGGGTTATGACCTGGCGCACGGACTCCCCCGTTGGAAGGCTCGGGATCGATTTCTCGCCGTCGCGCCGCGGCCAGGCGAGCACGGCCAGCAAGCAGGCGGCCGCCAAAGCGCCGGCCGCGACGAAGCGGATGGCCCGGCGCCGCACGACCGGCCTTTCCGCCGGGATGGCCGCCAACAGCCGAGCCTCCAGGCCGGCGGGTACGGGAGGCCGGGGCAAGGCACGCAGCCTCGCTTCCAACGCTTCAGGAGAGCGTTCCGGGTTCGGACGTCGTTCGGGGTGCATGATCGGGAACCTCGTCGCCCAGCAAAGCCCGCAGGCGGTTCAGGGCCTCGGCGGTGCGCCATTTCACGGTGCCGGTCGGCTCGTCGAGCACGGAGGCCATCTCGCGATAGCTCAGGCCCTGCAAATAATGCAGAACGAGCAGGGTCCGGTCGGGGGCGTCGAGCCCGTGCAACACCCGGTACAGGCGCCGGGCCTCGTCGTCGGCCGTCGCGACGTCGAGCGGGTCGGAAGGCGAGCCCATCGGGTTCGCGCGACGCTCGCGCATCCCCGCGGCGCGCCGCTCCGCCCGCCGGGCGTCGACGAATTTCGTGTAAGCGATCCGGTGCAGCCAGGTGGCCAGGGTCGCCCGGCCCTGGAACGCGGCGACCTTCTCCCAGGCGGCGGCGAAGGTTTCTTGCGTCAGATCCTCGGCCTGGTGAACGTCGCGGGTCAGGTGAACCAGGAAACGATACACCGTCTGGTAGTGGGCGCGGACCAACTCGGCGCAGGCCGCGGGGCAACCGGCGCGGAGGTCGCTCAACAGGCGTTGGTCGTCGGGCTTCGTCACGGGTTCTCCGCCGGCTGGGCACAGGGCCTTCTCTCTGTTGGACGAACGAGACGGCGGAAGTGTTGGCGCATTTTTAGCCCGCGGAGCGGGCGGCGGATCGTAGATCGTAGCCCCGGGTGGAGCGTACTCGCGCAACCCGGGGACTTTACCACCGCAACGGCTTCTGCCACGCTTCCTTCAGGTCCGCGAGCTGCGCCCACACGACCCACTCGCCGTTCGCGCCCGCGATTCGCAGGCGCGGCTCTTTCACCGTCTTGCCGACCTCGGCCAGCGGCACGTCGCCGAGGCACCCGCGCAGCGCCGCCGCACTCCCCGCCGCCACTTCGAGGACAAAGCGCGTCGTCGACTCGGAGAAGAGCGCCACGTCGTCCGCCAGGCCCGGCGCCGCGGCGGACAGGCCGGTGACGTCGGCGCCGACGCCGCCCGCGAACGCCATCTCCGCCAGCGCGACCGCCACGCCGCCCTCGCTCAGGTCGTGACAGGAACGCACCAGCCCGCCCGCGATCGCCTCGTGGAGTTTGCGGAAGACCCGCGGCGCCGACGCCAGGTCCGGGCGCGGCACCACGCCGCCCGCCTGCCCGGTCACGAGGTGGTAGTGCGAGCCGGCCATCTCGTCCTTCGTCGCGCCGACGAGGAAGAGCAGGTTGCCCGGCTCCTTCAGGTCCATCGTCACGCAGCGGCGCACGTCCGCGACGCGGCCCAGCGCGCTGACGAGCAGCGTCGGCGGGATGACGAGGTGCCGGCCGCCCGACCGGTACTCGTTTTTGAGACTGTCCTTGCCGCTGATGAAGGGCGTGCCGTAGGCGACGGCGACGTCGCGGCACGCCTCGGCGGCGAGGACCAGCGAGCCGAGTACCTCGGGGCGGTCGGTGTTGCCCCAGCAGAAATTGTCGAGGACCGCCACGCGCGCCGGGTCGGCGCCGACGGCGACCACGTTGCGCACCGCCTCGTCGGCCGCCGCCGCCGCCATCGCGTAGGGGTCGAGGTCGCCGTAGCGCGGGTTCAGGCCGCAGCCGACCGCGACGCCGGTCCACGAGCCCAGCACCGGCGTCACCACCGCCGCGTCGGACGGGCCGTCGTCGTGCAGCCCGACCAGCGGCTTGACGACGCTGCCGCCCTGCACTTCGTGGTCGTACTGGCGGATAATCCCTTCCTTGCTACAGACGTTGTAGGAGGAGAGGATTTGTTTTAATACGTCGGTGAGGTTCAGCCCCTCACCCCCGGCCCCCCAGCCCAAAGGGGGGGGGGGGGGGTTAATGGGTCCCACAACCCCACGGGGGG
>JBBROG010000437.1:0-3946 GCA_038229635.1 Gemmatales bacterium
AATACAGGACGATGTCCCCGGATGGATTCCCCGGGTTGCGCTTCACCCGCTGCGCGGGTTGCGCTCCACCCGGGGCTACGATCCGTCACCCGCTACGCGGGTTCAACGAACGATGCTGTCTCCGGTTGTAATCCCCGGGTTGCGCTTCACCCGCTCCGCGGGTTGCGCTCCACCCGGGGCTACGATCCGCCGCCCGCTTCGCGGGCTAATACGGACAGCGTGCTTCCGTCATTCCGGGGCGACCACCCGCTCCACGGGCTATGCAACGTGCGCCTTGAAAAAACTCTATCAGCCCGCCGCCCTCCCGCCTCTTATAGGCGTGGACAGTCGCCCGCGGGAGAACCCACCATGCCGCAAACGCGAGTCAGCCCCGTCCTCCGGCACATTCGCCGCCTGGCGGGCACCCCTCACATCCCCGAGCCGACCGACGCCGAACTGGTCCGGCGCTTCGTGACCAACAGAGAAGACGACGCCTTCGCCCTCCTGATGCGCCGCCACGGCGGGCTGGTCATGGGCGTCTGCCGCCGCGTCCTGCCGCGCGTGCAGGACGCCGAGGACGCCTTTCAGGCCACCTTCCTCACCCTCGTCCGCCACGCCGCCTCGATCCGCCGCGACCAGGCCGTCGGCAGCTGGCTGTACCGCGTCGCCTATCGCATCGCTCTTCGGGCAGGGAAGGACATGGCCAGGCGCTCCACCCTCGAAAAGAAGGCAATGACCGCCAACACGTCCGCCCCCGCCTCCGAGGCGGCGCTTCAGGAACTGCAAGCCGTCGTCGACCAGGAGTTGCAGCGGTTGCCGGAGAAGTACCGGGCGCCGTTCGTCCTCTGCTGCCTCGAAGGGAAGAGTCGTTCCGAGGCGGCGCGCGAACTCGGCTGGAAGGAAGGCACCGTCGCCGGCCGCGTCGCCGAGGCGCGCAAGCTGCTGCAAACGCGGCTGGCGAAGCGCGGCGTGGCGCTGTCGGCGGCGCTGACCGTCGTTTCGCTGGCGGAAGGAGCCTCGGCGGCGCTCGCCGGAGCCACGCTGCGAGCCGCGGCGGCTCTCGCGGCGGGAAAGGCGCTCGCGGGAGCCGTGTCGGACAAGGTCGTTGCCCTCGTCGAGGGAGGATTCGGGTCGCTGTCGGCGGTCAAGATCAAGGCCGCCGTCGCCGTGCTGCTGCTCCTCGGCGCCGTCGTCGCCGCCGGGGCGTATAGCCACGCCGCCCCTCCCGCCGAGCCGGCGAAACCCGCCGCGAAGCCGACGGCTGAGGACAAAGACGTCGTCACCCGCGCCGGCGTCGTCCTCGGCCCCGACGGCAAGCCGTTCGCCGGGGCCAAGGTCTACCTCCTCCTTCCCGCGCGGAAGCCTCGCGGGGACGTGCGCGCGACCAGCGGCGCCGACGGCACCTTCCGCTTCGCGGTCCCTCGCGCCGAGCGGGAGGAGTTGTCGAATGTCGCGCCGGCCGTTGACGCCCTCGCCGCCGTGGTCGCCCGCGCCGAAGGGTACGGCCTCGGCAGGGCGCGCCGGGAGGACGGCGGAGAGGAACTGACGCTGCGGCTGACGCGCGACGACGTGCCGATCCAGGGCCGCGTCATCGACCTGGAGGGCAAACCCATCGCCGGCGCCACCGTCCGCGTGGCCCAAGTCTCCGAACCGCGCCACGGCGACGTCGCCCCGTTCTTCGAGGGCGTCAAGGCGCGGAAGAATCTTAACGAAGTCTTCGGCGAACAACTCGTCCGTGTCGGAGGCTGGCGCGGCGCGAGCGTCCTGTTTCCTCCGCTGACGACGGGGGCGGACGGTCGCTTCCGGCTCAACGGCGTCGGTCGCGAGCGGCTGGCGCTCCTCCGGGTCGAGGGGTCGAATCTCGAAACGGTCTCTCTTTATGTGGCGACGCGACCTATGGAGACGGTCGCCGTCCGGGACCGAGGACGACGCCGCCGGGACGACGTCGCGGCCCTGCACGGCGCGACCTTCGTCCACGCGGCGGCGCCGGCGCGTCCGGTCGTCGGCACGGTCCGCGACAAGGACACCGGCAGGCCGATCCCCGGCGCGATCGTTCGCGCCAGCACCGACGTCAGCGTCCTCGACTTCCCGACCGACTTCCCGGTCGTCGCCGACAAGGAAGGGCGCTACCGCTTCAACGGCCTGTCGCCGACGCGAGCGCACCTCCTGCGCGCCGAGCCGCCGGACGGCGAGCCGTACCACACGGCCCTCGAATCGGTCGATCCGGCCACGGACGGGACGCTGGCCACGGTCGATTTCGCCCTCAAGCGCGGCGTGTGGATCACCGGCCGCGTCTTCGACACGACGACCGGCAAGCCGGCCCGCGCCCAGGTCCGCTATCACGTCTTCAAGGATAACCCTCATCTCAAGGACGTGCCCGGCGGGGTCGGCGGCGACTTCCTGTTTGTGAACCCGGAGGACGGGACGTTTCGCCTCGTCGGCCTGCCGGGGCGCGCCGTCGTGGCCGCTCACGGCCTGGAAGGCCGTCACGTCATCGGCCTCGGCGCCGAGGCGATAAAGGATAATACGGACAAATTTAATCTCGAATACTATCACCGAGTGGTGGAGGTCAACCCGGCGCCGGGCGCGGCGTCGGTGACGTGCGACCTGGCGCTGGGGCGGGGACGAACGCTCGCGGGCAGGCTCGTCGGCCCCGACGGCAAGTCCGTGGCCGGGGCGCGGGCGAACGGGCTGGCGAGTCACTGGGCCTTCGGCGTCTGGGACAACAAGTCGCTGCCCGACGCCGACTTTACCGTCGAGGGCCTTGTGGCGGGGCGCGAGCGCCGGGTATTACTCCTCCACGAGGCGAAGAAACTCGCCGGCTCGTTCCGGGTGCGCGACGACGAGAAGGGACCAGTGACGGTGACGCTGGAACCGTGGGGCACCCTGACGGGGCGGTTGGTGACGGACGACGGCGAGCCGCGGCCGGGAGTGGAACTCTCCTTCGCCGCGAACCGCGACGACCTCGACGTCGGCACGCTTCCTCACGACCTTACGCCGCGCACCGACAAAGACGGACGGTTCCGCATCGCGGGGCTGATTCCCGGGATGAAGTACACTCTTCTCGCGTGGAATAAGGGCGGTGCCCTCGACCTTGGCTGTGAGGTCATTAAGGGGAAATCGGGAGAGATGAAGGATCTCGGCGACGTGAAGGTCAAGAAGGACGAGTGAGCGCCGCGGGCCGCTCGCGGCTTCGCACGGCCGGTGCGTCGCCGCGAGCGGCAAAAAATTCCGCGATCAACTCGGCGCTCGGCTCCCTCACACCGGGAAACGACTCGCCCGCGGGAGACCAACCGATGCCGCCGACCCGAACCAGTCCCGTCCTCCGGCACATCCGCCGGCTCGCCGGTGAGCGGGCCGTCCCCGAGCCGACCGACGCCGAACTGCTGCAACGCTTCGTCCTTGCCAGGGAAGAAGACGCCTTCGCCCTGTTGATGCGCCGCCACGGCGGGCTCGTCATGGGCGTCTGCCGCCGCGTCCTGCCGCGCTGGCAGGACGCCGAGGACGCCTTCCAGGCCACCTTCCTCACCCTCGTCCGCCACGCCCCGAACCTCCGCCGCACCGACGCCGTCGGCAGCTGGCTGTACCGCGTCGGCTATCGCATCGCCCTGGAAGCGAGGAAGGACATGGCCCGGCGCTTCGCCCGCGAGAAGAAAGTGGCCGCCGCCCCCGTCGCCGTCACGCCGGAGCCGGGGCTGCGCGAGCTGCAGACGGTCGTCGACGAGGAGTTGCAGCGGTTGCCGGAGAAGTACCGGGCGCCGTTCGTCCTCTGCTGCCTGGAGGGCAGGAGTCGTTCCGAGGCGGCGCGTGAACTCGGCTGGAAGGAGGGCACCGTCGCCAGCCGCCTCGCCGAGGCGCGAAGGCTCCTCCAATTGCGCCTGACGAGGCGCGGCGTCGCCCTGTCCGCGATGCTGACCCTCGCCGCGCTGACCGAGGGCGCCACGGCGGGGGTGCCGGCGTCCCTGGC
>JBBROG010000438.1:0-3917 GCA_038229635.1 Gemmatales bacterium
CCCGGAACGACGACGCGCACCCCCGGAACGACCACGACGGGCGTCGCGCACCCCCGGAGCGACGACGCGCGTTACGCCCCGGTTTATCCTCTTGACCCGCCCGCACGCTCCCACTACGGTAATAGTTTCCCGGACCGGGACCGTCGTGCCCGCGCGCCTCGTCCGGGGCCGAAGAGAGCGTCGACGCCGAGTGTCCGACACGGGGAGTAGGGAATGCCGACGATCAATCAGCTGGTGCGCAAGCCGCGCGTCCAGCAGAAAAGCAAGCCGAAGCACCCGGCGATGCAGGGCTGCCCGCAGAAGAAGGGCGTCTGCCTTCAGGTGAAGATCATGACGCCGAAGAAGCCGAACTCGGCCCTCCGCAAGGTGGCCCGCGTCCGCCTCTCCAACGGCATCGAGGTGACCGCCTACATCCCCGGCGAAGGCCACAACCTGCAAGAACACTCGATCGTGCTGGTCCGTGGCGGCCGTGTCCGCGACCTCCCCGGCGTGCGCTACCACATCGTCCGCGGCGTCCTCGACTCCCAGGGCGTCGCCGACCGCAAGCAGGCCCGCTCCAAGTACGGGGCCAAGCGCGAAGGCAAGTGACCGTCCGCGTTCCGGAAACCCAAGGCAGGGTGGGAGGATGGAACCGGCCGCGCCTCGGGCTGACTGGCTCGGGGGACTTCCGGCAATGGCGCCGCGGCCGGCGCACTCCCGTTTCCACCCGCGGAGTGCAGAGCGACCATGATGGATCTGCGACTGACGCTCGATTTCGCCTGCTGTCACTGTGGCCAGCCGATTGCCGTCACCGTCCACTGCAGCGGCCCGACGCGCGGCAAGGATCTGACGCGGCTCTTCATGGCTGTCAGCGTCCCATGCCCCGACTGTCACGGCCTCAGCCGGGTCTGCTTCGACCCCTACGGCACGGTCCACGCCGCGGAGCCGTCCCGGACCCCGCAACGGACCCTCGAACCATCCCTCAACTAGGCACGAGACTGACAGGATCACACCGACCATGGGAAAGCGAACCGCCAGCGCCGAAACCCTCAAGCCCGACCCGCGCCACGGCTCCAAGCTCGCCAGCAAGTTCATTAACTGCCTCATGATCCAGGGCAAGAAGGCGACCGCGCAGCGCGTCTTCTACGGCGCCCTCGACCAGATCAAGAAGCGCATGCCCGACGCCGAGCCGATCGACGTCTTCACCCAGGCCGTCGAGTTCGTCAAGCCGACCGTCGAGGTCCGCTCCAAGCGCGTCGGCGGGGCCACCTACCAGGTGCCGATGCAGGTCAACCGCACGCGCCAGCAGAGCCTCGCCATCCGCTGGATCATCAACGCCTCGCGCGCCAAGAGCGGCCGACCGATGTTCCTCCGCCTCGCCGACGAGCTCATGGCCGCCTACCGCCGCGAGGGCGAGGCGATGACCAAGCGCGAGAACACCATCAAGATGGCCGACTCCAACAAGGCCTTCGCCCACTTCGCCTGGTAAGACGCAAAAGGCTCTTAGCTGTTAGCTGTTAGCTATTAGCCGTCAGCGGTCAGTACCCCGCGCTCGCGAGCGCGGGGTACTGACCGCTGAGCGTTGGTAGAATGACCGACATGCGAGAATTGCCCAGGGTGCGTACCTTCGGGCTGACTTGGGAGCCAAGAGCTAACAGCTAACAGCTAAGAGCTATTCCGATGGCCGCCAAAGACGCAGCGCCCGACCTGAGCCAGTTCCGCAACATGGGCGTCATCGCCCACATCGACGCGGGCAAAACGACCACCACCGAACACCTGCTCTACTACGCCGGCGCCAAGCACAAGCTCGGCTCCGTCGACGCCGGCACCACCGAGACCGACTGGAACCCCGAGGAGCAGGAGCGCGGCATCACCATCTACAGCGCCTGCATCCCGTTTGAGTGGCGGGACTGCACGATCAACCTCATCGACACGCCGGGGCACGTCGACTTCACCGCCGAGGTCGAGCGCTCGCTGCGCGTCCTCGACGGCGCCGTCGTCGTCTTCGACGCCCAGAAGGGTGTCGAGGCACAGTCCGAAACCGTCTGGCGCCAGGCCAACAAGTACGCCGTGCCGCGCCTCGTCTTCGTCAACAAGATGGACGTCGTCGGCGCCAACTTCGCCAACGCCGTCGACGAGGTTCGCGACCGCCTCGAAGGCAAACCCGTCGCCCTCAACATCCCCATCGGCGCCGGCGGCCCCAAAGACAGCACCACGCCGTTCGCCGGCATCATCGACCTGCTGGAGATGAAGGCGCTCTACTTCGACGGCGACGACGGCAAGACGATCCGGGCGGAACCCGTCCCGGCCGAGTCGGAGGACGAGGCGCGGCGCTACCGCGAAAAGCTCTTCGACGTCCTCACCGAACACGACGACGGCGATTTGATTACCAGCGCGATCCTCGAAGGGCGCGAGGTGCCGGTCGAGAACATTCGCGCCGCGGTCCGCCGTCAGACGCTCGACCAGCACATCCACCCGGTGCTGTGCGGCTCCGGCCGCGAGCACGTCGGCGTGCAACCGCTGCTGGACGCCATCTGCTGGTATCTGCCCAGCCCGCTCGACCGCCCGCCCGTCGCCGGCACGCACCCGAAGAAGAAGGACGCGGTCGAGAAGCGCAAGCCCGACCCGAAGGAGCCGTTCTGCGGCCTCGTCTTCAAGATCGTCGCGGCGACCAAGGGCGAACTGTTCTACGTCCGCGTCTACTCCGGCGTCCTCAAGGCCAACAGCCGGCCGTACAACGCCACGCGCGACACCAAGGAGTTCGCCAGCAAGCTCTACTACACCCACGCCGACCCGACCGACCGCACCGAGGTCCCCGAGGCCTACGCCGGCGACATCGTGGCCGTCATCGGCATGAAGGAGGCCGTCACCGGCGACACCATTTGCGACCCGCAACACCCGATCCTCCTGGAGCCGATCCTGTTCGCCCAGGGCGTCGTCAGCCAGTCGATCGAGCCGGAGTCGACGGCCGACAAGCAGAAGCTGGTCGACACCCTCAACGT
This sequence comes from Gemmatales bacterium, assembly GCA_038229635.1. Classification (GTDB taxonomy): domain Bacteria; phylum Planctomycetota; class Planctomycetia; order Gemmatales; family Gemmataceae; genus DATFNV01. Next base: position 2,982 of record JBBROG010000438.1, read on the forward strand.
CCTCAGGCGCGAGGACCCGACGTTCGACTGGAAGGTCGACGCGGACACGGGGCAGACGCTCCTGACGGGCATGGGCGTGCTGCACCTGGAGGTGAAGCAGCACCGCATGGAGCGCGATTATCGCCTGAAGGTGCGCGTCAGCAAGCCGCGCGTCAGCTACCGCGAGACGATCGCGCGGCCGGTCACGATCGTCGGCGAGTGCGTGCGCCAGGCGGGCCAGCAGGGGCTGTTCGCCAAGGTGAAGGTGGAACTGTCGCACCACAAGGGGGAGCAGCCGATCACGGTCGAGGTGAGGCTGCCGCCGGACCGGCTGCCGCCCCTGTTCGCGGCGATGGCGGAGCAGGGCCTGCGCGGCGCGCTCCAGTCGGGCGAACTGGGCTACCCGGTGATGGACGTCAAGGCGGTGCTGGTCGACGCCGAGAAGGACGACCAGTTCTCGAACGAGGTGGCGTTCCAGGCGGCGGGCGCCGACGCGATCCACAAGGGGCTGCGCGACAACATCGTGCTGCTGGAGCCGGTGATGCGCCTGGAGGTGACGGTGCCCGAGGAGTACTTCGGGCCGGTGACGGCGGACCTGAACGCGCGGCGGGCGGAGATCCTCGACACAAGCGCGCGCGGCAAGCTGCGCGTGGTCGAGGCGTTGGTGCCTCTGGCGCGGATGTTCGACTACGCGGACAAGGTGCGTAGCCTGTCGCAGGGCCGGGCCAGCTCGACGATGGAGCCGCACGCCTACGCGGAGGCGCCGAAAGAGGTGCTGCGCCAGCTGCTCCATCCCGAGGAGTTTATGTAGGCGACCCCAGCGTGTTGATCCGGGGGTGCGCGCGTATGCGCTCCGGCGTGGTGTTCCGGGGGTGCGCTGCGCGACCCCCGGCTGTGGGATACAACCCCTTCGGGGTAAAAGGCCGCCGGCCCTACCCCGAAGGGGTTGTATCCCAC
>JBBROG010000439.1:0-3915 GCA_038229635.1 Gemmatales bacterium
CTAGTATCCCGTCAATCTTCGATTGATGGGTAGAGTTTCCGCAGTTTCCTGCGAGCAGCGGCCAGGGTGAAGGTCCAGTGGATGCGTGCCTGCTGGGCGTTCCTCTTGGCCTCCCAGGCGGCCACTTCCCTGGTAATGATGTCCTGGCTCTCCACCCGCCTGTCCAAGCATTGACCGTTCATGATGCGGATCTCCGTCTCCGCCATGTTCACCCAACTGCCATGCTTGGGCGTGTAGTGCCACTCGATCCTGTCCAGGATCCGGCGGGCTTGCTCCGGGCGGAAGGTCTCGTACAGGCTCGCCCCGTCGTGCGTGTTCAGGTTGTCCTGCACCAACCGGACCTTCTTCGCCTGTGGGTAATGCACCTCGACCAGTTCTCGGATGCACCGGGCGTAGTCCCGCCGCGTCCGCCGCTCGCTCACCTCGACGTGCCGCCAGCCCCGCAACGGCTCGCACATCATCAACTGGTTGCAGACTCCCTTGCGTTCGTACTCGTAGTCCTGCTTGGCCGGGCTGCCCGGCCGAGTCGGCAGCGGCCGGCGTACCTCGCCGAAGAGTTGCTTGCACGCCTCGTCGAAGCAGACCACCGGGTACAGCGGGTCGTAGGGCAGCATGTAGGTCTGGATCACGTCTTCCATCCGCCAGATGTAGTCGGCATCGACCTTGGGCGGGATGCACCAGGTATCGACGACCCACGGCTGGATGTCGTTTTTTTGAGGGCCTGGCGAACCGTCTCGGTGCTGATCGTCTCGACCAGGCCGAGGACGACCATCTCATCGCAGAGCAGTTGGAGGGTCCAGTGGCAGCGGCCCTGAGGCGGATCACTGCACGCCAGACGGACCAACTTCTGCTCGACATTCCCCTTGACCTTGATCTTGCCGGGGCGGGGAGGCTGGGGCCTGTGGTCCAGGGCGGAGAGGAACCCTTCGGTGACCAGCCGCTTGCGGACACGGCCGACGGTACAGAGACCGACCCCCAGGGCATCGACGATCTCGTCATCGGAGCATTCGCCTCCGGGCGTGGTGTCCGCCAGCAACAGGATGCGGGCATGAGTGAGTTTGCGGGCCGCTGCCTTACCGACCGAAACCAGGTGTTCCAACCCAGCCCGCTCCTCAGGGGTCAGGGAAACTCGGTACTTCTCCATTTCGACGCTCCGTGACTCGGGAATAGGCGATGGGCCTATTCATCAAGATACAGACCGCGAACTACTCATCAATCGAAGATTGACGGGATACTAGGGGAGCGCTGGCCAGCGCTCCCCTAGCGGGGCGCGGCTAAACGATTGGCAAATGCAGCGTGTTCCGGCGTCGCCGTGCCGCGCTGCACACACGCCAGCACCACCGTCAGGTCGGCGCGCAGCAGCGCCGGCGCGTCCAGCCATAGGCCCGGAAAGACCGCGCTGCGAAACACCCCCGCGGCGTCCGGCGCCAGCGACTCGTAGCGGCCGTCACGCAGTACGAACCAGTCGAGCAGACGTTCCGGCACGCGCCAGACGATGTACTCGCGCACGCCGTTGCGCTGGTAGGCGAGCAGCTTGCCGCCGAGGTCGAGGCCGGCCGTGCTGGCGGCAATATCGGCGGCCAGTTCGGGACCGTTCTCGACGTAGTCGTCGGCGCTGATCCGCGCTTGTCCGCCACATGCCGGGTCGATGAACAACATTGAATCGGGCTGCGGCTCGTTGCCCAGATCCAATCGGACGGTCGCGTCGATGTGGCCCTCCACGCCGGGGGTTGCCGCTTCGTAGACGCCCAGCCAGGTGTGGAGGTGGCCGTGGGGCCGGCCGTGCGCGCGGACTGGGGACGGCATGGATACGACTCCGTTGATAAGTTCCGCCTTGTTGACGTGCGGCATGGCTTCATAGCGGCGCTCGAATTCGTCTCGCGTCAGGCGTTCGCCGTGGCGCAGCGGCGGAACGTGTGAGGGATCGGCCGAGGGAGTCGCCGGGATAGTAAGCGTCTCGTGCATGGTCGTCGCTGCCCCCGTTCTGTCCGGGCGAGAATCCGTGCAGTGTACCGCCCGGCGCCAGGGCACACAAGAGCCGCAGCCGACGACTGCGACGTGAGAGCAGGACACACTTTTTCCGACGTGCTGCCCTCTTACCAACCGCTGTTCTCTGGTAGTCTCCGGGCGGTGCGTCACGCCCAACCGCGCTACCGGTCCGCGCTCAGGTGACGGTCGCTCTCCGAACACGCACGGCCGCGCGGAGTTCGTTTGGTAATTGGCTCAGCAGGGCCACGCCTGCCGTTCCGGCGCGGGTACACAGGATCACTTCGGGTTCGTTTGGTAAATGGGACAGCTGGCTCTGGTTGGTGCGGTTGCACTGGGTTCGTTTGGTAGTTGTTGCGGCGCCGCGCCCCACAATCGTCCGGTCACGGCTGCGGACGCTCCGGCTGATGGGGAGTTTGTTCGGTAAATCGGATGGTTGGGCCTGGCGGCGCGCCGATTCCCACTGTATGCGCACAGCGTCCCCGCCGCGCGCCGGCTTCCGTTTGGCACTATCGACCGACGAAGGAGTAGGCGCGCCGGCGCGCCGGCCGTACACTAACTCCAAACCCCCTGACCCCTGACCCCTGGCCTTGCCATGTCCTCCCACTACGTCCCCAACACGAAGGTTCCGACGCTGGTCTTCCCCACCAGCGGCCAGGCGGCGCGGCACGTCGCCCTGATGATCGAGAGCCTCATCCGCCAGAATAACTCGGCCGGTCGGCCCACCGTCCTCGGCTTGCCGACCGGCTCGACGCCCGTCGGCCTCTACCGCGAACTCATCCGCCTGCACCAAGACGCGGGCCTCGACTTCGGCAGAGTCATCACCTTCAACCTCGACGAATACTTCCCGATGCGTCCGGACGACGCCCAGAGCTACAACCGCTGGATGCGCGAAACCTTTTTCAACCACGTCAACATCGCGCCGCACAACCTCAACATCCCCGACGGCACCCTCAAACCCGAGGACGCCGAGGAGTGGTGCCTGCGCTACGAGCAGAAGATCCGCCGGGCCGGCGGCATCGATCTGCAAGTCCTCGGCATCGGCCGCAGCGGCCACATCGGCTTCAACGAACCCGGCTCGACGCGCCACAGCCGCACGCGCATGGTGACGCTCGATCCGGTGACGCGCCGCGACGCCGCCAGCAGTTTCTTCAGCGAGGACAACGTCCCGCACCGCGCGATCACGATGGGCGTCGGCACCATCCTCGACGCCCGCAAGGTTGTGCTGATGGCGTTCGGCGAACACAAGGCGCGCATCGTCCGCCGGGCCGTTGAGGAACCGGGCACGGATTCGGTGACGGCCAGCTTCCTTCAGCAGCACCCCGACGCCACCTTTCTGCTCGACCGAGCCGCCGCCGGCGACCTGTCGTCCGTCTCCCGGCCGTGGACCGTCGGCCCCGCCGACTGGACGCCCGCCCTCATCCGCAAGGCCGTCATCTGGCTCAGCCTGAAGGTCGAGAAAGCGCTCCTCAAACTCTCCGACGACGATTTTCGCGACCACGAACTTTACGAGATGCTGCGCGAACACGGCCCGGCGCATCGGCTCGGCCGGCGCGTCTTCGACGAGATGATGGCGACGATCTGTACGCAGCCGGGCGTTCCCTCGTTTAGCCGCGAGACTCCGGCGAGCGCTGAGGCCTCAACGCTCGCGGAACGCTCGCGGCTAAACGGGTGTTGTCTCGTATTCAGCCCGCACCCCGACGACGACGTCATCAGCATGGGCGGCACCTTGATCCGCCTCGTCGAGCAGAAGCACAACGTCCACGTCGCCTACATGACCAGCGGCAACATCGCCGTCTTCGATCACGATGCGTGGCGCTTCGCCGACTTCGTCGTCGAGTTCAATCGCCTGTTCGGCATCGACCAGGAACACACGGAGCGGCTCAAGGAGCGCGTGCAGACGTTCCTGGCGACGAAGCAGCCGGGACA
>JBBROG010000440.1:0-3877 GCA_038229635.1 Gemmatales bacterium
ACAACGCGCCGATGGAATCCTTTTTCGCGAGCCTGAAGAAGGAACTGGTCCACGACGCGGACTTCACCACGAGGCAGGAGGCGAGGGCGGCGATCTTCGAGTACATCGAGGTGTTCTACAACAACCAGCGGCTCCACTCGTTCCTGGGCTACGTCAGCCCTGCGGCGTATGAGCAACCCGAATAACCGTTAACCCGGTGTCCACTTTTCCTGGGGAATTCCACAACCACCACACCGGAGACTCCCTTGAGGCACTGCTCCACCTCGTCGCAAGAGTGGATGGTGATCCGGTCCCAGAGGATCGTGACCGGGCCACCGATTTCCGCCAGGAGTGTCCGGACGAAGTAGGCGATCCCCAGTCCGCGGAAGTTGGCGTTGTCGCCCAGCATGTTGTAGACCAGGCCGACGCGCTCGCGCTTGGAGTCCACCATGATCGCGCCGATTACCGAGATGCGGGCGTGCGGGTCGGCGACACGGTTCACGGGCGTTTTCCCACGGGGTGCGAAGGTGCGCCGCACCAGAGGGTTGAGCATGAACCCGGTTTCGTCCACGAAAGCAAGGTGAGCCATTCTGCTCGCCGCCGCGCTGCGTATCCTCGGCAACTCCTCTTCGACCCACAGCGCGATGGCCGCGTCGTTGCCGTCCGGGTGCTGCCGCTGTGGCCGCTGGCTCGACCAGTTCAGCCGGCGGTTCAGCATTCGGCGGACGTGTTCGGGGTGGAACCGGACGCCAAAGTGGCGCTGGATCATGCTCGTCACTCGGCCTGCGGTCCAGAGGTTGTTCACCCACCCGTGCGCCGTTGCGCCCTGGAGCAGTAGTTGCTCCAGTTCACCGAGTTGTCCGTCCGACAGTCGCGGCTTCGGCCCCTCAGCCGGCTTCGCCGCCAAACCTCCTTCCTGCCGGGCCTGTCGCCGCCAGAGATGAACGGACGTCTCGTGAACGCCGAGGATGCGGGCGACCAGACTGGGTGACTCCCCTTGATCGACCAGTTCGACCGCTCGAATCCGCCGCCGTTCCAGTTCTGACGCGCTGCCTACGGGCCTCATGGGTCACTCCTGTCGTGCTGGGCGCAGCCTGCGGGCGATCCCCAGGCACAGATTACGCGCCTCTGGAAGAGGCCGCCCAGCGACTCGCGGGCTGACTCCCTTTCAAAACGGTCACTTTCGATGTGATTCGCCGGGCGGGTACGCCGCTCGCGGCTTCGCGACCGGCGCGAAACCGCGAGCGGCTCGGGGTCCGATTCACTCCGCCTTCTTCACGTACCGATCCAGCCACGCCACCATCTCGTATAGCGTGTGCTCCACCGACTCGCGGGCGCTGTAGCCGTGCGACTCGTAGGGCAGCGACACGAAGCGCACCGTGCCGCCGTTGCCCTTGACCGCCTGGTACATACGCTCGCTCTGCACCGGGAACGTGCCGGGGTTGTTGTCCGCCTCGCCGTGGATGAGCAACAGCGGCGCCTTGATCTTGTGCGCGTTCAGGAACGGCGACATCTTCAGGTACGTCTCCGGCGCCTCCCAGATGGTCCGCCGCTCCGACTGGAAGCCGAACGGCGTCAGGGTGCGGTTGTAGGCCCCGCTGCGGGCGATGCCGGCGCGGAACAGGTCGCAGTTCGCCAGCAAGTTCGCCGTCATGAACGCCCCGTAGCTGTGCCCGCCCACGCCGACGCGCTTCGGGTCGATGACCCCCATCGCGTCCGCCTTGTCGATGGCCGCCTTGGCGCTGGCGACGATTTGCTCGACAAAGGTGTCATTCGCCTTTTCGGGATCGCCGACGACCGGCATGGTCGCCCCGTCGAGGACGGCGTAGCCCTGCGTCAAGAGGAACAGGTGCGACGTGCCCGCCGGCCGGGTGAAGTGGTACGGCGAACCCGCCACCTGCCCGGCGACCCGCGCGTCGGTGAACTCCAGCGGGTAGGCCCAGAGGAACGCCGGCAGCCGCTGCCCCTCCTTGTGGTCGGCCGGCAGGTAGAGCGTCATCGACAGCGGCACGCCGTCGGCGCGCTTGTAGGTGACGAGTTGCTTCTTGACGCCGCGCAGCTGCGGCGCCGGGTCCGTGAACGCCGTCAGGGCCTTGGCCTCGCCCGCGCCGGCGTGGACGAAGTAATTCGGCGGGTCGTCGGGCGTCTCGCACCGCGTCAGGAAGCGCGAGCCGTCGTCGGACAACAGGGCGACGACGTTCTCGTAACTCTTCTCACCGCAGCGCCACAGCCGCTCCGTTTTGAGCGTTTTCAGGTCGAGACGGTCGAGAAAGGGCCGCTCGCCCGCCGGCGTGGCGCCGGCGCCGGCGAGGAAAAGGTGTCCGTCGTTCTCCCAGAGGATCGCGTGGCCGGTCGGCAGGACGCGCATCAGGGGCGTGCCGGAGTCGTTATAGCGGTCTTGCGTGGAGCGGTCCCAGACCAGGCGCGGGGCGGCGCCGGGTTCGAGCAGGTCGACGAGGAAGGTGCGGCGGCGGCGGTGGTCGCGGTCGTAGTCGGACAGCAGGGCGGGCGACCCTTTCGGCCCGAACAGCAGACCCGTGAAGCGGTGTTCGGTCCTGGCGATAGTCGTCGGCTTGCCGCCGACGTCGTGCGTTTTGATCTCGTCGCGGAACGGCACCTTCTTCCTCGGGTCGCCGCCGTCGAGCGCCTCGGCCCAGACGAGCGTCGACGACTCGGTCGGCACCCAGTGGACGTCGCGCGGGCCGGTCGGCACGCCCTCGATGGGGACGCCGTCGGCGAGCGGCAGGCTGGCGACCTTCAGGACGACCTTGCCCTCGCGGTCCCACACCTCGACGTCCTTCGGGAAGGAGCCGGCCGCGAGCAGGTACGAGTAAGGGCGGTGCGTGCGCGTGACGAGGACGAAGCGGCCGCACGGCGACGGCGCGACGCCGCCGAGGACGCCGGGCTGTCCCAGGGGCGTCGTCTTGTTGGTGACAAGATCGACGTGGACGAGCTGTGACGTGGCGTAATAGTCGAACAGGTCTTCGTCGTGCGGATTTTGCAGGAGATCCTGCAAGGTGCGGGCCGGCGACGCCTTGCCGCTGCCCTCCTGGACGCGCGGTCCGGGCGGGACGCGCGGCGCCTCGGGCGGCGCGCCGCGGCCGGTGACGACGGTGTGGCAGAGCAGCCCCTTGCCGCCCAGCATCCAGTGAAACGGGGCGCCGTGGGCGGCGTTGAGGACGACGTCCGGGACGCGCCGCGTAACGCCGCTGGCGGCGCTGCCGACGTAGAGGCGGACGGCCTTCGGCTCGGTGACGGCGAAGGCGAAGTGCTGCCCGTCGGGCGACCAGGACGGGAAGCCGAGGCGGCCGGACGGCACGGCGACGGGGACGGCGTCGCCCTTGTCGAGGGACTGGAGCGTGAGACCGACGACGCGCGGCGGCGTGTGCGGCCCGTTGTTGGCCGGGTTGATGCGCAGGCCGGCGAGGCGCAGCATCGGCTCGGCGAGGTCGGCGATGCGCGGCGAAGGTTCGGTCTGCACGAGGAGGAGGCGGTCACGCGCCGGGCTGACCGAGACGGTCGGCGGCGTCGAGGCGTCGAGGATGTCGAGGATGGCCTTGGGAGGCTTCTGATACGTCGGCGCGTCGGCGAGCGCCGCCGTCGCGGCGGCGGCGAGTACGGCGAAGGCCGCGGCGTGGGATCGAAGGTTCGTCAACATAATACGGTCGTTTCTCCCGGTTCGTGTTGAGACAGCGGTGTCTGTCTTAGCCCGCGGAGCGGGCGGCGGATCGTAGCCCCGGGTGGAGCGCAACCCGCGCAGCGGGGGAAGCGCAACCCGGGGATGCCATCCGGGGCCAGGATCGTTCGTTGAACCCGCGTAGCGGGTGACGGATCGTAGCCCCGGGTGGAGCGTACTCGCGAAACCCGGGGAATACATCTGGGGACGTGTTGTTATTTG
>JBBROG010000441.1:0-3851 GCA_038229635.1 Gemmatales bacterium
CGCGAGAAGGTGCCGCAGCTGCTCGTCGAGGCGTGACGCGCGGCCGCTTGCGGCTTCGCACTCGCGCCTCGGCGGCGCGAGTGCGAAGCCGCAAGCGGCGGGCAAGCGGGGGAAAAATCGAATGCGCCTCTGTCCCCCAGCGTCTAACGAGCTAGACCAGTCTTCTGGTCCCCTAGGTGGCCCCTGTCACCTTACGTCTGATCCTAGGGAGGTTTGTTACGCGATGAGAAAGACCTACGTTACAGGAGCGTCCCTGGCGCTGGTGCTGCTTGTAGGCAGCGCCTTCGCCGCGGACCTCACGTCGGGTCCCCAGGTGGGGGACTCCGTCGGCGTCTTCGAGCCCGAGAGCGTCACGGGCAAGTTCGCCGGCAAGAAGCAGTGCTTGGTCTGAGCGAACGGCGCCAAGCCAGTCGTGATGATCTTCGCGCGCGAGATCAACGACTCCTTGACCAGTCTGGTCAAGAAGGTGGAAGAGGCGAACGTCAAGGCCAAGCGGATGGGCAGCTTCGTCGTCGTCTGCTCGGACGACGAGGGCCTCAAAGACAAGCTCAAGTCGATGGCCGACAAGCAGGGCCTCAAGAACACCGCCCTCACGATCGAGAACCCGTCGGGTCCCCGTGGCTACGACATCGCCAAGGACGCCGACGTGACCGTCGTCATGTACGTCAACAAGACCGTCAAGGTCAACCACGCCTTCAAGAAGGGCGAGCTGACCGACACGAAGATCGAGAGGGTTCTGAGCGATCTGCCCAAGATCCTCGAGAAGTGACCGGACCGTCGCCTCGCACGTCTGAGTGACACACGACAGGGGCCACCGCGACGCCGCCCCGGCTTACGGCCGGGGCGGCGTCGTTTCATTGACCGCCGCGGCGAACGGGCTATAATCGCGCTGGTCCCGAAAAATAGTCGGCTCATTCGGTCGAATAACGTCAGGGAACCATCTGCCGCGGCGACAGGCGGTCTCCCCCCTGTACGGCCCGTCCCATTCGGTCGCCCCGAGGAAGATAACCCATGCATCTCGACGAAGTGAAAAAGCGGTTCGTGGAAGAGGTCAAGCTGCGCGCCTACGACGACAAGTACATCGACCGCAACGAGGAGCGCGAGATCCTGCAAATCGCCATCCAGCAGAACATCACGGTCGACTCGGCCCGCAGCGCCCTCGCCCAGGTGTGCGAGTCGCAGGGCTACGTCCTGGAAAGCCGCGTGCTCAACGAGATCAAGGACCTGATCGACACCTTCGCGAACAACGACGGCGTCGTCAGCGAGAAGGAGTTCAACGACAGCGTCACCCAACTCAAGAAGCGCTGCCAGGGCAAGAAGAACGACGTGCAGTGCAAGAAAATGGTCATCGAGATCATCGAGGACAACAGCTACAAGGTCAAGACGGGGCTGTTCAACAACTGGTACGCGAAGGTCAAGAAGGACGTCGGCATGGCGTGAGCCGACCGGCCGGGGCGCGGGGCTCGACCGTCCCGTGCCTGGCCGGCCGCGTCAACGGCACGCCGTTTGCATCAAGCTCTGCCACCTTCCGGCGAGGCGACAGAGAGAGGAATCGAGCATGTCCGACCACAATATCAACCAACCCCAGGGCCACCTTCTGGCCCGCTTCCGCTGTCTCATGGAGAAGTTTTCGCAGCAGGCCACGCGCTGGACCGGCAGCAGCTGGGCGTTTCTGTTGTCCCTGGTGGCCCTCGCCGTCTGGCTCGCCTGGGGGCCGTTCGTCCGCCCGGCCTTCAACGACACCTGGCAATTGGTGATGAACACCATTACCTCGATCATCACCTTCCTGATGGTCTTCCTCATTCAGCGGTCCCAGAACAAGGATACGCTGGCGATGCAGCTGAAGCTGAACGAGATCATTGGCGCCTTGAAGGGCGCGAGCAACAGCCTCATCAACGTGGAAGACCTGAGCGAGGACGAGGTCCGCGCCCTGCACGAGCGTTACCAGCGCCTCATCGCGAGCGACTGCTGCGCCGGACACCCGCGCGCCTCCGTGTCGGTGGAGCAGATCGAGACCGTCGTAACTTCATGAACCGTCCTCGCTGGCTGCGCAACTGGGCCGACACCGACGACGCGGACGCCGACCCCGGCCCGCTCGAACTGACCGCCCCCGTCCCCGAGGCGCTGTCGCGCGTCGAGGCGGCGCTGCGGTCGTTGCCGCTCTGGCGCGTCGAGTCGGTCGCCGCCGCCGACGGCGTGCTGACCGCCACGCGCCGCACGAGCCTGTGGGGCTTCGTCGACGACGTGACGATCCGCCTGGAGCCGACGGCGGAGGGGACGCGCGTTCGCGCGCGCAGCAAAAGCCGCGTCGGCACCCTCGACCTGGGACAGAACCGCCGCAACCTGCGGGAACTGTTCGCGGTGCTCCGCGAGCGCTAGGCCGCGAGCGACTCCTCCGTTGATAGAATAATTCTGTCGTCGCGCGGAGGAGCAGTCGCATGAAGGTCCTCGTCATCGGCAAAGGGGGGCGCGAACACGCCCTCGTCTGGAAGCTGGCCCAATCGCCGCGCGTCGAGCGCGTCTTCTGCGCCCCCGGCAACGCCGGCACCGCCGAGGACGGCGTCAACGTCCCCATCGAGTCCGGCGTGAACGACTTCGACGCCCTCGTCCGCTTCGCCAAACAGGAGGGCATCGGGCTTACGGTCATCGGCCCCGAGGAGCCCTTGGCGAACGGCCTGACGGGCGTCTTCCAAAAGGCCGGGTTGCGCGTTTTCGGCCCGTCCAAGGACGCGGCGCAGCTGGAGGCGAGCAAGGCGTTCTCCAAGGCGCTCATGCGCGGTGCCGACGTGCCGACGGCCGAGTTCCGCATCTTCGACCACCCCGACCCGGCGCGGCACTACGTCGAGACGCGCGAGTACCCCGTCGTCGTCAAGGCCGACGGCCTCGCCGCCGGCAAGGGCGTCATCGTCTGTTCCTCGACCGAGGAGGCGCTGGCCGCCGTCGAGCGCATCATGGTCCGCGACGAGTTCGGCCGCACCGCCGGCCGCCGCGTCGTCGTCGAGAAGCGCATGGAGGGCGAGGAGCTGAGTCTGCTGGCGCTGGTGTCGGGGCGGACGATCGTCCCGTTGCAGCCGACGCAGGACCACAAGGCGGCGCTCGACGGCGACCTGGGGCCGAACACCGGCGGCATGGGCGCCTACTGCCCGGCGCCGCTCGGCACGCCCGAGCTGATGGCGAGCGTGGAGGAGACGGTCCTGGTGCCGACGGTCCACGCCCTGAAGCGCGGCCGCCGCCCGTTCCGCGGCGTCCTCTACGCGGGGCTGATGCTGACCAACCAGGGGCCGCGCGTCCTGGAGTTCAACTGCCGCTTCGGCGACCCGGAAACGCAGCCGCTACTGCTCCGCCTCAAGACCGACCTGCTCGACCTGCTGGAGGCGGTCGTCGACGACCGCCTCGGCGATTTTCCCGAGGGCCAATTGGCGTGGGACCCGCGCCCGGCGGTGTGCGTTGTCATGGCCAGCGGCGGCTACCCGGGGAGCTACCAAAAGGGCAAGGTCATCACCGGCCTCGCCGAGGCGGCGAAGCTGCCGAACGTGAAGGTATTCCACGCCGGCGCGAAGCGTGAGAGAGACCTCGTCGTCACCGACGGCGGCCGCGTCCTGGGCGTCACGGCGCTCGGCGACACCCTCCTGGAGGCGAAGCGCAACGCCTACGAGGCGGTGGCGAAAATCCACTTCCAGGGAGTCCATTACCGCAAGGACATCGCGGACAAGGCCCTGAAGCCGCGCTGACGACGGCTTCTCCTTTGGCGCGCCTTTTGCTAAGGGACCGTAAGCCCCTCGCCCCTGTACTCAGGGGAGAGGGGTTGGGGTGAGGGGTGCCTTGGCGCCCCGGAAAAACCCCTCACCCCC
>JBBROG010000442.1:0-3841 GCA_038229635.1 Gemmatales bacterium
AAGGTTCGGGTCCCGGCGAAAGAGATGAAAGTCTATAACGCTCGCCTGGGGCGGTCGGCAACGCTACCGAAGTACGACATTACGATTAAGCCGAAGAAGCCAAGGGGCGGGTAAATTTCGTCCCGCCCCTCGCCTTATAGGGAGAAGGGCCTTTCCGGACTAGCTCTGAGTGTCGGGACTGTCGCGCGCGGAGCCTTTACGGTCGTCGCGCGGGACGAAGAAGCGATCCGCACCGTCGATGTCCTTCCCGCCGACCCGCTGCTGAAAGTCACAGCCGCGCGGCGGGACGGGAAGGGGTGGCGGGTCGAGGTCGAACGGCCGGCAGACCGCACCGGGCTCGGCGATAGCAGCGGAGTCCTTCGAGTTGTCTCCGAAGCGGGAGCGCGAAGTGAAGGCGCGTTTCGCGTGCGCTGGTACGGCGTCGCGCCCTGAGTCACGTCGGAGTGTGGCGGTTGGGGACGAGAGGACGTAGGGCTCGGAGACGGTGCCATGTCACGCCGAATCGGACTGATTGCCCTGATCGCTCTGACGAGCCTCGTGTCCCGGCCTGGCCTTGTCGGGGCGCAAGGAGGCCAACAGGACAAAATTCGCGCCGTCGTGGCGGAGTGGAAGAAAAGACAAGCCCGGGTGAACACCCTCGTCTGCTCGGCGAAGGTGGAATCGTTCTATCCCAAGGGATACCTGTCCACACGTTTTACTCCCGAGAAGGGCGCTGAGGCGAAGAACGAGCCGAGTCCCGGCGAGGACATGCGCCTGACCAACGAACCCATCTCCTGGGAGATCGATTTTGCGAGCGCCCGCGTGCGAAAAGAGTACAAGGTCACGAGACCCTATGACAGGGGCGACGATAGTGAGTTGGCGCACGAGTACGCCCTTCATCTCCTGAAGGACGGGAAGTACAGGCTGTTTCGTCCTCGGGATACATACCCCGAGAAGAGCCGCCAGGGAGGCCTTGCGCCTGACGTAACGCTGTACGAACAGGCTTCTCATGCGTTTCTCCTTTCTTTCACCGACCTCCCGCTCCTTTGGACGGCCGGGGGCGTGAGCGGCGAATATCCCCTGCCGGACAGGATGAAACACCTGGCGGAGCCCTCACGCTTTTCGCACAGGGGCGAGGCGCAGTGGGAAGGGCAGCCATGCATGATCTTGACCATTCAAGAACAAGATAACCCGAAAGCCGTGCGCGAATACTGGGTCGGGGTCCAGCCCCCGTATCCCATCCTTTTCTGTAAAGCCAGGTCGGGAAACGACGTGCGGTGGCAGCAGGACATTCGCTATACGACCCGTGACGACGTCCTCGTCCCTGCGGAGTGGACGTACACGGAATATAACAGAGGGGGCAAGACCTTCAGCCGGCATAAATATGTCGTGGAGAAGATGGAAATCAACGCGCCCTTGTCGGCCGATCGCTTCGAGAAATCTCTCGAGCCGGGCACCGTCGCGTTCTCCGTCCCGAAGAACACTCCCTACGGGGTCATGGAGGACGGGACCCTGGGTCCTGTAGGCGACCGCCCTTCCCCAAGAGGTTGGGTCGGTATTCTCGCCTGGGTCGGTCTTGGCGCTGCTGTCGTCCTCGTCACGGCTTTGGTCTGGCGACGTCGTCGCGCCGGATCGAATCCCTGATGATTTGTCCCTCGGATTTCTCCCAATTCCTCTCCAATCAGGAGGTCGAATCATGTCGGTGAGAAGTTGTCGTTCCGTGGCGGGCCTGCTTCTGCTGGTCTGCCTCTGCGCGATGCATGTGTCGATGTCGCGTGCGGTGGATCCCAACTGCCAAACCCAGCAATGCACCGAAGTCGCCTACACGCAAAATGGCGTCAGCGACCTCCGGAACAAGAACTGTGTGATTCCAGACGACGCGAAGGACGTGACCAAGGCTTACTCAACCGTCTACGCGGCTCCGCTCTACGGCCTGGTTTCCATAGGTGGAACAATCGTTGATCCACCTACCGCTGGGTATTATATTGAATGTAGTGGGACATCTGACTGTGCGGGAACCGGCGTGAATCCCAAGCCAGTCAGCGGCAAAGTGACCGAGTATACCACCAACCAGACCAACAAAACCTTCAACACGCAGTGCAACGGCAAAACACCCTCGGGGGGGTAGAGGCGCTTTCCTCCGCGGATGTGACCGAGGTGAGGGAGAGGAATTCCATTGGCCCGCTCCCTCGCCTCCTGCGTCCCACCGGACATCTCTTACCGGAGGAATACCGCGCGGAAGATCTCTGACAGTCAGTTTTCGCGCGGGTGCCGAGGAGGAGTGTCATGAGTGGTCGGTCAAAAGAGAGATCGGGTGCGTTCACGCTGGTCGAGTTGCTGGTCGTGATCGCCATTGTCACGGTTCTGGTCGGGCTGATCGTGCCCGCGGTCCAGAAGGTCCGCGAGAGCGCCAGTCGTTCGCGCTGTGCCCAGCAGATGCGCCAACTCGGGCTCGGCCTCACCCATCACCACGACGTCTACGGCGTGTATCCCGCCAACGGCGGCTGGGACGGGAAACAGACGATTCCCTCGGTTTCCGGGGCCGCGGTCGTTGTCTCGACGACCGATCTTCGCAGCGGGCGGACCTACCGTTTCGGCGTCGGCGCGCCGGGCAAGGCGCCGGCCTACCAGCCCGGTTCGTGGCTCTACGCGATCCTCCCGTTTCTCGAACAGGACGCCATGTACCGGGAACGAGAGTGGCGGGTCGCGGTCGCGGGCTACGTTTGCCCTTCGCGGCGTTCGGCCCTGGCGTTCGCCGTCGTCGAGCGCGACGCCTACGGAGCCTATGTCACCGGCGGTTGGGCCTGGGCCAAGACGGACTACGCCGGCAACGGACAAATTTTCCCCCTTTTAGCCGCCGGCGGTGCCCGCTGCCTCTCCACCGCGAACCTGACCGACGGCACCTCGAACACCGTCCTCGTCGGGGAAAAAGCGGTCGACCCGCTCGTGCAGACGCCGGAGAGTTGGTTCTGGGATGAATCGTTCTTCGTCGGCGGGTCGAGGGGGACTACACGCACGGGCTTCGCGATCTTGCGGGACAAGCCCGGCAACAAGTTCAAACAGAATTGGGGGTCCGCTCATGCCGCCGGCGCGCACTTCCTCTTCGCGGACGGAGGCGTTCGGCCCCTCGCCTACGGCACTCCTCGGGACACCGTCGCGGCCCTGATGTCCCCGGCCGGGGGCGAGGTCGTCGACGGGCCGTGATCGGGCTTAACCGGGGGCCAGCGCCACGAAATACCACAAGCTCCTGATCGCCCTGCTGCTGTCCGCGCACGCCTTGCTCGTGATTCACTGCGCGGTCGAGGATTTCGTGACCGTCGATGAGGTCGGCAACCTGACGGCCGGACTCGCCTACCTGAACTGGGGGGAGTATGGCCTGTACAACGTCAACCCCCCGCTCCCCAAAATTCTCGCGGCGCTGCCCGTCGCCCTGATGCGGCCCGACACGGACATGATCCGCCTCACCGCCGCCCCGGGTCATCGTCCCGAATGGGACATCGGCGATTTCTTCGCGCGGGCCAACAAGGAGCGCTATCACACGTTCGTCGTGGCGGCGCGCCTCGCCGGACTGGTTTGGTCCCTCCTCGGGGCGCTGCTGGTCTACCGCTGGGCGGCCACGCTGGGCGGGCGCGCCGGCGGCTTGCTTGCCCTGGCCGTCTGGTGTTTCGAGCCGAACGTCGTCGCCCACGCGCACCTGATTATGGCCGACCTGGCCGGCGCCGCACGGCAAACGCACTTCAATTGCTTGAAAACCCAAGGAGTTGTGCCAAGTACCGAATGTTCCTCCCCGCCCGCTTCCGTTTGACTTTCAACGACCCTTTGCTTGGATCGCCCCGCAACAAGGACAAGGCCAACCGGTTCA
>JBBROG010000443.1:0-3816 GCA_038229635.1 Gemmatales bacterium
CCCATTTGACGACGGTCCGAACGTGAGCTACGTTTGGCCGATTCCCGCCACGAAGGCGACCTTCCTACGCGCCTCGACTCCCGCGACCCTGCCCTGACGAGGCGCCATCTTTTCTCGCGGAGAGGGTGCCCCCATGTCCGGCGATTCGTTCTACCAGTCCTTGAAGCGATGGACCCGGCGCCGGGGGCGACTGCCCGAGGCGTCCGCCGCGCGGCGGAGCCCGATGCAGGTCGAGTCGCTGGAGACGCGCTTCCTGCCGACGGGCACCGTCAGCGGGTTCGTCTTCCGCGACTACAACGCCAACGGCCGGCAGGACGCCCGCGAACCCGGCGTCGGCGGGATTACCGTCACCGCCTTCGACCCGAACAACGTCGCCGTCGCCAGCGCGACGACCAGCGCCACGGCGGCGACCCTCGGCCAGTACGCCCTGGCCATCCCCGGCGCGACCACCAAGTTGCGCGTCGAGTTCACCGGCCTGCCGAGCTACTTGCAGCCCGGCGCCTTCGGCCCGCAGTCGGGCACTTCGGTCCAGTTCGTCGACACGTCGGGCGGCTCGGCGACGGCCAGCATGGGCGTCAACAACCCCGCCGACTTCAGCACTAAAGACGCGACGCTGGCCGACCTGCGCCTGATCGCCTCGTGCTTCACCACGGGCAACCAGCTGCGCAACGCCGACGGCACGCCGAACACCGCCCCCGCCATCATCAGCATCCCCGACGCCGCGCGCGGCGTGCTGACGACGCACACCACCCTCGCGACCGCCAACCAGGTCGGCAGCGTCTACGGCCTGGCGTACCAGCGCGACGCCAAAATCGTCTACGCCGCCACCCTGATGCGCCGGCTCGTCGGCTTCGGCCCCGGCGGCAGCGGCGCCATCTACAAAATCGACCTCAAGACGAATCCGCCGACCGTCACGACGCTGATCGACCTGAACGCCCTCGGCGCCGCCTTCGCCACGGGCGCCGACCCGCACCCGACCGCGAACGGCACCTACGACCCCAACCAGGTCAACGGCGGCGGCAGCCCGTGGTTCCGCGACGTCAACTCCATCGACCAGGTCGGCAAGGCCGCCTTGGGCGACCTGAAAATCTCCGAGGACGGCCGCTCGCTCTACACGGTCAACCTCAACACGCGCGAGCTGATCGTCGTGCCGCTGACGGCGGCCGGCGGCCTGGACCTCGCCGGCACCGTCCAGCGCGTCGCGGTGCCGCTGACGACGGCCAACGACGCGCGCAACTTCAACAACCCCGGCGACATCCGCCCCTTCGGCCTGGGAATCAAGGACGGCGTCGTCTACGTCGGCAGCGTCTACTCGGCGCAGACCGACGCCGTGGCCCTCGGCATCCCGGCGGCGCAAAACCGCCTTCGCGCTTACGTCTACTCGTTCAATCCGACGACGCGGCAGTTCGGCGCCACTCCCGTGCTGGAGTTTTCGCTGAAGTACCCGCGCGGCAGCGGCGACATTCAGGGGACCGCCCCGGCGCCGACCGACCCGCGCGCCGACTGGCTGCCGTGGACGAGCGGATTTTCGGCCCAGCCGGGGCAGCAGTTCCCCGAGTTGCCCGTCTACCCGCAGCCGGTCCTCAGCGACATCGCCTTCGACAACGGCGACATGATCCTCGGCTTCCGCGACCGCATGGGCGACCAGGGCGGCTACTTCGCCGGCAGCCTCGACCCCAACGACCCCACGCGCTACACCGTCATCTCGGCCGGCGACACGCTGCGCGCCGGCGGCAACGCCGACGGCACCTGGACGATCGAGAACAACGGCACCGTCGGCGGCGTCACGTCCGGCGGCGCCAACACCGGCGCCGGGCCGGGCGGCGGCGAGTTCTACTTCAACGACCAGGTCCTCCGCGACACGAGCACCGCGGGCAACGCCAACAGCTTCGGCCACCAGGAAATCACCCTCGGCAGCCTCGTGCAGGTCCCCGGCGCCCGCCAGGTCGTCGCCTCCGCCTTCGACGCCTACGCCGGCTTCACCGGCTCGGTCCTCTGGTTCGACAACGCGCCGTCCGGCACGCGCCGGGCGGGGCAGAACGACGCCGGCGACGTCACCATCACCCAGCGGCCGCTGCCGACCGGCGTGACGCCGACGTTCACCTTCGGCCCCGGCGGCGTCGGCGACCGCCTCCAGGTCTTCGACACGCAGCCGCCTGCGCCCGGCAGTCTCTCCAACCCGCCGATCGTCTCCAAGGCGAACGGCTTCGGCGCCCTCGCCGCCCTCGCCCAACAGGCCCCGTTGGAGATCGGCAACCGCGTCTGGCTCGACACCAACCGCAACGGCCTCCAGGACGCCGACGAGCCCGGCATCGCCGGCGTGACGCTGCGCCTCCTCGACGGCGGCGGCGCCCAGCTCGCGACCACGACGACCGACGCCCTGGGACAGTACCTCTTCACTGACGCGAGCGTCGCGGGCGGGCTGCTGCGCAACACCGCCTACCGCGTCGCCGTCGCCACGGGGCAGGCGCCGCTGACCGGCCTCAGCCTCACGACCGCCAACGTCGGGACCGACAACGCCATCAACTCCAAGGCGACGGCCAGCGGCGCCGACGGCGTCATCAGCCTCACGACCGGCACCGACGGGCAGAACAACCACACGTTCGACATCGGCTTCGTCGGCGTGCCTCCCCTGGCGAGCCTGTGCGGCAACGTCACCTACGACGTCAACCGCAACAACGTCCGCGAGGCCGGCGAGCCGGGCATCGGCAACGTCACGCTGACGCTGCGCGACCAGAACGGCAACGTCGTCGCCACGACGCTGACCGACGCCAACGGCGACTACTGCTTCCGCAACTTGCAGCCGGGGCAGTACGCGGTCGCGGAGACGCAGCCGGCGACGTACCTGAACGAGTCGAACTCCGTCGGCTCGGCGGGCGGCACGCTCGGCGTGGACTTCGTCACGAACATCGTGCTGCCGGGCGGCACCAACGCGGTCCATTACGACTTCCTGGAAGTGCGGCTGCCGACGATGACGACGATCAAGTCGCACATCATCGGCAAGGTGGGTCTGCTGGCGTCGACGATCCAAAATCCGCAGCTCGTGACCGCCGCGGAGCAGTACGTCAACCAACTCTACAACGACGTCCTCGGCCATGCCCCCGACCAGGCCGGGATCGACAACTACGTGGCGCAGCTACTCGGCGGGGGGACGCGGGCCGACGTGGCGCGGCAAGTCTGGCTGTCGCCGGAGTACCGCGCGTTGCAAGTGGACGTTTACTACCGCCAGTTCTTCCACCGCGCCGCCGACGCAAGCGGCCGGCAGTTCTTCCTCAATGAGTTGCTGAACGGGGCGAGTGAGGCGGACGTCGCCGTGCAGCTGATGACCTCGGCGGAGTACCTCGCGGCTCACCCGGACGCCGCTTCGTTCCTGACAGGGCTGTACGGCGACGTCCTCGGGCGGGCGCCGGATGCCGGCAGCCGCTCGTTCTGGCTGCCGATCCTCGCCGACCGCGGCAACTGGGCGAACGTCGCCCGCGCGATTTTCACCTCGACGGAGGCGGCGTCGCGCGTGGTCAATCAGATGTACGTCGACTACCTGCACCGGGTCGGCGACGGCGCCGGCGTGGCGTACTGGGCCGGACTGCTGGCGAGCGGGCAAGGAAGCCTGTGCGACGTCGCGGTGGGGTTGCTCGGTTCGAATGAGTATCTGAAAAGAGCCTAGCCGCTTGCGGCTTCGGGAAGGCTCGGGCCCCGGCGGCCCCGTTGCAATCCCCCGTCCGCGAAGCACATATAAAATAATACATACTAACCGACCCACACCACCGCAACGACCACCGTGATGCAATGCCCCCAGCCAGCACGAACTACCCCGAA
>JBBROG010000444.1:0-3816 GCA_038229635.1 Gemmatales bacterium
GTTCCGGAAGCCCCTCTCCCCTGTACGCAGGGGAGAGGGGTTGGGGTGAGGGGCGGCTTTGCGCCCCGGAAAAACCCCTCACCCCCAACCCCTCTCCCCTGCGTACAGGGGAGAGGGGGGCTAACGGAACGGACTCTTAGAATCTCGACAGCACCAGAAGTCCGCAGCCGCCGCCGCACATCAGGCAGAAGACCACGCCCAGGATGCCGCACTGCCGCCCGGCCCAGGTGCGCGAGCGCCCGTCCGGGTCCATCAGGCCCTCGTTCATCCGCGCCAGGTCGCGGCCGCTCATCACCCACGCCGCGGCGCCGAGTCCGGCCGCGAGCAGTCCGACCGGCCCGCCGACGGGGACTCCCAGAGCGCCCCCGGCGAACATCGACAGCGGAAACGCCAGCACGCTCAGGAGCAAGCTTACGACGCCGAGCGCCTGAATGAGCGGCCCGCGATGCGGCTCGCGGTCGCGCCGCACCCAGAACGGCCCCGGCCCGAGTCCGGTCAGGCGCCGGCGGCAGTGCGGGCAGCGCATCGACTCGGGGTCGAGGAAGGCGCCGCAGAAGGGGCAAGGCACCTCCCCGGGTTCCGCCGGCCGATCCGACGGCGGCGGACCCGCGACCTCGAGCGCGTCGCCGCCGCGCGCGGGACGCGGCGGCGGGTCCGGAGCCGAGCGCTGCGTCCGGGCCAGCAGGTCGCCTGTCGCCGCGAACGCCTGGCCGCACCCTGGACACTGGACCGGCTGCCCCTGGAGCGAGGCCGGCAGGCGCAGGAGTCGACGGCACGACGGACAGCCGATGGTCAGCACGGCGATGTCGTTCCTCGACGCACGCGGCTCGGGGAGCCGTGTATCTAGCACTTCGGTCGCGCCGGCCGGATATTGCGGTCTTCCGCGGCCGGCGCCGTTCGCCCCACGCCGGTCAGGGAAAGTTTACCGGCGCCGACGCCCGGAGCAAAGGGATTACAATGGCGATTTGAAAGTCGCGGGAGGACGACGGGTGCCGCGCGGGGGAAAAACACCGGGACGGCCGGGGCGGCGCGTGCAACTGCACCGGGCGCTGTCCAAGCTGGGCTGGGGCTCGCGCACCCAGGCGTGGGACTGGGTGCGCGCCGGCGAAGTCGCGGTCGACGGCCGCGTCGTGACCGACCCGCTGACGTGGGTCGACCTGGAGACGCAGCGCGTCACGCGGCACGGCCGCGCGGCGGGAGCGGCAGCGCCCGTCACCCTCATGCTGCACAAGCCGCGCGGCGTCGTGACGACGCGCTCCGACGAGCGCGGCCGGCGCACCGTGTACGACCTGTTGCCGCCGGGCCTGCCGTGGGTCTTCCCGGTCGGACGCCTCGACGCCGACTCCGAGGGACTGCTGCTGTTGACGAGCGACGCCCAACTCGCGCTGCGGCTGACCGAGCCGGCCCACGCGGTGCCGAAGACGTATCACGTCACGCTGAACCGCGCGCCGAACGAAGACGATTTGGAGTTGTTACGACGCGGCATCACGCTGGCGGACGGAACCACGCGGCCGGCGCAGGTGCGCGTCTTGCGCCGGGCGGTGTTGGAAGTCGTGTTGACGGAGGGACGTAATCGGCAAGTGCGGCGCATGTGCGCGGCGGTCGGCTGTCGGGTGAAGCGGCTGGCGCGCGTGGCGGTCGGGGCGCTGGAACTGGGCGATCTGCCGCCGGGCGCCTGTCGCGTGCTGACCGCGGCGGAGGCGGCGTTGCTCGAGTAGGGCGTCCCGCCACTCGCGGCTTCGCACCGTGCGAAGCCGCAAGCGGCGGCGTCCTCAATTGAGCCAGAAGCGCTGGAAGTCGCGCAGGATGTATTGCAGGTGCGGCGGCGTCCCCTCCGCGTGGGCCGGATCTTTGCGAACGGCGGGCGGGGTCTTGTCCTTGCGGCGCTGGCGCAGCCGATTGACGGCCTTGACCGACACCTCGACTTCCGGCGTGTCCGCCTCGGCCGGCGCCGACAGCTGGGCCGTCAGCAGCGGGGCGACGAGCGGCTCGTCCTTGCGCTCCAGGACGGTCGGACTGCAGCGGACCAGCAGCAAGTCGCAGCCGAACTCGCGGAGGTGCTTGCGCAGCCGGCCTAAGGCGGTGAGCGCCAGCGTGGAGAAGTCGATGACGGCGGCGCAGTCGATGCCGAACAGCACCCCCTGCTGCTGGCGTGCCGCCCGCCAGATGTCGCCGACGTGGGCGCAGACGTCTTGTAAGGTGACGTATCCGGCAAGACGGATTTCGACAGAGCGACCGGCCCCCTTCGGAGCAGACATAGATGCCTCGCGTTAATGCGGTGACAGCGGTGTTCAGCGCCACTTCTTCGTCAGCGACCCGCGCCGGAGGGCGCGCCGGACGACCGGACGAGGCGGCCGGGGAAAGGTGACGGCGGCTGGCCCTGACGCCGGAGCCTCAGAGCCAGCCGGTCACTCCCTCAGGGAGAAGGCATGCGCGGGTCCGTCGTCGGAAGTCCGAGGAGGAAGGTCAAGCCATTCCTCGGAGAAGGACAGAAGGAGGGGCTTCGTCCGTGGAAAAGAGGGAACGCAAAGGCCGTGCCACGAATCCGCGAACGCCACGATCTTTAGCGTCGGCAGTAACCTGTCTCTGAGAAATGACTTGCGTTAACTGTCCGCCGCGCCTCGGCGCACGGCGAACCGCCGACCGTTAACAAAGATTACGCAGTGCTGTTAAGCCTGGTTAACGAACGAAGGGTCAAGAGAAAAAAGGAAGGAGCGGAGAGAGGTGTCGAACTCCGCCCCTTCCTTGGAGTCGAGGGCGCCGAACCGGCGCTGGTCTCAGACTATCGTCAGCAACTTCGACCGCCGGACATCGGCGCCGCCGAAGGTGCGTAAGACGGGGCGAAGGACGGGGCGTAGGAGGGCGCGTAGGACGGGGCGTGCGCGGGCGCGACGACCGCCGGCCGAGCTTCGGGCGCCGTCTCGGTCGCCACGAGTGTCCGTTCGCCGTCGGCGTACTTCCGCAGGTAGTGTTCCAGGTCGCGGGCGCTGAGGCCGCCGGCGTGCCAGAACGCTTGCTTTTCGCCGCTGACGTCGCTGATCACCAGACCTTGTCCGCCGGTGATCTCGAACAGTTCCGCCAGCCGCTGGCCTCGTTCGCTGCTTGTGTCCACGTAGACACAGACATAATTTCGTTCGAGAAGGTGGCGAGCTTCCTTGCCCAGCACGCCTTCCTTGCTCACTTTCTCCCAGCCTTCCGGGCCGGCCGCGACGAAGACGGCCAGGGGCCGCTTCAGCGTCAGACCTTCGCGGGCGGCGCTGCGGTAGTCGCTCCGCCAGGCGGGCGGAGAAGGGATGGCTTCGGCCGGGGCAACTGACCCCGACAAGGCGAGCACGATCAACGAGGTGTACATCCGGATGTCCTCCTGCTACATGCTTGTTGCGACACCTCTGAACACAAGATCAGGACTTAGTGCCCCGATTCACGAAGAGGTGGATTTGTAGCAGGCTCGCGCACGTCCGGCAACCAAGAACCTTAACTATTGGAAACTTTCGCTACGACCCGCAAAGTCGCTACAGCTTGACTTGTCAAGGTCAAGATTCCCATTTTCCGCGCAACGGGTGGAGCGCAACCCGAGGACAACGTCCGGCGACGTATGAATTGTGTTGAACCCGCGTAGCGGGTGACGGATCGTAGCTCCGGGTGGAGCGTACTCGCGCAACCCGGGGAACATGCAACCCGGGGACAGCCACGGGGCATGATCGTTCGTTGAACCCGCGTAGCGGGTGACGGATCGTAGCCCCGGGTGGAGCGCAACCCGCGCAGCGGGTGGAGCGCAACCCGGGGACAACGACCGGGGACAGGATCGTGTATTGA
>JBBROG010000445.1:0-3813 GCA_038229635.1 Gemmatales bacterium
CCATCCCAAGTCTCCAGGAGAACACTGGGCAGGGAATAGGGTAGGAAACGAGGCTCGATTGGCTGAGGGACAAGCTCGCTAGGGGACGAAAGAGGCATAGCCCAGATCGCCCTGATTGCCCATTGTGGTGCGTAAGCCCTGCCTCATCCCCGAAGGTGACGCGCGCGTTGAATTGCCCTCCTTGAAAGATCCCTGTTTTATTATCGAAGTCTTCGGTGATCCGGGGAAAGTTCTGGACGTACCACTTGGCCGCGTGCTTGACTCCGATTGGCCGAATCAGGACGACGGGAAAACCCTCGCTGTCGAGGCGCCCGTCGAGATCCTCCTCCATCTCTACCAGGCCCTTTCCCTCGCCCACTTTGATGATCGTCGCCTTGGGCGCCGGGGCGCCGGCCGGCGGGGGCGGCACGAGGGGGACACCCTCCTTCGGGGGTGCTCCCCACACTTGAACCGGGGGCGATTTCGGCAAGGGGGGAAGTTCCGCGCCGACGGTTTGGTAGAGTTTGCGCTCGAAATCTTTCACGTCCTTCGGCTGCGCGACGAGGATGACGATCTGGAAAGGGACGTCGGACTTGGCGTCACTGATCACGACCTCTTGCGTGAACGAGGTGCCCGCCTTCATGGGCGGGAGTATGGCTTTGACGATCCAGGCGGCGCCCTCTTTCAGCAAGAGGATCGGGCGGCCGGGCTGGTTAAGTCTCCCTTCCAGGATCTCTCCCTTCCCGAGGATGTCGCCGTTGCCGGGTACCACGATCTCTGCCGCGGGAGGAGGGGCCGGCTTCTCCTTGGGTTTCTCCCGCGGGTTGGGTTGCGGCTTGGGCTGAGCCGCCATCCCCTCGCCCCCGCCCGCGAGCAGCGCGAGGAGGATAATAGGGATGACCGAGAGACGATCTTGAGGATTCGCACCTCGGAGAGCCGCGCGGGTCGCGGCAGTCCCGGCTGCCGTTCGGACGTAACGCATGACATCCTCCTCTCATAGGGTCTCGGACAGATTCGTTGGTCGGCTCGCGACGCACCTGGGCCGCGCACGTCCTCCCCCGTGGGGATCGACTCTACTCGCCTTCGACGACGACTTCCGCCGAGTCCGTGCGGTCCAGTTGACGGTCGATAACCGGGAAGTCGCCTTCCTGCTGGACGCCCTCTTTCCAGTCACTCTCCGCGGCGACGAGGATCCCGATCACGCGAAACACCTTGGCGGGTTCGCCGAATTGACAGGGGATCGAGAACGGTTGATTGGCCCGGACTCGCTGCGGCCGTCCGCCGTTTTGGAGTGTCCAGCCGGTTCCGTTGTGGACGAGGGCGCAGACAAAGCCGTCAACGCGCGCGGACCCGGTGAGTTGATAATCGTCGCGCTGGCTGGCTTTGATGGACTTTGGGACGGCGAGCGACAGCTTGCGGTCGGGGACGTAACCGACAACTCCGGTGTCACGGCAATCCAGGTTGACCCGATACGTCAGACGGTCCTCGCGAAGGTCTTCGGGGGCGGCGGCAAGGGCTTCGGGGTAAGGGACCAGTTTGATGATAACTTTCCTCATCCGCGCGTCGCCGGGCGCTGTCCAATTCCAAGAAAAAGGACTTACGTCCTCGCCCGCACGCCGAAGGATCTCGATATCTTTCTCATAAGGGTCGCCTTCCGGCCCGGCGCCGGGCACGACCCGAACCTTGATCGACTGGATCACGCTGGCCGCGACCGCGCCTTTCAGGTAGACCTCTTGCCCGGCTACGAGTAACGGCCTGGCTCGAGCCGGGTCCGTCGCCGGGTGTCGTTCGTCGTCGACCTCGAACGTGACGTGCCTGTCGAGGTGCAGGCGCCGGCGCTCCTGGAGCAGTGGCATCAGTTGCGCGGTCAGCGACTCGATCTCGCGCTGCTGCCGTTGGGCGATGGCGGCGTCGCGCATGAACAACCCTAGCGCCACCAGGACGGCGGCGGCGGCAAGCGCCTTCAGAGTTACGCTCCGGGGGATCCGGCGCGCGAGCGCGCCGAGCCCCCAGGAGCGGCTATTCTTCACGGTGAGGCGAGCGAAGACGGCACGTGGGTCACGCAGGCTCAACGGGAGCTCGATAGGGTGCTCGGCTAGCTCGGCCTCGGCCCTGGCAACCTCTTCCGGCGTTTCGGGGAAGCGCAACACCTCCCGCAACCTCACTTCTGCCAGGAGGCGCAGTAATTTGAGGTCGCTTGGCGACAAGTCGTCCGGAATTTTGCCGCTCGATGCCGACATAGTATTACCTGTCAGAGGGTGAATCCCCGATCCTCAAGAGCCATCCTTATCTTTTCCAGCGCGCGCTCCCAGCATTTACGGATAGCCGCCGCGGTCTTGCCCAACCTTTTTTGCAGTTCTTTTGAGTCAGCATTCGACAAGCGCTGTTGAGTTGCCTCAACGTCGTAATTGTCAAGTTTTGCCAAGAGGACTTCCCGCTCTTCATCGCTCAACTTGGTTTTAATAATTTCCCGAAGACCGTCCAGCAGGCGGTTGCTAGTAGGCTCGCACCCAGGGCCAGGATCCTCCAGATCGGGAGGAAGGCCTTGCGTTTTGAATTTTTCCTTTAACAGATCCAGGGCGTGATGTTTAGCGATCGTGCACACCCAGGCGAGAAAAGAGCGTTTGGGTGAGTTAGGCGACCGGGGATTGTATGTGGCCGCAGAGAGCCACACGCTGAGAAATGTTTTCTGAACAACATCTTCTATATCTTTTTCGCCGAGGAGAGACAGCCTATTACCCAGGAAGCCGTAGAGAGGCGGAGCGTATTCTTTGTGCAGCAAGCCAAACGCGAGATATGCGGTCTCGCCCCCCGCGACCACCAGCTTCATGAGCGCATTCTCGTCCGGCAGGCATAGGTCCGTGCCGTTAGGATTGCCAGGGTTGGGTAGGGGAACGCGCATACTACCAACCTATACGCGGAAGCGTGACATACTGAAAATTTGTTCATAGCCGTCACGCTTCCGCGTATTCCTTTGAGAGCGAGCGAACAAGCCGGCGCGGCCGACCTGACGGCCGGCCTCGCCTCGCACGCTCCGCCGACCTCTCCACGGAGCCGGCGGGAGGTCGCGGTGCGGACTGCGTTCCGGAGTGCGCCCGGGAAGTCCCCGGCGAATCACGAATGTCTATCGGGCCGTCATGGTGCCGGCCCGGTCTTCAGGCTACCTATTAAGGAGGTCGGAATGAAGCGGTTCTGCCAACTCGCCGCCTTGCTGGCGACCCTGCTGGTCGCCGCGCCGGCGGCCAACGCCCAGAGACTTTACCCGACGGCCGTCGGCCAGTACGGGGCCGCCCCGTCTGGTTTGCCAAACCAGACGGTGACGGTGTCCGCCTGGCTGGGCGTTAAAGACCGGCTCGGCCACACGTCTACGCTGCTCGGGAACGTGGACGTCTACTACGTACTCTCCGGTCGCAACATCCTCGCGGGCACGCTGAACGCCAATCGGATGGCTTCGCTGCCGGGGGGAGACTTTGTAGGCTTCGGATCTCTCCAGGTCAAGATCCCGGTCGCCGCCCGCCGGGGAGCCGGCCTCCCCCTCGTCTTCGTCTACCGGGGCTCCACGTTTTACTCGCCCTCGAGTGGGTCTGGCTCTATCTCGGTGCGGTGAGGGTGGCAAGGTGTCTTACCGGGAGTCCCGGACCGGGTCGCCCACCGGCCCGGGGTCGTGGGGGGTGCTGATGCCCGCGCCGAAGAACTAGTGCAGTGTCAGCCTTTAATTTTAGGGTAGAGCGACTTCAGTTTCGTTCGCGCGTTGTCGATGCGAAATTGCCAATCGACACCGCGTTGCTTGTTGTTCGTGTCCTCGTGCCAGGCCCTGGTTTCCTCACGCAACAC
>JBBROG010000446.1:0-3790 GCA_038229635.1 Gemmatales bacterium
CCGCGTGGGCAATTCCGGCAAATTGCGTGGCTGACGCCGGTTCTCCTTGCTATCGTGGGGAGTTGTCGGGGCTCCTTCCTTCGGACGATTCCTCCCCCGCGGCCCCGGCGCACCACCCGATGAGGTTGCACCGTGAGCCTGTCGCGTAACGTCCTCTTCCGCCTCGGCGGTTCGGCCCTCCTGTCGCTCGGAGTGCTGACGCTGACGGCCCTCCCCGCCGCCTCCGAAGAGCCGGCGGCCAAGCAGCAGCAAGTCGCCGAGATCGAGCGGCAGATCCAGGAACTGACCAAGAAACTCGACGCCCTCCGCAAGGGGGAAGCCGCGCCGTCGCAAGGTGCCGTCGAGGGCACCTTGCCCGCCGAGTGGGTCAAGGCGCTCGCCTGGCGCCCCATCGGCCCGGCGTCGATGGGCGGCCGCATCGTCGCCCTGTCGGTCTACGACGCCGACCCGTCCACCTACTGGGTCGCCACCGCGTCGGGCGGCCTCCTCAAGACGATCAACAACGGCGTCACCTTCGAGCACCAGTTCGACCGCGAGGCCACCGTCTCCGTCGGCGACGTCTGCGTGGCGCCGTCCGACCCGAACGTCGTCTGGGTCGGCACCGGCGAGAACAACCCGCGCAACAGCGTCAGCTACGGCGACGGCGTTTACAAGTCGACCGACGGCGGCAAGACCTGGAAGAACATGGGTCTCAAAAAGACCTACCAGATCGGCAAGGTTCTCGTTCACCCGAAGGATCCGAACACCGTCTACGCCGGCGCCCTCGGCCGCCTCTACGGACCGAGCGAGGACCGCGGCCTCTACAAGACGACCGACGGCGGCAATTCCTGGCAGAAGGTCCTTTACGTCGACAATAAGACCGGCGTCCTCGACATGCGCTTCAAGCCGGACGACCCGAACACGCTGCTCGTTGCGACGTGGGAGCGGCTGCGCGACGGCTTCGACAGCCACCCCGGCAACGACGTGCCCATCGTCGACGGCTACGACGGCTACGACCCGAGCAAGAAGTGGGGGCCGGGCAGCGGCATCCACAAGACGACCGACGGCGGCAAGACCTTCAAAAAAATCGTCAGCGGCCTGCCGACGAACGCCCTCGGCCGCATCGGCCTCGACTGGTATCGCAAAAATCCGAACGTCGTCTTCGCCGTCGTCGACTGCGAGAAGATCGGCCAGGGGCTGCCGCCCGTCTGGGTCGGCACGCAGGCGGAGAAGGCGGAAGGCGGCGTCAAGCTGACGAACGTCGGCGGCGGCGGACCCGCCGGCAAGGCCGGGCTCAAGGCCGGCGACGTCGTCACCGCCGTCGACAAGAAGCTACTTCCGGACGCCGACGCCTATAACGAGTTGATCGAGAGTCGCAAAGTCGGCGACAAACTGACGCTGACCTACCGGCGCGACAAGGAGACGAAGGACGTCGCCGTGACCGTCGAGGCTAGGCCGGCGGGCGGGCAGGGCTTCAACTTCACGCTGCCGTCGGTCTACCTCGGCCTCCAGGGCGAGGCGTCCGAGGACCGCGTCCGCGTCAGCGCCGTCACCGCCGACGGCCCCGCCGCCAAGGCCGGGATCAAGGGAGACGACGTCCTCGTTACCCTCGACAAAAAAGACGTCAAAGAACTGCGCAACATCGCCGACGCCCTGAGCGGGCACAAGGTCGGCGACAAGGTCGTGGCGCGGGTGCTGCGCGCCGGCAAGCCGCTCGACCTGACGGTGACGCTCACGGCCCGCCCGGCGACGGCCCCGACCCTGCCGACGTCCCGGCCGTACAACTACATGTACAGCGGGCAGCAGGCGAACGTGCAGCACCAGCAGGGGCCGGACAGCTTCCAGTACGGCGGGCTCTACAAGTCGACCGACGCCGGCGACACCTGGACGCGCATCAACAGCCTCAACCCGCGGCCGATGTACTTCAGCCAGGTGCGCGTCGACCCCAGCGACGACAATTACCTCTACATCCTGGGCGTCTCGCTGCACCGCTCGTCGAACGGCGGCAAGAAGTTCACCGCCGACGGCGACCGAGGCGTCCACCCGGACCAGCACGCGCTGTGGGTCGACCCGCGCGACGGGCGGCACATGATCGTCGGCTGCGACGGCGGCTTCTACGCCACCTACGACCGCATGGCGCACTGGGACTTCCTCAACCACATGGCGATCGGCCAGTTCTACCACGTCGCCGTGGACAGCCGCCGCCCGTACCGCGTCTACGGCGGCTTGCAGGACAACGGCAGCTGGGGCGGGCCGAACCTGTCGCAGAGCGGCGCCGGGCCGATCAACGAGGACTGGATCGTCGTCGGCGGCGGCGACGGCTTCGTCTGCCGCGTCGACGCGAGCGACCCGGACCTCGTCTACTGGGAGAGCCAGGACGGCATGATCAACCGGCGCAACTTCCGCACCGGCGAGTTCGGCTTCATCCGCCCGCGCCAGCAGGACGGCGGCCGGCAATACCGCTTCAACTGGAACACGCCGTTCATTCTGTCCAATCACAACCCGCGCCTCTTCTACAGCGCGGGCAACGTCGTCTTCCGCTCGTTCGACCGCGGTAGCGACTTGCGCGTCATCTCCCCGGAGATCACGCGGACGAAGCGCGGCAGCGCCACGGCGCTGGCCGAGTCGCCGCGCAACCCGGACGTGCTGTGGGTCGGCAGCGACGACGGCGCCCTGTGGGTGACGCGCGACGGCGGCAAGGCGTGGACGAACGTCGCCGACAAGGTCGGCCTGAAAAATCCGCTGTGGGTGGCGACGATCGAGCCGTCGCGCGGCGCCGAGGGCCGCTGCTACGTCGCCTTCGACGGCCACCGCGCCGACGACGACGAGCCCTATATCTACGTCACCGAGGACTACGGCCAGACGTGGAAGTCGCTGCGGGCCAACCTGCCGACCGGCTCGACGCGCGTGCTGCGCGAGGACCTGAAGAACCCCAGTCTTCTTTACCTCGGCACGGAGTTCGGGGCGTGGGCGTCGGTGAACCGCGGCGCGTCGTGGACGAAGATCAACAACACCCTGCCGACGGTGGCGGTCCACGAATTCGCCGTCCACCCGACGGCGGGCGAGGTGGTCGTCGCGACGCACGGCCGCAGCCTGTGGGTGCTGGACGCGGCGGCGCTGCGCCAGGTGAGCGCCGACACGATCAAGGAGAAGGCGCACCTGTACGCGCCGGGGCCGGGCATCCACTGGCGTGCCGAGCCGAGCCGCGGCTCGGTCTACGGCACGGGGAGCCGCCAGTTCGTCGGCCAGAACCCGACGCGCGGGGCGCAGGTCTACTACTCGCTGACGAGTAAGGCGGAGAAGATCAGTTTGAAGGTCGTCGATTACGCCGGCGCGACGGCGGCGACGCTGACGTCGCCGGCCGAGCCGGGCCTGCACCGGGCGACGTGGAACCTGACGCGCGGCCAGGGCGGCCGCGCCCCGGCGGGGACGTACCGCGTCGTGCTGTCGGTCGACGGCCAGGAGCAGGCGCAGCCGGTGCGCGTCGAGGACGACCCGAACACGCCGCCGGGGCTGATCGCGTCGGAAGCGGCGGAGGCCCCGAAGGCGCCGGCGAAGCGGGAGGACTTCTGAGAGTCGTTCCGTCGTCTTAGCCCGCGTAGCGGGCGGCGGATCGTAGCCCCGGGTGGAGCGCAACCCGCGCAGCGGGGGAAGCGCAACCCGGGGACAACCACGCGGACGTGTTCATGTATTGAACCCGCGGAGCGGGTGACGGATGGTAGCCTGGGTGGAGCGCAACCCGGGGACAATTTCATCTACGGCTTGGCGCCCGAAAAACAAGTCGAGGGCGACGCGGTGGTGAGAGTGCCCC
>JBBROG010000447.1:0-3758 GCA_038229635.1 Gemmatales bacterium
CCCTCTCCCCGAAGGGGAGAGGGGGGCAATCGGGGACGTCAGCGCTTCCCCGCCTTCATCTCCGCCCACTGCTCGGCGGTGAACAGCACCTCGCGGGCGTTGCTGCCGTTGTAGCCGCCGACGACGCCGTCCTCCGCCATGTAGTCGATGAGCCGCGCCGCCCGCCCGTAGCCGATGCCGAGCGCCCGCTGCAACAGCGACACGCTGCCGCGCCCCTCGTGGACCACCACTTCGACCGCCGCCTCGTACATGTCGTCGTCGCGCGCCCGCAGCGTCCCCGGCTCGCCGCCGTCCTCGCCGCCCACCGGCAGCCGCAGCAGCTCTTCCGCGTAGCACGGATCACTGTCGAGGATTTCGACGACCTTCTGAATCTCCTTGTCCGCGACGTAGGTTCCCTGGGCGCGGATCAACATGCTCGTGCCGGGGACGAGGAAGAGCATGTCGCCCTTGCTCAGGAGCTTGTCGGCGCCCATCTCGTCGAGGACGACGCGGCTGTCGGAGCGGCTCGACACCTGGAAGCAGATGCGCGCCGGCAGGTTCGACTTGATGAGCCCGGTGATGACGTCGACCGTCGGCTTCTGCGTGGCGACGACCAGATGAATGCCCGCCGCCCGCGACTTCTGCGCCAGGCGAATGATGTGCGTTTCGATCTCCTTCTTGCCGACCATGATGAGTTCGGCCAGCTCGTCGACGATGATGACGATGTACGGCATCCGCTCGGGGATGTGTGCCCGCTCCTCCTCGTCGCCGGGGGCGAGGCGGCTCATGATCTCGTCGACGGAAAGCTCGTTGTAGGAGCCGATGTTGCGCACGCGCGCCCGCCGCAGCAGGTCGTAGCGCTCTTCCATCTTGTCGACGGCCCAGCCGAGGATGGCCTCGGCCTTCTTGTAGTCGGTGACGATGGGGTGCATCAGGTGCGGCAGGCGGGCGTAGTCGCTCAACTCGACCTGCTTGGGGTCGATCATGATGAACTTGATCTCGTCGGGCCGGCGCGTCATGAGCATGGAGAGGATGATCGCGTTGAGGCAGACCGACTTGCCGGTGCCGGTGCGGCCGGCGAGGAGCAGGTGCGGCATGTCGGCGAGGTCGTGGACGAGCGGCCGGCCCTCGGTGTCCTTCCCAAGGTAGAGAGGAATACGCATCTTCGCCGCTTTCTTGGCGGCGGTCAGGAGGACTTCCTTGAGGCGGACGATGGCGCGGTGCTCGTTGGGCACCTCGATGCCGACGGTGTTCTTGCCGGGGATCGGCGCCACGATGCGCACGCTCGGCACCTTGAGGTTGAGCGCCAGGTCGTCGCCGAGGCCGGTCACTTTGTTGACGCGCAAGCCGGTTTCGAGGCTGACTTCGTACTGCGTGACGACCGGCCCGGTGTTGATGCCGACGACGTGGACGCTGAGGTTGAAGTCGGCGAAGGTCTTTTCGAGGAGCGCCGCCGTGTCGCGCAGGTGCTGGTCGTGCATCGCGTGCGGGAACGGCTCCGGCTCTTCGAGGAGGGCGAGCGTCGGCAGTTCGAAGCCGGCGAAGCGGTCGGCGTCGGTCGGCGTCGCGCGGCGCTGGTGGGCGTCGGCGGCGACGGCGTCGGCGAGGAGGCGGTCGTGGTGGTGGATCGGGATGGCGCGGCCGCCGACCTCCGTCATCTTCACGACGGGAGCCGGGTCGGCCTCCGGCGCGGCGTCGGTCATGGCCTCGACGGGCTGAGGACGGCCGCGCGCGAGGAGGCGGCGCGTCAGGCGCCAGACCCCCCGCGCCACGCGCCACGGAGCGAAGTCGAGCGCCAGGAGGAGGCCGAGGAGGAGCGCGCCTGCCAGCGCGAGCGCGAGGAACGGCGGGGACAGGCGCTCGCGGCCCCGGAGGACGAGCCAGGCGCCGAGGGTGCCGCCGCGCTCGGCGTGGCCGCCGGACCAGTAGGGGGCGAGCAACTCGGCGGCGGCGGCGGCGCAGGGCAACAGGGTCAGCCAGCCGACGAGGCGCAATGACCACGTCAGCCAGGAGCGGCGCAGAAAAAGGAGGACGACGAGGACAAACCAACTCGCCAGCAGGAGGTAGACGGCGACGCCGAGCGCTTCGTAGAGCGCTTCGGCGAGCAGGGCGCCGGGTGCGCCGAGCGGGTTGCTCGACTCGGGCGACGGGTAGGCGGCGCCGGGGCCGGGGTCGTGGCCGAGGACGCACAGGGCGACGAGGAGGCCGGCGACGAGGAGGGCGCCGGCGGCGAGGTCAAGGCGATATCGAGGCTCCGACATGACAGGCTCCGAGGCAACGTCCCGAGTGCGCGGGGAGGGCGTCGGCGGGACGACATCTCTCCACCTCATCCTTCGGCGCCCGACGGCGGCGGGCTTCGGGTAAAAAGTGCGTTGGCTCGCGAGACGCAGGCTCGGGAGGTGTCATAATCGTTTTAGTCCGCGTAGCGGGCGGCGGATCGTAGCCCCGGGTGGAGCGGAACCCGCGTAGCGGGTGGAGCGCAACCCGGGGAATCCGACCGGCGACGTATGAATTGTTTTGAACCCCCGTAGGGGGTGACGGAGCCGTGACCGCCCGCGCTTCCGTCACCCGCTCCGCGGGTTCAATACAGGACGATGTCCCCGGATGGGTTCCTCGGGTTGCATGTTCCCCGGGTTTCGCGAGTACGCTCCACCCGGGGCTACGATCCGCCACCCGCTTCGCGGGTTCAATGCAATACCACGTCGCCGGCCGTTGTCCCCGGGTTACGCGAGTACGCTCCACCCGGGGCTACGATCCGCCACCCGCTTCGCGGGTTCAATGCAGCAGGACGTAGGCGATGCGGCCCGTTTTGGCCTACAACATAGAGAGCGGCCGGCGCAGGAGTCGTTCGATGTTTCACGTCGCTCTGTGGGAGCCGGAGATCCCCCCCAACACCGGCAACGTCGCTCGCCTCTGTGCCGCCACCGGCGCCGCCCTGCACCTCGTCGGCCGCCTCGGCTTCCGCCTCGACGACCGCTCCCTCCGCCGCGCCGGCCTCGACTACTGGCCGCACGTCGACGTCCGCCGCCACGCCGTCCTCGCCGACTTCGAGGCCGCCGTCGTCGGCGCTCGCCTCCTCTGCTTCAGCGCCCGTTCGCCACGCCCCTACACCGCCGCCGACTACCGCGACGGCGACGTCCTCCTCTTCGGCGGCGAGACGCACGGGCTGCCGGCGGAGTTGCTCGAGCGCCACGCCGGCCGCGCCTTCGTCATTCCCATGCCCGCCGGCAAAGTCCGCAGCCTCAACCTCGCCACCGCCGTCGGCATTGTCCTTTACGAGGCGTTGCGGCAGACCGGAGCCTGGTGAGGCTTTGTCCAGGCAAGCGGGGAAAGTCAGGGGAAAGATGGTCCCGGCGGCGCTTTCGGCCGATAGAGAAGGTCGGGCGCCGCGAGGCTCCCCGCCGCGCTTGCCCTCTCGCCCTGACCCACCCGGAGGTCTCACCCGAGCATGGACGCCGTCGCTTGCCTGCCGACCCTGGAGGAGTTGCGCCGCCACGTTCACCAGGCGCTCTGTTCTCACGACCACCTCGACCCGGGGCAGACGCCCCTGTTCGAGGGTCTCGTCACCCGCGCGGGCCGGCCGTGCGGCCTGTTCTTCCAGATCCAGGGGCCGCGTCTGTTGAAGACTTATGCCCTCTGGGCAGGCGAGGAGAATCGCCTTCTCTTCTACGACTCGAGCGGAGTCCGCTTCGGCGAAGTCCGCCTCAGCGAGGCGCCCGACCCGCTGAAACTCGCGGCCTGAATCGCTCGCGGTTTCGCGCCTGCGCCTCCCCGCTTGC
>JBBROG010000448.1:0-3758 GCA_038229635.1 Gemmatales bacterium
GAGGCCGATTCGCCGCAGCTCACGGGCCTCGTCCAGCGCCAGTTTCCGGGGGAGCCGCCGTATGCGTTCCTGCGTTACCAGGTGGTCCGCGTCTGGCAGTTGCCGGTGGAGCAGGTGCTGGCCGGCGGCATCGGCACGCTGCCGCTGGCGCCGCTGTGCGACACGGGCGGTAAGGATCCGCGCTGGGTGATCGGGCGGATCCGGGAGCGGCTGAGCGGGCGGCGCGCGCGTCGGCTGGCGCGCGACATCTGGGCGGCGACGTACTTGCTGCTGGGGGTCCGTTACTCGGAAGCGTTCGCGCGGCTCATTCAGCAAGAGGTCATGGCGATGAAAGAGTCCGTCACTTATCAAATGATCTTGGCCGAAGGCCGAGTCGAAGGCCGAGTCGAAGGCCGGGCCGAAGGCCGGGCGGAAGAGGCTCGTCATATCGTCCGAATGCTGGGCGAGGAGCGGTTCGGCGCCCCGGATGCGGTGGCCGACGCCGCCCTCCAGGCGATCACCGAGGTCGACCGGCTGGAGCAACTGGTTCGCGACGTGTCGCGGGCGGCGAGTTGGCAAGCCCTTCTCGGCACCCCCGCCCCACGACGCCGGCGGGCGCGGTGACACTACACCAGGGCGATCGTGTGATTGCTCAGCCGCTCGTAGCCGCCGGCCGTGACCCGGTAGTTGTTCTCGATGCGGATGCCGCCGACGTCGGGGACGTACAGCCCCGGCTCCAGCGTGACGACGTCCTCCTCGACCAGCGTTTCGGTCGAATGACGTACCAGGAAGGGCGCCTCGGGGTGCATGAGGCCGAGGCCGTGCCCCGCGTGGTGCGGGAAGAACTCCGCCATGCCGGCCTTCTCGAAGGCGCCGCGCACCGCGTCGTAGACCGTCTGGCAGGCGGCGCCGGCCTTCAGTTCCCGCTCGCCCGCCGCCATCGCCGCCACGCACAGGTCGTACAGGCGCTTCTGACCGGCGTTCGGCGCGCCGCCGACGACCAGCGTGTTGGTGAAGTCGCTGCGGTAGCCACCGATGACCACCGAGTAGTCGAGGATGAACATGTCGCCGGCCTTGAGGACGCGGCTCGTCGGCGGTCCGCCGCGGCGCTCCGGCCCCGGCGACACCGCGAAGTCGCCGTAGACGATGACGGCGTGCCCGGCGGACTGCGTGCAGACCGCGTTGACGCCGCAATAGACGTCCAGCTCCGTCATGCCCGGCTTGACGTTCGCCCGCGCCCAGGCGTGGCCGGCGTCGGTGGCGCGCATGCAGCGGCGCATCAGCTCGATTTCGTCGGGGTCCTTGCGGCGGCGCAGCGCGGCGGCGGTGCGGCCGATCACCTCGGCGTAGGGGTCGCCGGGCCGGTCGTGGACGCGCATGCCGCTGCCCGACGGGTTGACCGCCTCGATGGGAGCCAGCTGGCGCGGGCCGCGCCCCGGCGTTTGGCCGTCGTACCACGGCACGACGCGCGTCTCATCGACGTGGGCCTCCTCGACCGAATGGGGCAGACGGTTGTCGTGGATCAGGCGGGCGTGGCCGTCGCGGCGCAGGACGAGGTAGCCGCGGAAGCCGCCGCCGAGGCTGAACGGGTCGACGAAGAAGTTGGCCAGGTAGATCAAGTGGGCCGGGTCGGACAGCACGAGGTGGTCGCTGTCCGGCTGCGGGTTGAGGTCGCGCCACAGCCGCTCCCTCCGCAGACGACACCCTTCGGCGCTGAGCATGTTATGTCCTCCCTCGCGGACGCGGTTCCCTTCCCGTCGGACTCCGTAGAAAAGCTACGACCCCGGCCGCCCACCCGACAGATGCCGTCCCGAGGAGAAGCCGTGTCCCCGTCGCTGCTCGACAAGCGCGAAACGCGCATCCGCCGCATGTTCAACAGTATCGCCCCGCGCTACGACCTGCTCAACCACGTGCTGAGCCTGAACGTCGACCGCACCTGGCGGCGGCGGACGACGCGGCTCGTGCCGCCGTCCGGGTCCGACCCCATCCTCGACGTCTGCACCGGCACCGGCGACCTGGCGCTGGAGTACGACCGCGCCGCCGGGGGCCGGGTGCCGGTCGTCGGCGCCGACTTCTGCCACGAGATGCTGACGCGCGCCACGTCGAAGGCGGTACGCCTCCACGCCGAGGACCGCGTCCGCTTCGTCGAGGCCGACGCCCAGAAGCTCCCCTTCCCCGACAACCATTTTCAGATCGCCTGCGTCGCCTTCGGGCTGCGCAACGTGACCGACACCGACCGCGGCCTGGCGGAGATGGCGCGCGTGACCCGGCGCGGCGGCCGCGTGGCGATCCTGGAATTCTCGCAGCCGCGCCACTGGCTGTTCGGGGGCCTGTACCGCTTCTACTTCCGCCACCTGCTGCCGCGCGTCGGCCAGGTTCTGTCGCGCAACGACGACGACGCCTACCGCTACCTCCCCGAGAGCGTCATGCAGTTCCCCGACGGCGAAGCCCTCGCCGAGCGCATGCGCCGGCAAGGTCTGACCGACGTGCGCTGGCACCCGTTCACGCTGGGCATCGCGACCCTGTACGTCGGCGTCAAGGGCTGACAGAATGGGGGGTATGACTACCCCCTCTCACCTGCTGACTCGGGCCGCGCGCGGCGAAGTCGTCGAACGACCCCCGGTCTGGGCGATGCGCCAGGCCGGGCG
This sequence comes from Gemmatales bacterium, assembly GCA_038229635.1. GTDB lineage: Bacteria > Planctomycetota > Planctomycetia > Gemmatales > Gemmataceae > DATFNV01. The sequence continues at coordinate 2,628 of JBBROG010000448.1, forward strand.
CTGGGACCCGGAGTTCAACCGCGTCCGCGCCGGGCTATCGTTCTACGAATTCTCCGAGAACGTCGAACTGGCCGCCCGCGCCTCGCTGCTGCCGCGCCGCTTCGGCGTCGACGCGATCATCCTCTTCTACGACATCACCACGCTTCCGGTGGCGATGGGCCTCCCCTTCACGCTCAAGCCGTCGCAGGGTCCCGTGCCCGACCGTCCCGTGCGGACTCTCGCCGACGTCGAACGCCTCGAGCCGCACCCCGACCCGGAGACGTATCGCCACATTCGCGACCTTTTGAAGATCGTGAAGGGCGAGTTGAAGGACGAACTGCCGACGGTCGTCTTCGCGGGGGCGCCGTTCACGGTGGCGGCCTACTGCATCGGCACCGGCAAGGACATGGACGCGACGCGACGCTTCGCCGCCGAGCAGCCGCGCGTCTGGGGCGCGTTGCTCGACCGATTGACGACGGCGACGGTTGACTTCCTCGGCACCCTCGTCCGCGAGGGCGGCGACGTCTACCAGCTCTTCGACTCGTGGGCCGGCCTGCTGACGCCCGACGAGTACGCCCGCTGGGCTCAGCCGCGCCACCGCGACGTCTTCGCCGCCGTGCGCGCGGTGCCGCGCATCCTGTTCGTCAAGGAGTGTCCCTACCTGGACGAGATGGCGGCGACGGGGGCCGACGTGATTAGCCTGGGCCGGTGCCACGACCTGGCGGCGGCGAGGCGACGGTATCCGCACCTCGTCTTCCAGGGGAACGTCGATGAGGAGGTCCTGCGCGGCGGGACGCCGAAGCAGGTGACGGAAGCGACGCGCTGCTGCGTGGCGGAGGGCGGCGGGCGGCGGCACATCGTCAACCTCAACCACGGCGTCGACCGCGGCACGCCGGTGGCGAACTTCGAGGTTTACGTGCGGGCGGCGAAGGGGGCGGAGTAATGTTTCGGGGGTGCGCTGCGCGACCCCCGGCTGTGTGATGTAACCCCTTCGGGGCAGGGCTTCCAACAAGTTCAGTAGTTGTACCGTATTCTTCCCTTGGCGGGTGGCTGAAAACGCCCGTGGTTTTCGGCATGTCCCGCCTCGGCCACGGCGAGGCCCGACTGACAGTGGACGTTAGTTCACATGATCTGTTGCCGCAAAGCCTTTGA
>JBBROG010000449.1:0-3755 GCA_038229635.1 Gemmatales bacterium
AGAGGGCCGCTCGCGGCTTCGCCGTCGTGCGAAGCCGCGAGCGGCCTTCGTTCACGCCACCAGGCTGAAGAAGAGTTCTTCGAGGTCGTTCTGGCCGTGTTGGTGGCGCAGCTCCTCGAGCGTCCCGCACGCCTGAATGCGCCCGCGACTGACGACGGCCACCCGGTCGCACAGCCGCTCCACCTCGCGCATGATGTGCGTCGAGAACAGAATGCACTTCCCCAGCGCGCGCAGCCGCTCGATGTTCTGCATCACCGACCGAGCCACGAGCACGTCGAGCCCGGCGGTCGGCTCGTCGAAGATCAGCACCGGCGGGTCGTGAATGATCGCCCGCGCGATCGACACCTTCTGCCTCATGCCGGTACTCATCTTGGCGCCGAGCGTGTCGCGGAATTCGTTCATCTGCAGACTCGCGAACACTTCCTCCATGCGCGTCCGCAGCCGCTCCCCTTCGAGGCCGTAAAGCCGGGCGAAGTACTCGACCAACTCCCAGGCCGACATGCGGTCGTAGATGGCGGTATTGGCCGACAGGAAGCCGATGTTGCGGCGGACGTCGGGCGCCTGCGTGGCGACGTCGTAGCCGGCGAGGGTCGCGGTGCCGCCGGTCGGCTTGAGGACGGTGCAGAGGATGCGCATGGCGGTCGTCTTGCCGGCGCCGTTGGGGCCGAGCAGGCCGAACACTTCGCCGGGGTGGGCCTCGAAGCTGATGTGGTCGACCGCGACCACCTGGCCGCGGCGCAGGTCGCGGAACGATTTCGTGAGGTTTTCGACCTTGATCATAAGTGGGGACGCCGCCCGCGGGCGGCGCTCGCGTTCGTAGGGCCGGTCGCGCGGCCTTCCTGCCGGCTTCCTACGGGCAAGATACGACATTCTCCAAGCGGGGGGCGCCCCCGCGCCTCGGACAGGTGAGCCGGGCACGCTCTCACCGCTGGATCCTGGCCGACCCGCCTTGCGCGAACGCTTTCACCTGCTCCAGCGTCGCCATCGTGGTGTCGCCGGGGTACGTCGTCAGCAGGGCTCCGTGCGCCCAGCCGAGCTTCATCGCTTCCTCCGGCGCCGCGCCCATCAACAGGCCGTAGAACAGGCCGGCCGCGAAGCCGTCGCCGCCGCCCACGCGGTCGAGGACGTCCAACTCGCACGTCGGCGACACGTAGGGCTGGCCGCCGACCCAGGCGACCGCGCCCCAGGCGTGACGGTTCGTCGAGTGGACCTCGCGCAGCGTCGTCGCCACGACCTTGACCCCCGGATGCCGCGCCACGACGCGGTCGATCATGCCGAAGAACGCGCTCGGGTCGAGCTTCGACGTCGCGGCGGCCTCCAGGCCGGGGACGCCAAGGCCCTTTTGCAGATCCTCCTCGTTGCCGACCAGGACATCGACGAACTCCATGATGCGGCGGATCGTGTCCTGCGCCCGCGCCAGGCCGCCGGAGATCTTCCAGAGCTTTTCGCGGAAATTCAGGTCGAAGGAGACGACGGCGCCGGCGGCCTTGGCGGCGCGCATCCCCTCGACGATCACTTCCGGCGTCGTCGCCGACAGCGCCGCGAAGATGCCGCCGCTGTGGAACCAGCGCACGCCGCCCGCGAAGATCGCCTGCCAGTCGAAGTCGCCCGGCTTCAGCCGCGCCGCCGCCTCGTTGCCGCGGTTGTAGAAGACCACCGGCGCCCGCACGCCGTGGCCGCGGTCGCTGTAGACCGTCGCCATGTTCGGGCCGGTGACGCCGTCGTGCTCGAAGTGCTTGTAGAACGGCGTGACGCCCATCGCCCGCACCCGCTCGGCGATCAGGTCGCCGATGGGGTAGTCGGCCATCGCCGTCGCGACGCCGGTCCGGAGGCGGAAGCAGTCCGACAGGTTGGCGGCGACGTTGAACTCGCCGCCGCTGACGTGGATGTGGCACGCCGTCGCCTTGCGGAACGGGAGGATTCCCGAGTCGAGGCGGTGGACGAGGGCGCCGAGCGACACGAGGTCCAGGGCGCCCGCCGGAGGGACATTCAGGATTGATGGCATTTTCGCTCCTTCAAATCGTCGCTAAGCCGCGAGCGACCCGACTCAGTGCCGGCACAGCGACAGCCACGCCCGCCCCTCGCGGGCCAGGTACTCGTCGGCGCACGCCGGCCCGTCCGAGCCGACCGCGTACCCCTGCGGTTGCGGGGCGTCGGCCCGCTCCGTCGCGGCGATCAGCGGGTCCATGATCTCCCACGCCCGCTCGATCTCGTCGCTGCGCATGAACAGGTGCGCGTCGCCGGTGATCGCGTCGAGCAGCAGCCGCTCGTAGGACTCCGGGATCGGCGTGTCGGGGTACGCCTTGTTGTAGTGGAATTCCAGGTCGGCCGGCTTCAGGACCATCCCCTGGTCCGGCACCTTCGTCTGGAAATTCAGGTGAATCCCCTCGTCCGGCTGGAGGCAGATCGCCAGCCGGTTGCACTGGAGCGTCTGCCCCGGCGGCAGCGGGAACATCAGGTGCGGCGGGCAGAGGAACTGGATGACGACCTCGCTCAGCCGGTCTTTCAACCCTTTTCCGGACCGCAGATAGAATGGCACGCCGTGCCAGCGGCCGTTGTCGACCGTCAGCTTCAGCGCCGCGAACGTCGGCGTCTTGCTGTCCGGCGGCACCCCCTTTTCGGAGCGGTAGCCGGCGTACTGCCCCGTCACGACCCGGCCGCACGCCTCGTCCGCCGCCGCCACGGCGACCGACTCGAGCACCTTGACCTTCTCGTTGCGCAGCTGGTCGGCGGTGAAGCGCGCCGGCGCCTCCATCGCCACGAGCGTCAGCACCTGGAGCAGGTGGTTCTGGAACATGTCGCGCAGCACGCCCGACTTGTCGTAGTAGCCGCCGCGGCCGCCCTCCATCGTCACCGTCTCCGACACGGTGATCTGCACGCTGTCGATGAATTTGTGGTTCCACAGCGGCTCGAACAGCGTGTTGGCGAAGCGGAAGGCGAGGACGTTTTGCACCGTGTCCTTGCCGAGGTAGTGGTCGATGCGGTAGACCTGGCTCTCGTCGAAGGGGGCGCGGACGGTGCGGTTCAGCGCCTTCGCGGAGGCGAGATCGTGGCCGAACGGCTTTTCGAGGACGACGCGCCGCCAGCCGCCGTCCTCCTTCGCCAAACCCGCCTCGCCGAGGGCGACGACGATGCCGGGGGCGAGGTCCGGCGCCACCGAGAGGTAGTACAGGCGCCGCCCGCCGCCGTCGCCCTCCTCCTTGTGAAGCCACTGCTTGAGGGGGTCGAGCCCGGCCGCCGTGCCGGCGTCGGCGACGACGTAGAAGAGCCGCCGCGCGAATTCGTCCCACGCCGCCGCGTCCCAGTCGCGCTTGGCGAACTGTTGGACGGAGCCGGCGACCTTTTGCCGGAAGGCGTCGTCGCTGAACGGCGAGCGCGACACGCCGACGACGCGCGCCTCGGGCGGCAGACGTCCTTTGCAGTGCAGGCGGTACAGCGACGGGATCAGCTTGCGAGCCGCCAGGTCGCCGGAGGCGCCGAAGATGACGACGGTGAGGGGATTTGTCATGAGGAGTCCGTGGTCAGGGGTTGAAGCCCGTTCTCCCGAATAGCCCCGTAGGGGCGGCGGATCGTAGCCCCGGGTGGAGCGTACTCGCGCAACCCGGGGGACACGCGCCATCCAGAGACCGGGGCGACGCGCGCGTTGTTTGAATTAGCCCCGGAGGGGCGGCGGATCGTAGCCCCGGGTGGAGCGCAACCCGCGTAGCGGGTGGAGCGCAACCCGGGGAACATGCAACCCGGGGAATCCATCCGGG
>JBBROG010000450.1:0-3737 GCA_038229635.1 Gemmatales bacterium
CCCAGAAGGCGAGTCCGCCGGCGTCGGGCAGGCGGTGCAGCAAGTCCTGGTACAGTTGCGTGACCGTCGCGGAGGCGGCGGTCAGGACGACGCGGTTCTCCATCGGCTCCACGAGCGGGCGCCGCGTCCGCAGGCGCGGGCGGCGGTCGGAGGGGAAAGACGCCTGGCTCTTGCCGCGGCGGAGGGAAGAGAATACCATAAATAAGACCCTCAAAGGTGCGTGGCCGCGCCGGGCGCGACGCGCGCACGGCGGACGGGCCTGTCGCAGGTGATAACCGTGGCGATGACGAAGAAGCGCTACCCCGTCCCGGGTTTCGGCGGGGGGAGAAGCCGCCCCTATGTTCCTTATCGCGAAGGGAAGCGACGTGTGACCGGGAATCGGCGCCGGGGAAGAAAAATCGCTGTCGGGGGGTGGAGGAGGTGGGAGCCCCGGCCCGCCGGACGACGGGGCTCCCGCCTGACGAGGGCAGGTCAAGGGACTACGATGCCGGCCCCGCCGACGGTACGCCCGTGCCGGCGTTGGCCGTCCAGAGGAGGTCCCAGCCGAGGGCGTGGGCGGTGGTGAGGTTGACGGTGCCGTCGGCGTGGTAGGTGCCGTTGCCGATGAGCGTCTGCTTCTGCGTGTCGGTCAGCCAGGCCGGCAGCGTGTCCGTCGCCGAGTGGGGGACGTAGATGCGGTTCGGCTGGACCGGGTCGTAGCCCAGGTAGCCCCTGCGGATGCCGTTGACCTGGTAGTCGAAGTCGACGTCTTGCGACGCGATGACGACGACGTGGTTGAGGTCCTTACTCAGGACGGCGACGTTGGCCAGGGCGCCGAGGGGAGTCACCTGGACGCGGAGACCGGCCGAGTCGGTGACCAGGCGGAAGCTCTCGGGCACGTCGATCGTGGCGGTGCCGTTCGTGAAGTGGCCGGTGCCGCCGAAGAAGGTGCCGGCCTCGTTGCCTTCGAGGGCGACGAACGCGATCTGCTTCGACGGGTCGGTCGGCGACGGGTCCACGAAGTTCTTGAGGCCGTTAGTGCCCAGGTTGCCCTGGGAGAAGACGCCGTAGGACAAGAGGTCGGAAGGGGCGGTGCCGCGAACGCCGATGCCGGTGTTGAAGGCTCTAAAGTCGCCGCCGACGCCGCCGAAGCCGGCACTGGAGGTGCCGATGACGCCGGTCGTGCTGCCGTTGGCGAAGACGCCGGTGACGACGCCGCTCGTGTTGACGTTGACGCCGGTCTCGCCGGAGAAGTCGCCGCCGATGCTGCCGGCGCCGGAGGAAAGGCCGCTCACCCCCCTGCCGCCGCTGCCGGCGGAGAAGGTGCCGCCGAAGCCGGCGCCACTGACGATGCCGAAGACGGCGGTGCCGCTGCCGGCGTGCGACCCGTAGACGCCGATGCCGCCGATGCCGGTGCCGCTGTTGATGCCGCGCACCCCTACCGAGTTGCTCGTACTGCCGCGCACCCCCGTTTCGCCGAAGAAGTTGCCGCCGATGCTGCCCGCGTCGGAGGCGAACCCATTCACACCGACGCTGTTGGTGCCGAAGGCACTGGCATTCACGCCGATGCCGCCGGCCCCGGCGGAGAAGCTGCCGCCGAAGCCGGCGCCGGCGGCCGTGCCGCTAACGCCGGTCGTGCTGCCACTGGCGAAGACGCCCGTCGCGCCGCTGAAGTTGCCGCCGATGCTGCCGGCGCCGGAGGTGCTGCCGACCACGCCGACGCCGCCGGCGCCGGCGCTGAAGTTGCCGCCGGTGCCGGCGCCGAGGGTCGTGCCGATAACGCCCGTCGTGCTGCCCCGGGCGAAGACGCCGGTGACGCTGCTCCCGTTGACGTTGACGCCGGTCTCGGCGTTGAAGTTGCCGCCGATGCTGCCGGCGCCGGAGCTAGTCCCGGACACCCCCCGGCCGCCGCTGCCTGCGTTGAAGACGCCGCCGGTGCCGGCGCCGCTGGCAGAGCCCAAAACCCCGAAACCCGTGCCGGCCTGGGAGCCGTAGACGCCGATGCCGAAGGCGCCCGTGCCGCTGTTGATGCCGCGCACCCCCGCCGAGGAGGTGCCCGGCGCGGTCGAAGAGATGGTGCCCACGATCGCCGTCGCGTAATCCGCGGTATTGCTCGAGCTGGCGCTGAGGCCGGTCACCCCACCGTCCGCAGTGACACCCGTTTCGGCGCTAAAGACGCCGCCGATACTGCCGGCGCCGACGGCGGACGCAAACACGCCCTGCCCGCCGCTGCCGGCGCCGAAGCTGCCGCCTCTGCCGGCGCCGCTGGCAGTCCCGAGGACGCCGATGCCGGCGCCGTTCTGGGAGCCGTAGACGCCGATGCCGGCGGCGCCGGTGCCGTTGTTGATGCCGCGCACCCCCGCCGACAAGCTGCCCGGCGCGGTCGTGATGATCGTTCCCGTGACGCCGTTGACGCTCGCGGCGCTGGAGGCGTTGGTCCCCGTGACGCCCGACGACCCGGCGGCGGCGGCGCCGCTCGTCACCTGGCCGAGGACGCCGCTGACGGCCCCGGTCGCGGCCGTGGTGCCGAGGACGCCGGTCTCGCCGCTGAAACTGCCGCCCTTGCTGCCCGCCCCGGACGAGATCCCGCGCGTGCCGGTGCCGCCGGTCCCCGCGAAGGAGTCGACGCCGACCCCCGCCCCGGTGACGACGCCGTCCACGCCGATGCCCGTGCCGTCCTGCTGGCCGTAGACGCCGATGCCGTTGCTCGTGGTACTCAGGCTGTGGCCCTGAACGCCGATGGAATAGGCGCTTGTCGGAGCCGTCGCGGAGGCGATCCCCAGGACGCCGTTGACGCTGCCGGTCCCGGTCGCCGTCGCGCGGGCGCCGTTCTCCCCCGAGAAGACGCCGCCGGTGCTGCTGACGCCGGTCGCGACCCCTTGAACGCCGACGCCGCTGCTTCCGGCCAGGAAGTTGCCGCCGATGCCGGCGCCGGCGGCGGTGCCGTAGACGCCGACGCCGCTGCCCGCCTGCGACCCGTACACGCCGATGCCACTGCTACTGATGCCGTTGTTGACGCCGCGCACCCCCGCCGACAAGGCGCCCGGCGCGGTCGAGGAGACGACCCCCGCGACGCCCGCGCTGTTGCTGGTCGCGTCGCTATTGGTGCCGACGACGACGCCGCTGGCGGTGCCCGACGGCACGTTGCCGCTGATGGGGAGGTTGTCGCTGCCGTCGAGCTGGTCGAGGAAGTAGCCGGTGACGTCGATGATGAGGTTGCCGCCGCCCGACGAGTAGACGTCGATGTTGCCCGAGGCATTCACCGGGACGATGGCGCTCGCCGCGATGACTTGCCCCACCCGGTCCGCGAACACCGTCGCCGTCGCGGTCGGCGCCGGGGTCGTCCCCGAGGCGTAGGCCGTGAAGTACTCGGCCTGCGGCGCCCCGACGATGAACAGGATGACCGACACCGCTGTCACGTTGGCCGGCAGGTTCGACGTCGGCGGCTGGTCGCCGATGGCGGCGGAGGGGATCGAGGCATCGGCCAGGTTGTAAGGCGCCACGTTGATCGTCCGCGTGCCGGCGACGACGAACGCCGGCCCGCCGTACTGGCCGCTGACGGTGTTGCGCGTGTCCACCAACCGCTCGGGGCCGAACGCCTGGAACACCGCCGGCGGGCCGACCTTCTTCGTCACCGCCTGCGGTAAGGCGCCGGCGCCCGCGCTCAGAGCCGCGTGGGCCGCGCCGGCCAGCGACGCCTCCCAAGTGCCGGCGCCGCCAAGGGGCAAGGCCGAGGAGTCGCTGAAGGTGCCCAGCAC
>JBBROG010000451.1:0-3713 GCA_038229635.1 Gemmatales bacterium
GAGTGACGGTTGCGGTAGATACCCGTCATTGCAGCTGCTCCCCCCTTCCTTGGCCACCCCCTGACATAAACCCTTGCTGCGCAAGCCCCTAAAAGCTGGACGATCTCGGAACGGGACTTGCCGCGCAGCGGTACAGGCCCGCCCTTGAGGGCGGGTCGGCGGGCCGGGCCGTTTGCCGGCCGGGGCGGCGGGTGGTAGAGTGAAGACGCGGCTGGGCGGAAACGGCCCTTTGCGAGTCGACGATCGCCGAGTCGGGCCTTCGAGCCGAAGCGGAAAACCGTCCCTTGGGACCGACACTCATGACGCGCGTGGACAAACTCCTCCGGCACATCGATAAGAAGGGCCGCGGGGTCGAAATCGGCCCGTGTCATAGCCCCGTGGCCCCGAAGAAGGCCGGCTTCGACGTCCACGTCATCGATTACCTCGGCCGCGACCAGTTGGTCGAAAAGTACGCCGACCACAACCACAAGCACCCGGAGTTTCGCGTCGATTTGGGCGGCATCGAGGACGTCGACTTCGTGTGGAACGGCGAGCCCTACGGCGAACTCACCGGCAGGCCGAAATACTACGACTGGGTCATCGCCTCGCACGTGATCGAACACGTTCCGGACCTGGTCGGGTTTCTTAACAATTGCGACGCCCTCCTGAAGGACGACGGGGTGCTTTCCCTGGCCGTCCCGGATCACCGCCGCTGCTTTGACACGTTCCGGCCCGTGACGGGGCTGGCGCGCGTCGTCGACGTCCACCTCCGTAAAGACACGGCTCATTCGCCCGGCGCCGTCGCCGAGTACGGCCTTAATATCGTGACGAAGGGCGGGGGCCTCACCTGGGGGCGCGATTCCGAAGGCGGGTACGAGTTTTTCCACCCCCCGCAAGAGGCGCGCGATTCTATCGACCGCGCCGCGGCGGGAGCCTACGTCGATATTCACGCCTGGTGCTTCACCCCCCATTCGTTCCGCCTCATTCTCAGCGACCTCCACTGGCTCGGATTTATTCCGCTCCGGGAAGTCGCCTTCGCTCCGACCGAGGCCGACGACTTCGAGTTTTTCGTCACCCTCGGGCGCCAGGGGCAAGGGCCCGGGATCGGCCGCCTGGAGATGTTGCAACAAATCAAGAAAGAAGAATCGGAGTGGGCGTGGTACGAGGCGGAACAGCGCCTTGCCGCCTTGCATCAGTCCTTGTCCTGGCGGCTGACCGCCCCGGTCCGAAGGGTTCACTCGTGGCTCCGGGGAACTTGACGGATTCGCCTCTCTAAGGTCCGAGGGATCATTTCATGCCGGCTCCTCTCTTCCCGAATAGCGTGCCCGACGGCGCGGCCGCTCTGTATCTCGACCTGATGAAGCGCTCGCTGACGAACTGGATCTACGCGGACGCCGAGGCCCGCCTGGCGAAGGCCGACCCGTTCGCCACCGGCGAGCGCGCCGAGGGCCGGGACTGGCCCGCGATGGCCCTCACCATGATCGGGCTCCACCGCCTCAACAACTTGCAGGACTGCGCCGAGACGGTGATCCGGGACAACGTGCCGGGCGACCTGCTGGAGGCGGGCGTCTGGCGCGGCGGGGCGTCGCTCCTGATGCGCGGCGTCTTGCAGGCTCACGGGGTCAAGGACCGCCGCGTCTGGTTGGCCGACTCGTTCGCCGGGTTGCCGCCGCCGAACGCGGCGAAGTACCCGCACGACGCCGGCATCGACCTGTACAAGTCCCCCGAATTGGCGGTCTCGCTGGAACAAGTCCAGGAGAACTTCCGCCGCTACGGCCTGCTCGACGGCCAGGTCAAGTTCCTCAAGGGCTGGTTCCGCGACACCCTGCCGACGGCACCCGTCGAACGCCTCGCCGTCCTGCGCCTGGACGGCGACCTGTACGAGTCGACGATGGACACGCTGACGCACCTCTACCCGAAGCTCTCTCCCGGCGGATTCCTGATCGTCGACGACTACGGCGCCGTCGAGGCGTGCCGCCTGGCCGTCCACGACTACCGGAAGGCGCACGGCATCGCGGACCCGATCCGTCAAGTGGACTGGACGGGTCACTATTGGCGGCGATCCGAGTAAGGGGCGGCGGGCAACGGAGCATCACCTGCGATGACAGACAATCGGGCCGCCTCCCTGTACGACGGCTACTACTTCGCCACCAGTTGGGGGCACCCCTACGAGGGGAGCGAGGACCTGCTGCGCTTCTTCGCGGGCGTGGCGGACCGGATCGTCGGGGACATCGGCCCCGCGAGCGTGATGGACGCGGGCTGCGCCATCGGCTACATGGTGGAGGCCCTGCGGGGGCGAGGCGTCGAGGCGTTCGGCGTCGACGTCTCCGAGTACGCCATCGCCCACCCCCGTCCCGGCACCGCGCCGTACATCGCCGTCGGCTCCGTGACCGAGCCGTTCCCGCGCCGCTACGACCTCATTCTGTGCGTCGAGGTCCTGGAACACATGCAAAAAGAGCAGGCGGAGGCGGCGGTCGCCAACCTGTGCCGCCACGCGGACGACATCCTCTTCTCGTCGAGCCCGCACGAGTTCAAGGAGGTGACGCACTTCCACGTCCGGCCCACCGAGTACTGGGTGGAGCAGTTCGCCCGCCACGGCTTCTACCCCGACGTCGACTTCGACGGCTCGTTCCTGACGCGCTGGGCGCTGCGGCTGCGCAAAGGCCACCTGCCGGTGCCGCGCGTACTCGCCGCCTACGAGAAGCGCCGTTATTGGATGGAGCAGGAGATCGAGGGCGTCCGCGCCACGGCGCTGGAGATGCGCGACCAGCTCGCCGCCAAGGACGAGTTGCTCCGCCGGAAACAGGCCGAAGTCGAAACGCTGACGGGCGGCGCGGCGCCGCGGGAAGAAGAACTCCGCTCCCGACTGGCCGAGGCGGAAGGCCAACTGGCGAAGACGCGCGCCTCGCTGTCGTGGCGGCTGACGGGGCCGATCCGGGCGGTCCTGTCGCGCCTCCGCGGGGCGTGAGCGGCCGACCATGAGGCCCGGCTACGTTCGCCGCAACTCGACGACGATCCCGCCGATCCCGAGGGCGGCGTGCAGCCGCGTGAAGAACATCTCTCGTCCCCATTCCAGGCCGCACTCGGCGCAGACCGCCTTCAACTCGGCGCGGTTGTAAGTGCGGCAATGCCACAGGCGGCCGCACACCCGGCCGGGGAAGGTGTCCTCCGTCGTCAGCAACAGGAGCTTGCCGCCCGGAACAAGCACGCGGGCCAGCTCGCGCAGGCCGAGGCGCGGGTCGGGCAGGTGCTCCAGCACCCAGCCGCAGACGGCGGCGTCGAAGGTGGCGTCGGCGTAAGGCAGCCGCGTCAGGTCGGCGACGACGTGCGTGACGCGCTCGCTCTTCAGGCGGCGGCGGGCGCGGTCGAGCATCCGCGGCGACAGGTCGAACGAAGTGATGGCGGCGTCGGCGTCGGCGTGGCGGAGCAGGAAGCGGGCGTAGCGGCCGTTGCCGCAGGCCGCGTCGAGGATGCGCTTGCGGCCGCGCACGTCGAAGCCTTCCGGGCGGATCAGCCGGCCGGCGAGCGCCTCGTGGCCGGTCAGCAGGCCCGTCACCGAGGTCAGGGCACCAGGCAGGCCGTCGTAGTGCCCCTGGATGAAACGGCGATAGTCGAGGAAAGAGCGGCTCATAGGGGGTCATCAAGGAGCCGCTCGCGGCTTCGCATGGTGCGAAGCCGCGAGCGGCGGGGGGGTTAGATGTACACCCGCGTGTTATAGATCCACCCTTCCAGCA
>JBBROG010000452.1:0-3695 GCA_038229635.1 Gemmatales bacterium
CGCGGCGCGTCGCCGGCGACGCCCAGGCCGCCGAGGACGTCTTGCAGGCCACCTTCCTCACCCTCGCCCGCCGCGCCGGCTCGCTGCGCCGCCCCGAGTCACTCGCGTGTTGGCTCCACCACGTCGCCTTCCGCCTCGCCGAGGCAGGCGCCCCCGCCCCGTCCGACCGCGACCTGCTGCTCCGCTTCGCCGGGCACCGCGACGAGGCCGCCTTCGAGGCCCTCGTGCGCCGCCACGGCCCGATGATCCTCCGCCTCTGCCGGCGCACGCTGCGGTGCGAGCAGGACGCCGAGGACGTCTTCCAGGCCGCCTTCCTCGTCCTCGCCCGCAAGGCGCCTTCGGTCCGCTGGCGCGAGTCGGTCGGCACCTGGCTTTACGAGGTCGCCTATCGCCTTTGTCTGCGGGCGCGCCGCGGCGGCGCCCGACGGGTTCGCCACGAGAGCCGGGTGCCGGCGCGGGCGCCGGCCGACCCCCACGCCGACACCAGCCTTCGCGAGTGCCAAGCGGTGCTGGACGAGGAGTTGAGCCGCCTGCCGGAGCGACTGCGGGCGCCGGTCGTCCTCTGCTGCCTCGAAGGCGCGACCCGCGACGAGGCGGCCGGTTGGCTCGGCCTGTCGCTGGCGACACTCAAGCGCCGGCTCGAGCAGGGGCGGGCGCTGCTGCGCCGGCGTCTGGCGGGGCGCGGGGTAGTGCCGTCCGTCGCGCTGGCCGGCGTCGCGCTCGCCCCCGGCGCCGCCTCGGCCCTCCTGCCGGGCCGACTGCTCGACGCCGCCCGCGCCGCGGCGCTGTCCCCGGCGGGAGTCTCCGCGCGGGCCGTCGCGCTCGCCGCGGGGCTGGCGCGAGCCGGCGTCGTCGCCCGCATCAAAGTCGGTCTCCTGGTTCTCCTGACCGGCGCCGCCGTCGTCGGAGCCGGGGCGATGCCCGGTCGGAACTCCTCGCCGGGGCAACAGCCCGAGACGCCGCCGCCCGCGCCGGCGCAGGCCGTGCCCGCGCGCGGGGAACCCGTCGGCGATTCCCTACCGCCCGGCGCGACGGCTCGGCTGGGCACGCGGAGCTTCCGGGCGGGGAGCCACATCGTCGCCCTGGCCCTCTCCCCCGACGGGAAGACGCTCGTCACGGGGGAAGGCGACGCCGTCCGCTGGTGGGACGCGGCGACCGGCAAGGAGCTGCGCCGCTGGAACGCCTCGGTCGGCCCCAACAACGGCGCCCTCGCCTTCTCCCCGGACGGCAAAACCCTCGTGACGGCAAGCGGCCGCGACGCGGACTTCGTGTCGTGGGACGTGGCCGCGGGAACGCAGCTGCGCCGCTTCGACGGGCACCGCGCCCCCGTCCTCGCGCTGGCCGTCTCGCCGGACGGGCGGCTCGTCGCCTCGGGGGGCGAGGACAAGTCGGTCCGCCTCTGGGAACTGACGGGGAACAAGGGGTCGGAATTGCCGCTGAAGACCACGCCGCCCGCCGACCCGGCCGCGCGGGGCGTCGTGCGCATGCCCGAGCTGCGCCGCCTCGGCGAGCACGAGGGGGCGGTTACGTCGGTCGCCTTCGCCCGCGACGGCAAGACGGTCGTTACCGGCGGCGCCGACAAGACCGTCCGCGTCTGGGACGTGGCGTCGGGAAAGGAGCGGCTCCGCATCCCCGGTTACGAAGGCCGCGTCCTCGCCGTCGCCGCGGCGCCCGGCGGCGGGGTGATCGCCTCCTGCGGCGCCGACGGGACGGTGCGCCTGCACCGGGCCGACACCGGCAAGGAGATCCGACGCTGGGCGGCGGCGCTGCCCGACATGCCGTTCGCCGCCCACCCGATCACTTTCTCCCCCGACGGCCGTTCCCTGGCCCTCGGCGGTTGGGACGGCGTCATCCGGCGCTGGGACGCGGCGACGGGGGATAATTTGCCCTCCCTGAAAGGGCATTGTGGCGCGGTGAGTGCCGTCGCGTTCTCCGCCGACGGCAAAATGCTCTTCTCGGGCAGTCACGACAAGACGGTCCGGTGCTGGGACGTCGCCGCCGCGAAGGAAGTCCGCGCCCCCGCCGGGCACGCGGGCGGCGTCAGCGCCGTCGCCTATTCCCCCGACGGCAAGACCGTGGCCACGGGCGGCGAGGACCGGACCGTCCGCCTCTGGGACGCCGCCACGGGGAAGGAGCTGCGCCGCTTCCACGGCGGCCCGAACGAGTTCGTCCTCGCCGTCGCCTTCGCCCCGGACGGCAAGACGCTGGCCGCCGCCCATAATCAGACAGTCCGGGTCTGGGACGTCGCCACGGGCCGCGAGGTCCGGGCGCTCGCGGGGCACCGCAACTGGGTCAGTTCGTTGGCTTTTTCAAGCGACGGCCGGTCCCTCGTCACGGCGAGCGGCGACGAGACGGTCCGCCTGTGGGACGTCGCGGCGGGCCGGCAACTCCGCGAATTCCCGGTGCCCGCGAACATCGTGTGGTGGTCCGTCGCGCTGTCGCCGGACGCCAAGACGGTGGCGGCGGGCGGCCAGACCTACGACGGGAAAGGCTGCCTGCGGCTCTTCGACCGCGCAACGGGCAAGGAGCGGCCCCAACTTCAAGAACAGAACATCCTCGCGTTCGCCCTGGCCTTCTCGCCCAACGGGGAGACGCTGGCGGCCGCGACCGAGGCGCACGCGGTCCGCCTGTGGGACCTGGCGACGGGCAAGCCGGCCCGCCAGTGGAAGGTGGACGGGTATCCCTTCCCGATCCCCTTCCCGATCGCCTTCTCGGCCGACGGCCGCTGCCTCGCCGCCGGCTGCCACGACAAGGCGACGGTCCGGGTGTGGGAAGTGGCGACGGGCGGGGAACGCTGCCGGTTCCAGGGCCACCGGGGCGGCATCAAATCCGTCGCCTTCGCGCCGGACGGCCGGCGCCTCGTTACGGGGAGCGACGACACGTCGGCGCTCGTCTGGGATCTGACGGACGCGGCGGCTCCCGCCGCCGAGGAGCGGTCCGCCCTCTGGGACGACCTCGGCAGCGGCGACGCGGCCACGTCTTACCGGGCGATCTGTGCCCTGGGCCGGGCGCCGGCGGAGACGACTACCCTGCTGAAAGCGCGGCTGCGCCCCGTCGCCGCCGTCGAGGCGGGGAGCGTCGCCAAGCTCATCGCGGACCTCGATTCGGCGGAATTCGACGTGCGCGACAAGGCCGCCGCGGAGTTGGGGCGACTCGGCGCGTCGGCCGAGCCAGCCCTGCGCCGGGCGCGGGAAGGGAAGCTGTCCGCCGAGGCCGCGCGCCAGGTACGATCGCTCCTTGAGAAGAGGGACGGCTGGACCGCCGAGCGGCTTCGCGAGTTGCGGGCGCTGGAGGTGCTGGAGCGCGTCGGCACGCCGGAGGCCCGGCAGGTGTTGCGCGACCTGGCCGGCGGCGTCGCGGGGGCGTGGCTGACGCGCGAGGCGAAAGCGTCCCTGGAACGGCTGGAGAGGCGGCCGTGAAAGGTCGTCGATGAGGGGAATCCGCCGCCGCGTTAGCCCGCGTAGCGGGCGGCGGATCGTAGCCCCGGGTTGCGCTGCACCCGCTGCGCGGGTTGCGCTCCACCCGGGGCTACGATCCGTCACCC
The DNA here is from genome assembly GCA_038229635.1 of Gemmatales bacterium. Taxonomy (GTDB): domain Bacteria; phylum Planctomycetota; class Planctomycetia; order Gemmatales; family Gemmataceae; genus DATFNV01. The sequence goes on from JBBROG010000452.1 coordinate 3,545, forward strand.
GCTACGCGGGTTCAATACACCAACACGTCGCCGGATGGATTCCCCGGGTTGCGCTGCACCCGCTACGCGGGTTGCGCTCCACCCGGGGCTACGATCCGTCACCCGCTACGCGGGTTCAACGAACGATCCTGGCCCTGGGTGGAGCGTACTC
>JBBROG010000453.1:0-3693 GCA_038229635.1 Gemmatales bacterium
CCTCGGAGGCGCCGGCGCGAAACCGCTAGCGCGGCGCCGCGGCGTTAGCCCTTGCGATGCCGAATCTTGGCGCGCATTCGACGCTTCTTCCGTCCCACCTTGCGCCGTCCCGTGCCGCGTCGTCTGCTGCCCATGCGCTCCTCCCGAAAGAATGTCAGTCAGTCCCACCCGAGGGTTCATCGAGGGAAAAGTGCATTATAGACCTCGGCCGGCGCCTGACAAGGGCCGCGCGGCGAAGCAGCAGTCCCCCGAGGAGCCACCACGCCCCGAGCGGCGCGAGCGACGGGAGGCCGCGCAACCCCAGCACTTCGCCGAGGTTGCACGCATCCCAGTACGACGGGTCGTCCGGAGTCGCTGCCTCCTCCGGCCACTCGAAGCGGCCTTCTTGCGCGCGCGCGATCTTCTTCACCGACAGGTTGCCGGCCAGGAAGCGCGGCAAAGCCATGCGAAAGAGCGGGTCGTCGCGCTCGGGTGCCGACGTGTCGACCGCCTCGGGGAACTCGACCAGCGTGGCGCTGGCGACGAGCGTCACCGCGACCGACAGCGCCGCCAGGAGCGGGATCGCCCGCCGCAGCGGACCGGCGGAACGGACGACCAGGTAAGCGGCGAACGGCAGACATGGCACGAGGTGACGCGGGCCGTAGGAGCAGCCGCCGCTCCAGAGGTAGTAGCTGCAACCGAACGTCGCGTAGACGATGACGACGGCGAGAGCCAGGCGATGGGCTCCCCTGCCCTGCCCTCTGACGGTCGCGGCTCCGATCACCGCCGCCACCGGCACCAGTAGGAAGAACGGCCAAAAGAGAAACAGGCCGCGCGACCGGCTCACGAACGAGCCGATGACCGCGTCGAGCGTCGGCCCGGTGACGCCCATGACGCCGGCCGACATCGCCTCGCGGAACTCGGGGACGTAGTGATACTGATAGCCGCTCGCCAGCGGCGCGCCGAACGCCGCCAGGTTGTACGCGACCAGGGCGACGAGCGCCGGCAGACCGCCGAAACCGTAGCCGAGCAAGGCGCGCCATCGGCCGAACAGCGACAGGCCGATCAGCAGGACGACCAGCGCCGCCGGAAATTCGCTCAGCATCGCCGCGCCGGCGCACAAGCCGGCGAGGAGCGCGCGCAGGAACGACGTTGCCCCGTCCGCGACGAGGTCGAACGCCAGCCAGAGCAGCGCCGCGGCCAAGGCGTGGCTGTAAAAGAGCGACGCCCACACCGCGACCGGCGAGCCGAGCGCCAGCGCTACCGCGATGCCGAGTCCGGTCCCCGCGCCCGCCTCGCGCCAGGCTCGGCGCAGAAACAGCGTCATCGCCAGCGCCGTCGGCAAGGACACGGTCAAGACGGTCATGGCGTAGAGCGACAGGTTGACGTTCGTCCACGACCCCGGCGGCGCCCACCGCTCCAACCAGGGACGGACGAGGGCGTAACCGGGAGCCGCCAGCAGCGACAATCCTGGAGCCTTGTCGCAATAGAAGTGGCCGTCCTTGAACGCTTTGTCGAACGTCAGCCCGTGTTCGGCGTCGATGGTAACGGTAGTGCGTTCGACGAGGGCGCGCGTCAAGGCGAAGCGGCTGAACTGGTTCGGCCCGCCGCCCTGATGGAAGTAGGCGTAGGTGCCGAACGTCAGCGCGAAGAAGACCGCCAGGGCGGCACGCGGCGGCTGAGGGAGAGTTGTCCGCATCCACCACTATAGGTCAGAAGAGAACTTTCCGGCACGCCCGCGCCAACCGTCGCGCTCCGCCCAAGCTGTCTCCGTTTTGCAAATACCCCCGCTTCGCTAAACAACGAGGATTGCGGAGAACCGGCCAGACGTCTTAGCTAGAAGAAGGAGTGACGCGGCGCCGGCTTACGGCGTCGAAGAAGGAAGAGACGGGGCGACCCCCTGTCCGACAAGTACAGTGGGTACTAACTTAGCGGTTGACGTTGTGGAGTTTTCGGGTTGCCGGGGGAGAAGGTCATCAGTATACTTGCCGTTTTTAGCTGGCGGGTGTCGGCTGAAGGCGAGCGGACGCAAGGACATGCGATTCAACCTCGTGGACCGGATCGTGGACGTGGAGCCGGGGCGGTCGCTGCGGGCGGTGAAGAACCTGACCCTCGGCGAGGATTACCTGGCCGAACACTTCCCCGGCTTTCCGGTCATGCCGGGCGTGTTGATGCTCCAGACGCTGGTCGAGGCCGGCGCCTGGTTGTTGCGACTGACGGAGGATTATCGCCACAGCGTGATCGTGCTGCGCGAGGCGAAGAACGTCAAGTACGGCACCTTCATGGAGCCGGGCATGCAGATGGCGATCCGCGTGGAGCTGACCGAAAGCGACGACATGCTAGCGACGTTCAAGGGCAAGGGCGAGGTCGAGGGCAACACGGCGGTGTCCGCCAAGGTGACGGTGGCCCGCTACAACCTCGGCGACCGCAACCCGATCTTGCGAGCGACGGACGAGCAGATCGTCCAGCACCTGCGGCGGCAGTGCCTGCTGTTGCGCGGGGAGTTGAATCCGGCGGCGCCGAGCGCCGCCCCGTAGGCTTCAGGACGGACATCATGGGACGGTTGCAGGACAAGGTAGCCATCGTGACCGGCGGCAGTCGCGGCATCGGCCGGGCGATCGTCCAGGCGTTCGCGGCGGAAGGGGCCAAGGTCGCCGTGGTCTACCGGGGCAACAAAGATGCCGCCGACGCCCTCGTTCAGGAAGTCGCCCAGGCGGGCGGCATGGCCGTTGCCCACCAGGTGGACGTCACCGACCTGAACGCGGTCCAGCAGTGTGTCGAGCGCGTCGAGAAGGACTGGGGGCCGACGGGCCTGCTCGTGAACAACGCCGGCATCATCCACGACGACCTGTTCGTGCGGCTGGAGCCGGAGGCGTGGCACAAGGTGCTGGCGACGAACCTCGGCGGCACCTACAACTTCTGCCGCGCCGTCGCCTACACGATGATGAAGCAGCGGCGCGGGCGGATCATCAACGTGTCTAGCGTCGCCGCCGAGCACGTGAACATGGGCCAGACGAACTACGCGGCGAGCAAGGGGGCGATCAACGCCTTCACGCGCGCCCTGGCGGTCGAGCTGGCCAGCCGCGGCGTCACGGTCAACGCCATCGCCCCTGGTTTCATCGAAACGGACATGAGCGCCGCCGTCCGCAACAAGGCCGGCGACCTGATCGAGAAGAAGTACATCCCCATGAAGCGCCTCGGCCAGCCGGACGACATCGCCAAGGTGGCGCTGTTCCTGGCGAGCGACGACGCGGCCTACATCACCGGACAGGTGCTGACCGTGGACGGGGGCCTGAGCCTCGGTTCCGGGACGCCGTAGGGCGGGGGTGAAGGATAGTCAGGTGGTTTTCCGTTACGGAGGTCTGAATCATGCCGACTCGGGAAGAGATTTACTCGAAGGTATCCGCGACGCTGATCGAGGCGCTGAACGTGGACGAGGAGGACGTCACGCCCGAGGCGACGCTCCAGGGCGATCTGGGTGCGGAATCGATCGACTTCCTCGACATCGTCTTCCGCCTCGAGCGCGAGTTCGGCATCAAGATCCCGCGCGGCGAGCTGTTCCCGGAGTCGATCTTCCAGGGCGACCCCGACTTCGTGCAGAACGGCAAGGTGACGGACAAGGGCCTCTCCGAGTTGCGCGCCCGCATGCCCTTCGCCGACTTCAGCGACTTCGCGAAGAACCCCGAGGTGGGCCACATCAGCGACCTGTTCACG
>JBBROG010000454.1:0-3693 GCA_038229635.1 Gemmatales bacterium
GGCCCGTGTAATAGATCAAGATAGGGCAGGAAGGCCTCGTGTCAAGTGGGAAAACGGCAGCTGCGCAACGCCCTCGGCGTCCGGGGTGCGTTGAAGGCTACTTTACAGGCCAAGGAAGTGCCATTCGTGCCCGTCCCCTTTTCCGGCCCCGTAGGGGGTGGCGTCCTCGCGCACCCCCCAGGGGACTCCAACACCACCCGCGCCGGGTCCGCCGATCAGGCGGCGCCGCCCGTGGACGTACTCGCGCCTGCGGTCGTCGTCCAGAGGCGGTCCCAGCCGAGGTTGTGGGCGGTGGTGAGGTTGACGGTGCCGTCGGCGTGGTAGGTGCCGTTGGCGATCAGCGTCTGCTTCTGCGTGTCGGTCAGCCAGACCGGCAGCGTGTCACTGGCCGAGTGGGGGACGTAGATGCGGTTCGGCTGCAAGGGGTCGTAGCCCGCGTACCCCTTGCGGACGCCGTTCACCAGGTAGTAGAAGTCCACGTCCTGAGACGCGAGTACGACGACGTGGCCGAGGTCGGCACTCTGAACCGACACGGTCGTCAGGGGTCCAACCGGCGTCACCTGGACGCTCAGCCCGGCCGGGCCGGTGACGTCGCGGAAGGTCTGCGGCACGTCGATGGTGGCGGTGCCGTTGGTGAAGTGTCCGGTGCCGCGGAAATACGTCCCCGCCTCCGGACCCTCGAGGGAGACGTAGGCGATCTGCTTCGACGGGTCCGAAGGCGACGGGTCCACGAACGACTTCGTCCCGGTGGCACCGGTGTTGCCCTGGGAGAAGACGCCGAAACTGCCGTTGCCGAAGGTGCTTCCCTGAACTCCTATGCCACCAAGGCCGGCGGTGAAAGCGCCACCGATGCCGCCGTTTCCCGCGCTGCCCGAGACGCCGATGCCGCCCATCGCGGGAAGAGGATTGGCGTTGCTCCCGCTTGTGAACCCCATTAGTCCGTAGGAGTTGCCAGGCGCGCTGCCAAGGGCGCCGGTCCCGCCGGCATCGGCGGAGAAGTATCCGCCCAGCCCCCCTGAGCCGGCCGCACCCCCTACGACACCGATGCCGTTAGCACCGGCGACGAAATGCCCCCCTTGGCCGAAGGCGCTGGCGGTGCCGGACACGCCCCAACCACTGCCGGCCACCGAGCCCCAGACGCCGATGCCGGTGTTACCACTAACGCTGTTATTGATGCCGCGCACCCCCGCCGAAAGGGCCCCCACCGTGGTCGAGGAGATGATGCCGGTGACGCCGTTGGCGTTGTCCGTCCTGTTACTGTTGATACCGACGATGACTCCGCTATTCCCTGTCCCGCCCGGCACGTTGCCGCTGATGGGCAGGTTGTCGGTGCCGTCGAGTTGGTCGAGGAAGTAGCCGGTGACGTCGATGATGAGGTTGCCGCCGCCCGACGAGTAGACGTCGATATTCCCGGACGCGTTGACCGGGACGATGGCGCTGGCCGCGATGACTTGCCCCACCCGGTCCGCGAACACGGTCGCCGTCGCGGTCGGCGCCGGGCTCGTCCCCGTCGCGTAGGCCGTGAAGTACTCCGCCGTCGGGGCGCCCACGATGAACAGGATCAGCGACACGGCCGTCACATTCGCCGGCAGGTTCGACGTCGGCGCCTGGTCGCCGATGGCGGAAGACGGGATCGACGGGTCCGCCAGGTTGTACGGCGCCACGTTGATCGTCCGCGTGCCGCCGGCGGCGAACGCCGGCCCGCCGTACTGGCCGGGGGTGGGGTTGCGCGTGTCCACCAGGCGCTCAGGGCCGAACGCCTGGAACACCGCCGGCGGGCCGACCTTCTTCGTCACCGCCTGCGGTAAGGCGCCGGCGCCCGCGCCCAGCGCCGCGTGGGCCGCGCCAGCCAGCGACGCCTCCCAAGTGCCGGCGCCGCCAAGGGGCAAGGCCGAGGAGTCGCTGAAGGTGCCCAGCACCGTGGCGGTCGGCACCGCCCTCGCGGCGCGCTCGGCACTGCCGGCCAGGGAGGCCGTCACGTCATCGAGGGAGGTGCCGTCGGCCAGGCGGCCGGCCCAGTAGGCGAGCCCGGCGGGGTCGCCGGCGCGGTGCAGCACCTGCTGGTAGGCGCCGCTGACGAGCGTCTTCAGGTGGTCGGGGCCGTTGAACAGCGCGTCGAGGAAGCCCGAGGCGCCGCCGTGGGCCTGGGCGTACTCGGGCGAGGAGGCGACGGCGGCCTCGACCTGTTGCACGGATTGACCGTGATCGAGGGCGCTGGCGAAGAAGGCGCGTCCGCCGTCGTCGGCGGCGCGGTTGAGGAGGCGCTGGTAGACGCCGTCGACCTCGCCGCGGTGGAACTCCGTGCTGTGCGTCAGCGCGGACGCGACGGCCTGCGTGCCGGCGCCGGCATCGAGTTGTCCGGCCCAGAAGGCGAGTCCGCCGGCGTCGGGGAGTCGGTGCAGCAGGTCCTGGTACAGCTGCGTGACCGTCGCGGAGGCGGCGCTGAGGACGACGCGATCCTCCATCGACTCCACGAGCGGGCGCCAGGCCCGGAGGCGCGGGCGGCGGTCGGAGGGGAGAGAAGCCTGGTTCTTGCGGCGGCGGGGGGAAGAGAACGTCATTGCGGAAACCCTCAACAGGTGCGGAGCCCGACCGGGCGCGACGCGCGCACGGCGGACAGGGAAGATGCTCTTTTTGAGACAACCAAAGTCAGAAATAGGGACGACTGGCTCAGGTCGTGCGGTCAGGAAGCGATTCTAACAGGGCCGGGCGCTCTGGCAACGATTATTCCCGTTTTCTTATCTGTCCTGATTGAAGGGCGTGTCGAGATGAGCGCGCGCCGGCGGACGAGACGGCGGGCTTTACGCCCGCCGTCTCGTCCGCCGGCGTGAAGCGCAGTTACGACGTGGTCGTCGTCCAAAGCCGGTCCCAGCCGAGGTTGTGGGCGGTGGTGAGGTTGACGGTGCCGTCGGCGTGGTACGTCCCGTTGGCGATGAGCGTCTGCCTCTGCGTGTCCGTCAGCCAGGCCGGCAGCGTATCCGTGGCCGAGTGGGGGACGTAGATGCGGTTCGGCTGCACCGGGTCGTAGCCAACGTAGCCCTTGCGCACCCCCTGAACAAGGTAGGAGAAGTCGAGATCCTGCGAGCCGAGAACGACGACGCGGTCGAGATCAAGGCTCTGGCGACGACCCCTGATGAGGATCGCGGTCTGCGGGCTCCCCACTGCCCCCGCCCCGTAGACCCGCGGCAAGGCTGCGGGTCTACGGGGCGAACTTCCGAGAACGCACGAATCAGCCTTTCGCCTTCGTGTTGCCGCCGGGCTTGAGGAACAGGCGCCGCTTGTTGACCGGGGCCGGTTGCTCCTTCCCGTCCGGCGCCGTGTACGTCCCTTCTAACGCCGTACCCAGGGCCTGGAAGTAGGCGAGGGGAGCCAGCATCTCGTGATCGTCGTGGGCCAAGAGGCCGCCCACCTTGCCCAGGGGGTTGGGTCCGGCCAACAGGATACGGAAGTTGCTAATGACCAGCCGGTCGCCCTGCACGCGGAACTTGTAGCTGAACGGCAGGTCGACCAGCATCTCGTTGACGAGCGGCTCGACGACCGACCAGAGGCCGACAAACGGCTTCAACTCCGCGAACTCCTCCTTGCCCTCCGGGACCTTGAGGTGATTCACGCGCACGCCGGTCAACAGGCCGTAGATGGTGCCGTTGCTGCTCAGGGCGTACTCGGCCTCGGTGCCAAGCTCGAACTCGAAAC
>JBBROG010000455.1:0-3679 GCA_038229635.1 Gemmatales bacterium
GCACCGACGCGCCGCCGGCGCGTCGGTGCGAAGCCGCAAGCGGCGGCTCTACTTGCTGGTGGTCGTTTCGAGGGAAGAAGAGAGGTGAGGGGCGCGCAAAAAAAGAGACCGGGTGGCCCAAAACCGTCGCCCAATCAGCTTTGTGCCATCCCGATCTCTGAGGGCTAGTATGCGCGACGAGATCGGACTCCGCAATCCGTAGAACTACGCAATCGCGAAATTTTCTTGGCCCGCCCAGACCCCGTTGTCACCGCGCACGAGAAAAATGCCGAAGGGCGCCAGATAATCGGCGAACTCCGCCAGGCAGATAAACCCGACACAGGGAAAGGCCCCGTACTCCGACACGCCCCCGGCCAGCAATTTGCGGGCGAGTAAAACGGCGGGAGCGGCAGGGACGTGCGGCCCGTTCCGGGGCGCCACGAACGCGAGCGCTTTCTCCTGACCCGTGTCGCCCGTCACCCACACGGCGAAACTCCCGTGAAAAGTCCCGAGCGATTTGACGAGTTTGCTCAAGCGCACCAGCGGCCCCGCGAGGGCCGGTAAATTCAGCGAGGGGCGCAGTCGTCGCAGTCGTCCCAGCACGGCAATCGCGTAATTGAACAGGGTCAGCTCGACCCCCGCCTTGAAGACGACGCTCTCCGCTTCAAACATTCGGGGAAAGAGTTCCAGGTCCGGCACGTCGCAGAGTTGCACCCGCCGTCGGCCGACGGGCTTTGGGAAATCGATAAACTCGCCCATGCCCCACCCGGTCCTCTCCTGCCACCGACCGTCTTGCCACACCCGCACGGGTGCGCCGACGTAAGCCAGTATCGAGGCAATCGTCGAAACGCCGGCCTGATTCCTGTTGCCCGCGGTGAGGGCGACTTTGACGGAGCGAATCTTTTGAAAGTGCGGGCGCAGCTCGGCGACGGCGGCGGAAGTGATGGCGGGCGTCGTGCTCGCGCCGACGCAAACGAAGACGCCGCGAGCCTTCGCGCTTTCGTGAAGTCGCGCGATCCCGGCCACGTACTCGCGCCCGTCGCCCAAATCAATGTAGTGGCAGCCCTCTGCGACGCACGTCTCCGGAATCGAGTAATCGCGGGCTTGAAACGGGCCGGAGGCGTTGATGACCAGTCGCGTGCCCGCGACCGCTTCCTTCAGCGAAGCCCGATTCCGCGCGTCACAGAAGATAAAACCTGCTTGCAGCGAAGCGGCGAAAGCCCGGCCTTTGGCCGCGTCGCGCCCGGCAATGACGATTTGCGCGCCTGGCCCCACGAGTTGTTCGGCGATCAAGCTCCCGAAAGTGCCGTACCCGCCCAGGATGACGATCCGCGCATGGGTCATGGGAGGTCGCTCAAGTGCGTGAAGGGGTGCCCCGACCCGTGTTCGGAGACGCGCGACGTCACGGCGCGTACGGCGCCAGCCGCGTCGCCAGCCACTCCAACATTCCGGGGAACAGCTTCTCCGCCGTCGCCAAGTCGTGCCGGCCGCGCGGCTCGTAGCCGACGCCGACCGTCAGCCCACGCTCCTTCGCGCGGTACAGGAAGCTCTCGACTTGCGCGTCAATGTTGAACTGGTCCTTGCCGCCGTAGGCGACGTACAGGTCCAACTCGCCCTCCGTCAGCCCCAGGCGGTCGATCATCTCGATGGGGTTTTCGCGGATGATCTCCTGGAGCGTCGTCGCCGGGTCGCGGCGGTCGTAGAGCGGGTCGAGCAGGCGGCGCAGGCGGATCGTCACGACGCCGTAGAAGCGGCCGACGACCTCGCGGCCGCGGCTCGTGTCGGTGCGCCAGCCCCAGCAGTCGGGGTCGAAGTTTGCCAGGTAATTGCCGTGACAGTCGACCCAGCGCGTGTTCAAGGGCGGGAAGAAGCCGGCGACCACCTTGACCCGGTCGCGGTGCTTGATCCCCACGTTGAACGCCGCGCCGCCGCCCATCGACACCCCCGCCAGGACGTGAGCCTCGCGCTCCGGCCGAATCGGATAATGCCGGTGGACGAACGACCAGATGTCGTCCATGAGGAAGTCCTCGAAGCGCCCGGCCTTGCTGTTGATGAAGAAGCTGCCCGGCGTGCGCCGGCCGCTGCGCTCCCTGAGGCTGCCGTCCGGCGCCGCCACGACGGCCGGGGGCAACTTCCCGCACGCCATCGCTTCGTCAAGGCGCTCGACGACGTCGTCCAGGAAGGAATGCTCGTCCTGAGCGTAGCCGTGCAGCCAGATAATGAGCGGGTAGGAACGGCTCGCGTCGAAGTGCGGCGGCAGGTAGACGTACAGGTCGCGCTTCTCGTTGAGGGCGGCGGACCAGACGCGGCGGTCGGAGCCGTGGCTGTTGGTGTGGTCGACGACCTTGCCGCTCAGCTTGCGGTTGAGGCGGTCCAGCTCGAACGGGCGCGGCCGCCAGTCGGCTCGCGCCGGGGCGACGCCGGCGAACAGGGCCAGTACGAGTGTCAGCCATCCTGCTGTCTTCACGAGGGCCTCGTTGGCGGGTGGGTCGAGGGGGCTCCGTTCGACTGCAAGTGTGACACGGAACGGGGGCGGAGCGAGGTAAGACGGTCGGGGAAGAGCGACGCGGCGCGGGCGGGCGCGCCGGCCGTGACGGCTGTGCCGGCAAGGCGGGCTACTTCCGCGCCGGCGGCGGCGGTAGAATGCTAATCGCCGCTCGCGGCTTCGCACTTGCGAAGCCGCGAGCGGCAGACCACGGAGGGTTCCTCATGCCGGCCGTCCAACCTGTCCCCGTCGGCGCCGCGACCTGCGGTCCGGGTCATCCCCTTCTGTGGATCCTCGGCCCCTGCGTCATCGAGTCGCACGACCTGACGTTGCGCATCGCCGACACCTTGAAGGGCCTCGCCGACCGCCTCGGTCTGCCCCTCGTCTTCAAGGCGTCGTTCGACAAGGCCAACCGCAGCTCGGGGAAGTCGTTCCGCGGGCCGGGGCTGCACGAAGGGCTGAAGACGCTCGACGCCGTCAAGCGCCGCACCGGCCTCCCCGTCGTCACCGACGTCCACGAGACGGGGCAAGTGACGGCGCTCGCCGAGGTGTGCGACGTGATCCAGGTGCCGGCCTTCCTGGCGCGGCAGACCGACCTCGTCCAGGCGGCGGGGCGCACCGGCCGCGTGGTCAACGTCAAGAAGGGGCAGTTCATGGCCCCGTGGGACATGAAGAACGTCGTTGCGAAGATGGACGAAGTGGGCAACCCGCGCCTGCTGCTCACGGAGCGCGGGGCGAGTTTCGGCTACAACACGCTCGTCAGCGACATGCGCTCGATCCCGTGGATGCAGGATCTCGGCCGCCCGGTGATCTTCGACGCCACTCACAGCGTACAGATGCCAGGGGGCCGGGGGGACCGCTCGGGCGGCGACCGGCGCATGGTGCCGCCCCTCGCCCGCGCGGCGGTGGCCGCCGGCTGCGACGGCCTGTTCCTGGAGACGCACCCGCGCCCCGACGAGGCGCTGAGCGACGGCCCGAACATGGTCCCCCTCGCCGACCTGCCCGAGTTGATCCGCTGTTGCCTCCGCCTGCGCGACGCCCTGGCCGGTTAGGACAAATGGCTCCCCTCTCCCCTTTGGGGAGAGGGGTTGGGGGTGAGGGGCGGAGCCACAAGCGGGTTGGGGGGGGGGGGCGCGGGGGGGCCCGCGCCCCCCCCCCCAACCCGCCCCGCCCCGGGCCGCGGAGGAGCGGGACCCGCAGCCGAGCCCACACCCC
>JBBROG010000456.1:0-3669 GCA_038229635.1 Gemmatales bacterium
ACGCTGCAAACCGAAATTACCGCCTGGTCAATCCGGGTCAACAAGAAGCAACGAGCCGTCGATTGGCAATTCACCATCGACAAAGCAAGGGTGAAATTGAAGCGGCTCTACCCGAAAATTTAGTCTGGACGGGGCACTAGGAACCCTTCGCGGGGAAGCGCTTGAGGGCTTGCTCGGCAGACGCCCGCAGGTCGTCATCGACATCCCGCGCCGCCTTTTCAAGGGCCTTCCGCGCGGATTCCGAGGAAGGATCGATTTTTCCCAGGGCCTCCGCGGCATTCCGACGTTCCGAGAGTGTCCGAGAATTGTTTCCCAGGATTTCGACGATTGTCGGTATCGCGGCGCGAGACTCGGGGCCAACCGCCGCCAACGCGCTCAAGATCCCGGATCGCAAGCTGCTGGCCCAGGGCGGCATCAGCATTGTCTTGACCACCGAGCCCGGGTCGTCGTTGATGAATACCCAGGGGGCTTCGTCCTCGTCAGACATCTTCTCCCGCAGGATGTCGATCAACACGGGCACCGCCCCTTTGGCGTCCCGACCCATTTCTTCCATCATGCCGGCGGCGGCTCCCCGGAGCCGACCGGCCTTCTTGTCTTTCAGAATGGCGAGCAGGACGGGAAAGATCCGGGGCCAGAACTCGGGCGCTAATCGCCCGAAACGGCCCAGGCATATCACCACCTGCCGGCGAGAGTGAGGGTCGCCATTCTCAGCCAGTTCCAGGAGTGTGGGCAAGGCCTTCTCGGCGTCTCTGCCGATTGAGGAGAGACTGAAGGCGGCATAGTCGAATACGTTCGAGTCGCCGTGGTGCTTGCGAGGATCCTTATCCTTGAGTGCTTCAATTAAAGCCGCCACCACCGCCGGGTGCTTGCCGTACTGACGTATGGTCGATACAGCGGCCCGCCGAACGTCTCTGTCTTCGTCACGAATCGCTTTGAGCATGACGGGCACGACGACCTCACTGTTCGTCCCCTTATACCCCAGGAATCGTACCCCGACCTCCCGGACCGAGGGTCGCCGGTCTTTGGCCAAGCGGAGGGTGGCTTCTAAGCCGTCCGCGAGAACGATTTTGCCCACGGCTTCGCGAAGCCCTCCTTCAACCTCGGGGTCGCTATCTCCCAGGGCATCGAGCAGGGCCGGCAAGCTCGCCGATGCCTTGACGCCGAGTTCAGCCAGTGCGTGCGCCGCGGGGCGCCGAACATCCAGGTTTTTCGTCTTGAGAAGGTCCGCGAGCCGCGCGGCCGCTTCGCGCCGCTTCAACAGCCGGACGGCCGACGCCGCGAGATCCTTGCGCTTCTCGATGGCCTCCACTCAGCGCTTCGTCCGGCCGGCGATCTCGGCGTCCTTGTCGGTCGTGGCGTTCCGCAGCAGAGGGAGGGCCGCGTTGCCCTTGGCGAGCAGCTTGGCGTGGGCCTCCTCGCGCTCCGCGAACTGCTCGCTAGCCAACAGGCGGATGAGGCGCGGAACGTCGCGGACGTCCTGCTCCTCGCCCAGGCCGCGCAGGAACGCCGTCAGGTCCGCGTCGCCTTGACCGATTTCGGCCTCGCGCAGCAGTTCCTCGTCGGACCGTTGAAGAATTTGTCCAGGCTCCGATCCTCCCGCCGCCACCGGACGCAGGGGCCGAGCCGCCTGTGCCGCGACGGGGCGCTGCGGCAGGAAGAAGGCCAAGGGCGCGAGAACAATCGCGAGCCTTGCAAAGCGTGGGGACATGATACCGCCTCCTTGTGCCTCGCACGTCTCGGCGCCCGTCGCGTTCCCTCTACAAGACCGCGCCCGCGCGGGCTGTCACGACGCCGCCCGAGATCTCCACGACCAATATAACGCGACGATTATCGCCGCCGTCCGCCGAAGGCTCAAGCCGAAGATGCGCTCCCTCTTCGACGCCGACGACTTTTGTCAGCAAGTCTGGGCCGATTTCTTCGGGCGCTGGCTCCCGGAAGCGAACTTCGAGACGCCCGGACACCTGCGCGCGTTCCTCATACGACTGGCCTACAGCCGCGTCGCCGACGAGCACCGCCAACACTTGCAAACGCAGAAGCGCGACCTTCGCCGCCATGAATCTCTTACGCCCTCCCCATTATCCTCTCCTGGGGAAGAGCCAGTCTCACTCGCCCCGAGCCCGGAGCAGGAGGCGGCGGCCCGCGACGAACGGGAGTTCGTGCTGAGCCGCCTGCCCCCGCGGCAGCGCGAGGCCGCGGCTCTGCTCCTCGACGGCCGCGACACGGCGGAAGTGGTCGAGGCACTTGACCTGCACGAGACGACGGTGCGCCGCACGCGCCAGCACCTGGGCCGTCTGCCCGGCGCGACGCGCGCGATGAGCTTTTAGTCCGCCGCTTGACGCCGTCCGCCGGCCGGGTACGATGGCGCGCGGAGGGACCGCGATGTCGGACAACTTCGACGCGATCGTTCTCGGCGTCGGCGGCATGGGCTCGGCGGCGGCGTTCGAGTTGGCGCGGCGCGGCCGCCGCGTCCTCGCCCTGGAGCGGTTCTTCCCCGGCCACGACCGCGGCTCGTCGCACGGCGTCACCCGCGTCATCCGCAAAGCCTACTACGAACATCCGGATTACGTCCCGCTGCTGCGCCGCGCCTACGAGCGCTGGTACGAGTTGGAGCAACTGTCCGCGGAGTCTCTTTTGACCGAGTGCGGCTGCCTCAGCGTCGGCCCGGCCGGCGGCGAAATCGTCCCCGGCGTCCTCCGCGCCGCGGAGCAACATGGCCTGCCCGTCGAACGACTCGACGCCGCCGAGTTGCGGCGACGCTTCCCGCAGTTCCGCTTCGACGACTCGTTCTCGGGCGTCCTGGAGCGCGACGCCGGCTTCCTGTACGTCGAGTCGTGCGTCATGGCACACGTCATGCAGGCGGTCCGCCACGGCGCGGACGTGCGCCGCGACGAGCCGGCCGTCTCCTGGGAGGCGACAGCGAACGGCGTCGTCGTGAAGACGGCGAAGGGGACTTACGAGGCGGCGAAACTCGTCATCACGGCCGGCGCCTGGGCGGGGCGCGTCCTCGCCGACCTCGGCCTGCCGCTCACCGTCTTGCGCAAGACGCTCTTCTGGTTCGGCACGAGTCGCCCCGAGCGCCTGCGCCGCGACGTCTTTCCGATCTACATGGCGGAGACGCCATCGGGCTTCTTCTACGGCTTCCCGGTCATCGACCGCACGGGCCACAAGGTCGCGCGCCACGACGGCGGTGAAGTCCTCGACGACCCGGCGCGCCTGGAGCGGAAAGCCCTCCCCGGCGAGGAGGCCGACTGTCAGGCGTTCCTCCGCGCTCATCTCCCCGACGCCGACGGCGCCGTCACGTCGGCGTCGGCATGCATGTACACGGTGACGCCCGACCACCACTTCGTCATCGACCTGCACCCGCGTCACTCGCACGTCGTCCTCGCCGCCGGCTTTTCCGGCCACGGCTTCAAGTTCGCGTCGGTCGTGGGCGAGGTCCTCGCCGACCTCGCCGAGGGCGGACGCACGCCGTTGCCCATCGGCATGTTCCGCCTCGGCCGCTTCGCATGAGAGCCTGCCGCGTAAGCCCCTCTCCCCTTTGGGGAGAGGGGTTGGGGTGAGGGGTTCTCTCGCCCGGCCCCGCCCCCCCCCCCCCCCCCCCCCCACGGGGGGGGGGGGGCCGGGAAAAAGAAGCCCCCCCCCACCCCCCCCCCAAGGAGGCAAAAAAAC
>JBBROG010000457.1:0-3651 GCA_038229635.1 Gemmatales bacterium
GGCGCGGGTGCGAAGCCGCAAGCGGGGGAGGGCGCAAGCGGCACAGCCCTACGGCAGCGGCTCCTCCTTCGGCATCGGCAGCAGTTCGCGCATGGGCACGACCTGTGGCGGCGGCGGGGCCATCTGAACCGGCCGCGCTTGCTTCGCCTGTTGCGCCTGCTGCTGCGCGACCTGGGCCTGCTGCATGACTCCGCCCATCATGACCATCATCGCGGCCGCCCCGAGGACGAGCAGCAGCGAGATCAGCACACTGAGGACCGTGCCGACGATGCCGCAGACGAAGCCCGCCTGCGTGTTGCCGAGTCCTCTCGGGTCCATCTCACGGGTGCGCATCTTCTTCAAATCGCGCCGGCCCATGACCAGGGCGCTGATCCCCATCCCCAGCGTAATCACCTCGACGACCACCCCGAAGACCGAGCAGCACGGCAGCGCCAGCAGCGAGAAGACGATGCTCAGAATGCCGAGCGTGAGGATCGTCGGGCCGCGGTGCGACTCCCAGTCGCGGCGCACCGAGCGGTCGTCCTCCCAGGGGCGTTCGTCCTCGGCGGGACGGGCGCCGCCACAGTCGGGGCAGCGGAACAGCCGCGCCGGAATGGTGGCGCCGCACGCCGGACAGGGCTCGTCGTGCGCCGACAGGTCCTCCGCCGCCGGGGCGTCGAAGGTGGCGGAACACGCGGGGCAGCGCAGCGCCCGGCCGCGCAGCGCGTCGGCGACGTGCAGCGTCCGCGCGCAGGAAGGACACGTCACCAGGTCGGACATCGAAGCCTCCTCCGTCTACGCCCGTCACAGCCGCGCGACGCGCCGGGCCACCAGCGCCCGCGTCCGGAACAGAAGGATGACCCACCAAATGAACATCCCCAGGGCGAGGAGGAGCCAGATGCCCACGCAGATCATGCCGCCGATGCCGAAGCCGGCGATCATGCTCGCGTCGGGCGGCGCCGGCGGGACGTTGGGGTTCATCTGGGCCTGCTTCTGCACCGACGCCGCCAGGCCCGCGCCGAGGATAACCCCCCCGATGCAGGTGCCGACGAACATCACCACGGGCGCCACGCAGGCGCTGATGAAAAAGGTGACAAGGCTCCGGGCCAGGCCGGTGTCGCGGAGGGTCAGCGCGAGCGCCCGCAGGTAGAAGACGAAGCAGATGGCGCCGATCAGCCACAGGAAGGTGCCGAGGAGCCCCACCCAGACGGCGATCACGGAGCCGGCGCCGGTGCCGAGCGGATTCGCCGCCGCCTGGGCGGCGCCGCCCAGCAAGTTGGCGACCTGCGCGAGCAGCTGGCACGCCGCCGCCCCGCCGTAGCCGATCAGCGAGACCAGAGCCAGCATCTTGGCCCCGTTCTTCTCGGGCGAAGGGAGGCAAAACACGAAGCCGAGAATGCGCAGGCCGCCGCCCGCGAGCCGGATTATGAGGCTCAGGACGGCCAGCGCGATGACGCCGCCGCCCGCCGCTACAGCCGCGCCCGGCATACCGGGGGGCAGTTGGCCGGGCCGAGGGGCCTGCCCCGCGTTCATCACCATCAGACCCGCCGTGCCCACGACGACCGCGAACAGAAGGGCGAGGAGGACCATCCCGCCGATCTCGACGCCCAGGGCGATGAGAACGAAGGTCAGGCCGCGGAGCACCTTCGGCCAGTTGCCGCCGCCCGCGCGCCGCGGGCGCGGCCGGTCGTCCTCTTCTTCCTCGTCGCGGGCGCGGCTACGGCGCGGCCGGCGGTCGTCTTCCTCGTCGTCGTCCTCGTCGTCCCGGCCGCGGCGTGCCCGACCGCGGCGCGGCGTCTCCTCGTAGTCCTCGTCCGCGTCGCGCGCCGGCCGCCGCTGCCCCGGCCGTTCGGTCATCTTGTCGTCGTCGTCCGCAGCTCGCCGGGACGGGCGCGGCGGCGGGGTTTCCTCTTTCGGCTTTGGCGGCGCGGCCTTCGGGGCGACGGCGGCCTCGGCGGTGAAGGGCTCGCCGCAGCTGGGGCACTTCACCTTGCGGCCGATCAGTTCGTCCGGCACGCGCGACTTCTTCTCGCAATGGGGACAATTGACGATCTCTGGCATGACTCTTTTCTCGTATTCCGAAGGCCGCCCCCGCCGGCCCCGTCGGCACGGCCGACGGGGCGGAAGATCCGGCGAGACACAGGCATTCCCCGCTCAACGGTGCATGGCACCCGTCGAATAAAGGATGATATTGACGACGAAGACGAGGGTGGCGAGCGCGAGGGCGATCATGCCGCAGATACGCCCGCCGCTAGTCAGTCCGCGGCCCGCTTCGTCCATCTTGCCCCGCCCCATCGCCTGCAAGTCCTTGTTCCCCATGCTGTAGGCAATCCCGCCGAGAATCCAGCCGGCGAGGGGGCAGCAGGCGAGGACCAGCCCGGCAATTCCCAGGGCCAGGACGAGTCCGCCGCGGTGCGCGCCCGACCCGCCGCCGCGGCGCCGGCGCTTCCGCGGCCGGTCGTCGTCCGCGTCGTCGTCCTCCCGGGCACGGCGGCGGCGCGGGCGGTCGTCGTCTTCCTCGTCGTCGTCGTCGTCCCGAGCGCGGCGGCGCGGGCGGTCCTCGTCCTCGTCGTCCGCCGGCCGGCGGCGGCGCGGCGCCTCCTCGACGGCCTCCTCCTCGTCGGGGGGCCGACGGCGAGTCGCCGGGCGCGGGGGCGGCTCTTCCGCGGCGGGCGGCGAGGGTGGGGCGGCGGCCGACGCCTCGCCGGCGTTGAAGGTCTTGCCGCAGGTCGGGCACTTGACCGGCTTGCCCAGCAGCGTGTCCGGGACGCGCAGCTTCTTCTCGCAGTGAGGACAATTTACGAGTTCTGGCATGATGGCTCCGCTTTGGAGAATGAGTCGCGCACAGGTCCGGCCGCGCCGGACGAAGCCGCTAGACGCGCCCCCCGCGCCGGCACTCGCGATCATGACGGCGTAGAACAGGCAACAGAGCAGCGTGCCTCCCACCGACAGCAGCGTGGCGATCATGCCACAGATGCGCCCGGCGTTGGTCGACCCCTCGCCCTCGGGGTCCATCCGGCCCGCGCGCATCTCCTGAAGGTCGGAATTGCCCATGACCCAGGCCATCGGCCCGAAGACGAACGGAAGGACGAGCAGCGACAGAATGCCGAACGTCAGGATCATCGAGGCGCGGTGAGGCGTCAGGTCGCGCCGGCGCCGACGGCGGCGCCGGCGGTAGTCGTCGTCGTCATCGTCGTCGTCGTCATCGTCCTCGGCCCGAAGGCGACGGCGGCGTGGGCGGTCGTCGTCGTCCTCGTCGTCGACGACGCGCGAGGGGCGCGGGCGGGGCTCCGCCGGGTCGTCGTTCGCGCGGCGGCGCGCCGCCGGGGGGGGAACGGGCTCTTCCGAGGGAGGCAAGGGCTCCGCCGCGTGGGACGGGTCGGCGGTGAAGACCTCGGTGCAGGTCGGGCATTTGACCTGTTTGCCGAGCAACTCCTCCGGGACGCGCAGCTTCTTGCGGCACTGCGGACAGGTCACGAGTTCGACGGCCATGACACCTCGGGGGTTGCAAGCCTCGGGCGGCGTCCACTCAGAGTCTGTTCCGGAAGCCCCTCTCCCCTGTACGCAGGGGAGAGGGGTTGGGGTGAGGGGCGGCTTTGCGCCCCGGAAAAACCCCTCACCCCCAACCCCTCTCCCCTGCGTACAGGGGAGAGGGGGGCTAACGGAACGGAC
>JBBROG010000458.1:0-3636 GCA_038229635.1 Gemmatales bacterium
ATCTCCAAACCTTGGGTAAGCTGCTGCTGGCCCGAGACCAAGCGGATTGCCAGGCCGCCAAGTCCAAACGCAAGCGTGCGGCTGGTTAGCCGACGGCAAGACGACGAAAAAAGGACAGACCCAGTGGTGTCGCGGCAAAAGCGCGCCCACAGAAGCCTGTGAGCCCGTTGGGAACCACGAAACGTCTTCGAGAATCAATGTCGATGGCATATTATCAGCTACCAAGCTGGTGGCAAATTAGGAAACAGACCATTATCCGACGGACACTAGATACTGCCGACCCGCCGATCTTGCTGGCAATCTTGATTGCGGCGCGGCGCACGGGGGATCGGCTTCTCGAAACAGTTGCGCGTCGCGAACTGGATGTGCGGCACAAGATCAAGATCCGCTTCGGGGTTGACCTGGAGGAGGCGCCTGGATGCCCGCTGCCGCGGCATTCGGGACGTGGACGATCTCGCTAACCCGTGCGTGGCTCCGGCGAGCAAAGATGGGCCGGCATTCTCAAGCCAGGCTGACGAGACACTGACGATCGACCGCGAGTTTCGACTTGTCTGAAAGGACACTGCAACAATGCCGGACAGGCAACCTCGGCATCACTGGCGCCGCGTGACTGCGGCAAGCCCCTGCGCCGTCTGTAGCCATGCGGACTGGTGTTCCTGCTCCGCCGACGGCTCGGTTGCCAAGTGCCAGCGCGTCTCCCAGGGCGCGTTCAAGACGAAGAAAGACAAGAATGGTGCGGAATACTACCTTCACCGTCTCGATGGCACGGCTCCTGCCGAGCCCCTCCCTCCGCCCCCGGCTAGCGGCTTCGCGCCAGAGCGAGCCGACGCCGACACGTTGAACCAGATCTACGGCGCGTTACTCGCAGCCCTACAGCTATCCGCCGCTCATCGCGACGCCCTGCGCCGACGCGGATTGCCTGATGAAGACATCGACCGCCGCGGCTACCGAAGCCTTCCCGTCCAGGGTCGCGCCCGCTTGGCCCGCGTCTTGCGTGAACGCTTCGGCGACACGGTTCTTTCGGCCCCCGGATTCTTCGTCAAACAAGGGAAGTCCGACCACTATGTGACGCTTGGCGGCTCCGCCGGGCTGTTGGTGCCCGTCCGTGACCCGGCAGGGCGCATCGTCGCCCTAAAGGTCCGCCGCGACGAGAACGGCGACGGTCCGCGATACAGCTACCTGTCTTCGACGAAACACGGCGGCCCTGGCCCCGGCTCTCCCGTGCATGTGCCCCTGGGACTCACGGACAAGCCCACCGTGACTGTGAGGCTTACCGAGGGCGAGTTAAAAGCCGACGTGGCGACGGTCCGGACTGGCGCCCCAACCATTTCGATTCCAGGCGTAGGGAGTTGGGAATTGACTTTGCCCGTCCTGTTCGAACTGGGCGCGCAGTCGGTCTTGCTGGCGCTGGACATGGACGCACGCGACAACTCTACCGTGGCCCGCGCCCTAGCCGCACTCGCCGCAGCCCTGGACGAGCGGGGATACCCCTACTTCCTGGAGCGCTGGCCGGCCGAACACAAAGGCATCGACGACGCGCTCGCGCAGGGCGCCACCATCGAGGTGTTGGGCGTCCCTGACACCCATCAAGTTATCGCCGAAACGCTCGCTGCGGCCACGGCCGGCGATTCGTCCCGAGGGCCATCTCCGTTGGATCGCCTGTCTGACGTGCTGGTCGATGGCATTGAGGCGCTGTTTCGCGACGCCGAGTTGCTGCGGGCGCTCGCTCAACTCGCCGAAAGCGATCCCGCCGAGTTCGCGTGCAAGCGCGCTCAGATGCAGCGGGCGGGCGTAAAGCTACGCGACCTCGATAAGGCGTTAGCTCCGCTGCGGCAGGAGCTGCGCAAAGATCGTCCGCCCCGTGACGATGCCGGTTCCTACCGCGTCGTCGGCGGACGCATCGTACACGAAGTGCTCACGAAAGAGGGTTCGGTCGAAGTGCCCCTGGCGAACTGGTCAGGCCGAATCGTTGAGGAGGTGGTTCACGACGACGGCGCCGAGCGCCGCATTACGTTCGCCGTTGAGGGTGCCCTGGCAGACGGTACTCCACTCCCACGGGCTGAGATCCCGGCCGATCAGTTCCCGTTCCTGCGCTGGCCGGTTCAAGTGTGGGGCACGCGCGCTGTGGTGTTCGCTGGCGCCGCGACTGCCGATCATCTGCGTGTGGCGCTGCAGCTGCTCTCCGGTGACGCGCCACGACGCACGGTGTTCGGGCATACCGGTTGGCGCGAGGTCGATGGGATCTGGTACTACCTGCACGCTGACGGTGTGATCGGCCCGGAAGGCGCAACCGAGGGCATTGTGGTGGAGCTGCCCGAAGCGCTGGCCCGTTTTGAACTGCCGCCGCCGCCCTCGGGCCAGGAACTGGTCGGGGCAATCCGAGCGAGCCTACGGCTATTCGACATTGGGCCGGAGCGCATCACCGCTCCGGTGTTCGCGGCAGTATTCCGTGCCCCACTCGGCGACTCCGACTTCGCGCTCCACTTGGCCGGCCCGTCAGGCGCGTTCAAGAGCGAATTGGGAGCGCTGGCTCAGCAGCACTACGGCGCCGGTCTGGATTCACGCCACCTTCCGGGCAGTTGGCCGAGTACCGGCAACTCGCTGGAAGCATTGGCGTTCGCAGCCAAAGATGCACTGCTCTGCGTCGATGACTTCGCCCCAACCGGGTCGACGGCGGACGTCCAGCGCATGCACCGCGAGGCCGATCGACTCATCCGCGCGCAGGGCAATCGCGCCGGCCGCGGTCGCTGCCGCGCCGACGGCAGCGTGAAAGCTGGCAAGTCGCCGCGCGGACTGGTCCTCAGCACGGGCGAGGACGTGCCGCGCGGCCATTCGCTCCGCGCCCGGATGCCAGTCGTGGAGTTGTCAAAGGGCGACATATCCGCTGCGAAACTGACCGAATGTCAACGGGACGCCGCTTCCGGACTCTACTCCGCATGTATGGCCAGCTTTGTCCGTTGGCTCTCCTCTCGCTACGGGGCCCTTCGCACCGGGTTGCGCCAAGAACACGCCGAGTTGCGCGAACGGGCCATTTCCCAGGGCACGGGAGCACACGCCCGCACTCCGGGAATCGTCGCCGACCTAGCCCTCGGCATGAAATATTTCCTCGCCTTCGCTGTCGAAGCCGGCGCCATCTCCAATATGGAGCGCGACGACCTGGCGCGACGCTGTTGGACGGCGCTGGGGGAGGCAGCAGGGGCTCAGGAGGAACACGTCCAGGCCGCCGAGCCATGCGGTCACTTCCTGCGACTGCTGGCAGGCGTCATCGCGTCCGGGCGCGGACATGTAACCGGTGCGGACGGTCGGGAGCCGCGCGACCCTGAAGCGTGGGGTTGGCGGGGCAAGGAATACACCTTTCGCGGCGAGGGCGGCGCTCTGGAGACAGATCTGACCTGGACGGCGCAGGGGCGGCAGATCGGCTGGCTTGACGGCGCCGAGCTGTACCTGGAGCCGGAGGCGGCCTTCGCCGAGGCGCAAGAGCTGGCACGACATCAAGGGGACAGCCTCCCCGTCCAACCCCGAACACTATGGAGACGGCTACGCGACCGGGACTTCCTCGCCAGTTGGGATGCTGTTCGCAAGCGCAACACGATCCGGCGAACGCTGGGCGGCGTCAAAGACCGCGACGTTTTACAT
>JBBROG010000459.1:0-3635 GCA_038229635.1 Gemmatales bacterium
CCCGGGTGGAGCGTACTCGCGTAACCCGGGGAACACGACCGGGGACGCGTCCCATTTCCGTCACCCGCTCCGCGGGTTCAACACACGACACGTCGCCGGCCGTTGTCCCCGGGTTGCGCTTCACCCGCTGCGCGGGTTACGCTCCACCCGGGGCTACGATCCGCCGCCCGCTACGCGGGCTACCCACTTACAAGACGCTCACCCCCCTCGCCGTATAGAAAGAAACGTCCAAGGCGCGACGAGGTGGGGAAAACCATGACGCGGACCGACGTGACTTACGGCCAGCTCGACAAGGTGTTGCGCTCCCTGGGCTTCTCTTGCCGCGCGGACTCGAGCGATCCCCCGGCCCGCGTGTACGAACACGGGGAGACCGGGGCTTGGATCACGTTGCCCCCGTTTCCCGGAGAAGACCGGGTGCTGGACTATCACCTGGCCCTCGCCCGGACAACGCTGGCCGGATTCGGAATCTCCGACTCGACGACGTTCGACGCACAACTCCGCCGGGCAGGCTGAACTTTACCGCAACATTCGCACAGCCACCTCTCCGTTTCGCGGGACTTGCCTGCCCCTTTCGGGTAGGATCGTTCTCATCCGATCCTCTCCTCTGGCCCTTGTGGAGGCTCGCCGGTGGACACCGATCGCAACCTCCTCTTCGGCGTGCTGGCCCTCCAACTCGACTTCATCACCCGCGAGCAGTTCGTCACCGCCTGCTCGGCGTGGGCGACGAAGAAGCAGGAACCGCTCGCCCACGTCCTCGTCGAACTCGGCTTCCTGCGGCCCGACGACCGCGCCGAGGTCGAGCGGCTGATGGAGCGCAAGCTGAAGAAGCACGACGGCGACGCCAGGGCGAGCCTCGCCGAGGCGGCCGACGACGACGTCCGCCAGTCGCTCGCCGTCGCCGTCAACGACGACGACGTCCGCCGCTCGCTGGGGCCGACGCCGTCGCAATTCCTGTCCGTCGCGACGACCGCGCCGACCGTGTTCGAGGGGCCGCGTTACGCGATGCTGCGGTTGCACGCCAAGGGCGGCATCGGCCAGGTGTGGGTGGCGCGCGACGGCAGCCTGGGGCGGCAGGTGGCGCTGAAGGAACTGCGCCCCGACCGGGCGGATAACATCGCCCAGTGGGGCCGCTTCCTGCGCGAGGCGCAAATCACCGGGCAGCTGGAACACCCCGGCATCGTGCCCATTTACGAGCTGGGCCGCAAGCCGGGCGACAACCAGCCGTTCTACACCATGCGCTTCATCCGCGGCCGCACGCTGAAGAACGCCGCCGCGGCGTATCACGAGCGACGGCAGCGCGGCGAGGCGGGGCCGCTGGAGCTGCGCGAGTTGCTCGGCGCCTTCGTCGGCGTCTGCAACGCGGTGGCTTACGCCCACTCGCGCGGCGTGCTGCACCGCGACCTGAAGCCGCAGAACGTCGTCCTCGGCGACTTCGGCGAGGTGATGGTCCTCGACTGGGGCCTGGCGAAGCTGCTGTCCGAGGCGCCGCCGGCCGGGAGCGAAGACCTCGACCAACCGACGACGCCGGAGCCCGTCGCGCTGGAGGCGGTCCACGAGGAGACGCCGGCCGGTTCGGTGCTGGGCACGCCGGCGTACATGGCGCCGGAGCAGGCGGAGGGACGTCTCGACCTCATGGACGCCCGCACCGACGTCTACGGCCTGGGCGCCATCCTCTACCACTTGCTGACCGACGCGCCGCCGTTCGCCGGCAAGGACGGGGCCGAGGTAGCGCGCCAAGTGATCCACGAGGCGCCGGCGCGGCCGCGCGACCGCGTCCCCGGTACGCCGCCGGCGCTGGAGGCGGTCTGCCTGAAGGCGCTGGCGAAGCCCCGCGCGGAGCGCTACGCCACGGCGCAGGCGTTGGCGTCCGAGGTGCAACACTGGCTCGCCGACGAGCCGGTGACGGCGTACCGCGAGCCGCTGCCGGCGCGGCTGCGGCGCTGGGGGAAGCGGCATCGGTCGTTGGTGACGGGTCTGGCGGCGCTGACGCTGACGGCGCTGGCGGCGCTGGCGGTCGGGCTGGTGGCGGTCAACGCGGAGAAGAACCGCACCGTGATTGCGCGGGGCGAGACGCAGGAGGCGCTGGAGCGGGTGACGGAGGAGCAGAACAAGACGAAGACGGCTTTGGACGCGGAGACGGCCGCGCTGGAGCGGTCGCGGAAGGCCGAGAAGAGTGCGACGGAACAGCGCCGTCTGGCGCTTAAGACGGTCCGGAACGTCGTGGATGACATCCACGCGCGGTTGAAGGACCGGCCCGACCTCCGGGAGTTGCGGAAAGAATTGCTCGGTCGTGCCCTGGCGGGGTTGAAGGAGGTGGCCCGAAACGCGGACACGGGCGAGGCCATCGATCAGGCAACGGTCTGGGTACACTACGAATTGGCCGCCCTCTTCCTGGAAGTCGAGGAGGGGGGCTTGACCGAGGCGGCGGCGCAGTCCGAACGGGCCTTCGCGTTGGCGAAGCGCCTCGCCGAGGCCGACCCGCGGAGTGCCGAGGCCCAGCGCAGCCTCGGCATCTCCCACACGATGATCGGCGACGTGCGGTGGCGCCGGGGGAACAGCAAGGGGGCGCTGGAGGCCTACACGCAGTCCCGGCAGGTGCTCGAGCGCCTCGCCGAGGCCGACCCGGGGAGTACCCAGGCCCAACGCGACCTCGGCATCTCCCTCATTAAGATCGGCAATGTGCGGCTGGAGATAGGGGACCGCGAAGGGGCGCTGGAGGCGTACGCGAAGTCTCGGGAGATCACCGAGCGCCTCGCCGAGGCCGACCCGCGGAGCGCCCAGACTCAGCGCGACTTCAGCGTCTCCCTCGGTAAGATCGGCGACGTGCGGCGGGCGTTGGGGGACGGCAAGGGGGCGCTGGAGGCGTACGCGAAGCACCATGCGATCGTGAAGCGCCTCGCCGAGGCCGACCCGCGCGGCGCCCAGGCCCAACGCGACCTCAGTCTCTCCCTCATTAAGATCGGCGATATGCGGTTGCGGATGGGGGACCGCGCCGGGGCGCTGGAGGCTTACGTGAAGGGATCCGAGGTAGGCGAGCGCCTCGTCGAGGCCGACCCGCGGAGTGCCTTGGCCCAGCGCGACCTCAGCATCTCCCACAATAAGATCGGCGACGTGCGGCTGGCGTTGGGGGACGGCAAGGGGGCGCTGGCGGCCTACGCGAAGGGGCTGGAGGTGCTCGAGCGCCTCGCCGAGGCCGACCCGCGGAGCGCCCAGGCCCAGACGGACCTTTTCATCACTTGCTCGAAGGTCGGCGACACGGAGAAGACGCGCCACGAGTTTGCCAGGGCGGCCGAATGGTTCGCCCGAGGGCGCGCGATCCTCCTCCCCCTCCACAAGGCGGGTAAGCTCGTCGGACAGTTCAAGAACGCCGTGGCGGACATGGATCAGGAGATCGCCGTCTGCCAGGGCGTCGTCCCGGCCCTCGACGACCCCGCCGCGGCGCTGCGGCATCCCCCACCCCTCCGCGTGGCCATTCTCCAGGCGGCAACGGACACCCTGGCCCGGCAGAAGAAGCCGGCGAAAGCGGCGGCGGCCGCCGACCTGCTCGCTGCGAACGCGACCACACTCGACGACGTCTACAACGCGGCCTGCGGCCATGCCCTCTGCGTCCCTCTCGTCGCCGACGCGGAGGGGAA
>JBBROG010000460.1:0-3600 GCA_038229635.1 Gemmatales bacterium
ACCCCCAACCCCTCTCCCCTGAGTACAGGGGCGAGGGGAGCATACGGGACAGACTCTGAGAGACAACTCGCCTCGGGAGGTCGCGTGTGGGGACGACGACGGACGTGTGCGTGATCTACAACGCTTGCGCCGGCAGCGGCAAGGCGGCGCAGCGGCTGCGGCGCTTGCGCCGCGTGCTGGGCGCCGGCGCCGACTTCCGGCCGACGGCGGGGCGCGGCCACGCGGCCGAACTCGCGCGGGTCGCGGCCGAGGAGGGCTTCCCCATCGTCGCGGCCGCCGGCGGCGACGGCACCGTCCACGAGGTCGCCAACGGACTGCTGCGCTCGCGCCGGCCCGACGTGACGCTCGCCGTCCTGCCGCTCGGCTCGGCGAACGACTACGCCCACAGCCTCGGCCTGTCCGCCGACTGGTGGGAGCGACACGACCGCGAAGTGCGCCCCGCCCCCGTCGACGTCGGCGTGGCGCGCGAGCCGGGGGGGCGCGAGACATTTTTCCTCAACAACATCGGCATCGGGCTGACCGGCGCCGTGGCGCTGGAGTCGGAGAGCGTGCCGCTGCGCGGCCTGGCGCGCTACATGGTCGGGCTGATGCGGACGCTGTGCTACCGCTTCGACCACCCGCGGATGACGGTGACGCTCGACGGCGCGACGCGGACGGACCCGACGCTGGCGCTGACGTTCGGCATCGGCAAGCGCGAGGGGAACTTCCAACTGGTGCCGAAGGCGGAACTCGACGACGGGCTGTTCGACTACGTTCACGCGACGGCGCTGACGCGGCGCGGCCTGCTGCGCCTGCTGCCGGGGGGCGTGCGCGGCCGCTTGCCGGCCGACTTCCCGTGCCTGCGTCAGGGTCGCTGTCGGGGCGGGGCGGTGCTGTCGGAGGCGCCGCTGGTGGCGCACACCGACGGCGAGTTCTTCTGCAAGCCGGACCAGGACGTGCGCCGCGTCGAGATCGCGATCCTGGAGCGCAGGCTGAGCGTGCTGCGACGGGTCAGTCCGGCGTTATAATGGCGCGGGCGGACAGTCGTCCGGGAGGGGCGAATCATGCACGCGGCGATCATCGACGTGGGGCGCGGGCCGCAGATCGCGGGGACGCGCATCACCATCTACGACATCATGGATTATCTGAGGTTGGATTGGGGGCATGCGTCGATCGCGCTGTGGCTGCGCCTGTCGTCGGCGCAGGTGCTGGCGGCGATGGACTACATCGAGAAGCACCGCGCCGAGGTCGACGCGACGTACAAGGAGATCCTCGAGCGCGAGGCCCGCGGCAACCCGCCAGAGGTCGAGGCGAAACGGGTGGCCTCGCGCGCCAAGCTCCAGGCGCTGCTGGCGGAAAAGCGGCGGAACGGGTCACGGGAGGTTGGCCATGCGAGCGATCCTCGCGGACAAGAATAACGAAGGCCACGTCACTGCCATCGTCCGGAGACTCGAGCGCGACCCCTGGGACGAACTTTGGGCGGACATGAGACTGTCCGTGCTGACCTTTTCCCACCTGGGGTTGGGCGAGGAGACGCCCGACGTCCTGGTCTGGCGGGCGTGCCAGCAGCAGCAGGCCCTCCTCATCACGATCAACCGCAACGCGCACGGGCCTGATTCCCTCGAAGAGACGATACGCCGACACAACACGCCCCTGAGTCTTCCAGTCTTCACCCTCGCGAACGCGGACCGCGTCTTGCAGGATCGGGATTATCTGGACCGCGTGGCCGAAAGCCTGATGGAATACCTCGTTGACATCGACAACTATCGCGGCACCGGGCGCCTCTACCTGCCGTGAGGGCCGGGCCGTCAAAACTCCAGCGGCTCCGGCCACGCCATGTCGACGACGAAGATCTTGCCGTCGCCGATGCGCCCGGTGCGCGCCGCCTTGGTGATGCGCTCGGCGACTTCCCCGGCGCGGGCGTCCGACACGCAGACGCTGATCTCGACCTTCGGCAGAAACGCCATGCTGTATTCGCTGCCGGCGTAGCGGTCAAGGTAGCCCTTCTGGCGACTGTACCCCTTCGCCTCGCGCACCACGCACGAGGCCACCCCCAGGTCGGCGACCGCCTGCAGCACGGCCTCGGCGCGGAACGGCTTGACGACGATTGTGAGTTGTTTCATGGCACCCTCGCTGCCGGCCCCGGCCCGAGTATCATACGAGAAGTCCCCGAGACTGCACTGTCGCCGTTGTGAGGACGGTCCCTTGATCTCGACGTCGAACCGGTCATTTCTCCGTCGCGCCGCGGCCGCCCTGGCGCTGATGACGCTCGGCTGCGGGCTGGCGGAGTACGAGTCGCACATGTCGAGCGAGGTCGTCCGCCTCGACCGCCTCGACCGCGAGGCGAAGTTCCTCGGCGAGCCGCTGCGCATGCCGCCGCTGCCGAAGAAGGACGACAAGGACCAGACCTGGCCCGTGTTCCTGCGCCCGCCCCTGGGCTTCAGCGTGGCGCCGGACCGCGCGTTGCTGGGCGGGATGCTCGCCAACTACGCCCCGCCGGCGCACTTCAAGGGCCTCTACTTGGGCGTCGCCGGCGACCGCAAGGAGTTCACCAAGGAAGTGTTCCAACTCTTCCCGGCGGCCACCGAGAGGAAGGGCGAGACGGTCGCCGTCGACCCGGAGGGCACCCAGAAGGTCCTCCGCTACACCTTCGACGACAACCTCTCGACTGTGACCGTCAACTTCTCCCCGCCGACCAACCCGCAGGTCGCCGTCGTCTACCGCGTGGAGAAAGGCCGGCTGACCGGCGATGTGGCGGAGGCGGTCAAATTGAGTCTCGGCACGCTCGGCTACGAGGGCGACGCCGACCGCCAGCGCTTCAAGTTCAACCTGCTCAAGGGCAAGCCGGTGCGGAGGTGAGCCGCTCGGTACCCACCCGGCGGATCACGTAATTGACGCACGTTGTAGGCTGTAGGCTCGCCCTGTTCTGTGGGAGAAGCCTCATGCCTGCACCGTCGTCTGTCCGTCCGGGCCGTCGCTCTGATCCCGACCTCCACGATCTCTGGCGGCAACGTCTCCAACGCTTTGAACGCTCCGGCGTGTCCGCCGTGGCCTTCTGCGCCAAAGAGGGCGCCTCCGCTCCTTCCTTCTATGCCTGGCGCCGACGCCTGCGGCAGTCGCCCGCCGCCCAGGCCACCCGCTCCGCTCGGCCACCTGCCGACACTGCCCGCCTCGTCCCCGTCCGTCTCCTCCCTGCTGCCGTGCCGGTCGAGATCCTCCTGCCCGGCGGCATCGTCTTGCGCCTCGCTCCGGGCTGCGACCTGAACTTCGTTCGCGTACTCGTCGCTACGCTGGGAGATCGGCCATGCCGACTGTGCCGCCGACCGTCAAACTGTGGTACTGTCCCGACGCCGTGGACATGCGTCTGGGCTTCGATGGCCTGTTCGCTCTGGTGCGCAATCGCCTCCAGGCCGACCCACTGTCCGGCCTGGAATTCCCCAGGAAAAGTGGACACCGGGTTAACGGTTATTCGGGTTGCTCATACGCCGCAGGGCTGACGTAGTGAACCTCCCCAGGAATGGTGGACACCTAGATAAGAGTGTAAACTCTACTCAGGAGGTCCAGCATGGCAAGGCAACGACGCACCTACACGCAAGAGTTCAAGGTCGAGGCGGTCAAGCT
>JBBROG010000461.1:0-3590 GCA_038229635.1 Gemmatales bacterium
CGGCTGTGTTATGTAACCCCTTCGGGGTAGGGCCGGGGGTATTTTACCCCGAAGGGGTTACATAACACAGCCGGGGGTCGCGTACTCGCGCACCCCCGGAACGACGACACGCACCCCCGGAACGCCACACGCCGCGATTTTTCCCCTCGCCGGGCGTGACGCGACACGGTAGCGTGATGCCTGCGAGAGGGAGAGTGACGCGCGGCCGCGCCGCGAGCCCTGACCGTCCGGTCCCGCCATGAACAGCCAATCGCAACACGCCCTGGCGCGGAACCGGCCGAAGCGGCGGCGGCTGCGCCAGGCGCTCGCCTGGGGCGTCCACTTCTACACGGCGCTCGGCCTGGTGTGCGCCGCCGGCATCGCCGTGTGCGTCGTCGAGGGCACGCCGGACGCCTTCCGCCGCGCCTTCGTCCTGATGCTCGTCGCCACGCTCATCGACGCCACCGACGGCACCCTCGCCCGCGCCGTCCGCATCAAGGAGACGCTCCCCGGCTTCGACGGCCGCCGCCTCGACGACCTCACCGACTTCCTCACCTATACCTTCCTGCCGCTGCTGCTCGTCTGGAGAGCCGGTCTTTTGCCCCCCGGACAGGAGGCGTGGCTGCTCGTGCCGCTCGTCGCCAGCGCTTACGGCTTCTGCCAGACGAACATCAAGACCGACGACGGCTACTTCCTCGGCTTTCCCTCCTACTGGAACCTCGTCGCCTTCTATCTCTATCTGCTGCACGTGTACGTCACGCCGCTGCCGGCCTGGTTCACGCGGGGCGTGCTGGTCGGCCTCGCGCTGCTGACGTTCGTGCCGACGCGGTATCTCTATCCGAGCCAGAAGGGGCGGCTCAACCGGGTGACGAACGTCCTCGGCGTCGCCTGGGCGGGATTGCTCGTCGCCGTGCTGTGGCGGCTGCCGGGGGCGGGGACGGCGGACGACCTCACGAAGGGGTTGATTCTGGCGTCGCTGGCGTTTCCGCTGTATTACATGGTCGCGTCGTGGGCGGTGAGTTGGCGATTGCGAAGCCGCGAGCGGCCGCACGGGGAGGCCGGACGATGATCGTTCTCGACCGGGTTTGCAAGGCCTACGCGGAGGACGGCCGCCACGCCGTCCGCGACGTCAGCTTCCGCGTGCCGCCGGGGCGAATGCTCGTCCTGCTCGGCGGCTCCGGCTGCGGCAAAACGACGACGTTGAAGATGATTAACCGCCTCATTGAGCCGACGTCGGGGCGCATCGCCGTGGACGGCAAAGACGTCCTCGACGCCGACCCGGTCGAGCTGCGCCGCGGCATCGGCTACGTCTTCCAGGGGATCGGCCTGTTCCCGCACCTGACCGTCGCCGAGAACGTCGCCGTGGTGCCGAAGTTGCTCGGCTGGCCGGAGAGCAAGACGCACGACCGCGTCGCCGAATTGCTCGACATGGTCCACCTGCCGTCGGGCGAGTACCGCGACCGCTTACCGGCGCAATTGTCGGGCGGGCAGCAGCAGCGCGTCGGCTT
The DNA here is from genome assembly GCA_038229635.1 of Gemmatales bacterium. Classification (GTDB taxonomy): domain Bacteria; phylum Planctomycetota; class Planctomycetia; order Gemmatales; family Gemmataceae; genus DATFNV01. The sequence goes on from JBBROG010000461.1 coordinate 1,488, forward strand.
CGCGCGGGCGCTGGCGGCGCGGCCGCGGGTGATGCTCCTCGACGAGCCGTTCGGCGCCCTCGACCCGGTGACGCGCGACGAGCTGCGCCGCGAGTTCCTGGAGGTGCGGCGCCGCCTCGGGCTGACGGCGGTGATGGTCACGCACGACATGACGGAGGCGCTTTTGTCGGCCGACCTCATCGCGGTGATGAACGAGGGCCGTTTGCGGCAGCTCGGCACGCCGCACGAGCTGCTGACGCGCCCCGCCGACGACTTCGTGGCGGCGCTCATGGCCACGCCGCGCCGGCAGGCGAAGCAGGTGGAGCACCTCGCCGCCAACGGAGATCCCGCATGAATCAGCAGTTGGCGGACCTGTTCGAGAAGCTGCCCACGTACCTCGGCGGTCACATGCTGCTGTCGGCGGCGGCGCTGGGCGTCGGCCTGTTGGCGAGCGTACCGCTGGGGATCGCGGTGAGCCGCCGGCCGCGCCTCGCCGAGTGGACCCTCGGCATCGCCGGCGTCATTCAGACGGTGCCGAGCCTGGCGCTGCTCGCCCTCATGGTGATCCTGCTCCAGGGCGTGATTGGCTTCTGGCCGGCGTTCATCGCCCTGGCGATGTACAGCATCCTGCCGATCCTGGCGAACACGGTCCTCGGCGTCCGCGGCGTGGACGCGGCACTCGTCGAGGCGGCGCGCGGCCTGGGCATGAGCGAGCGGCAGATGCTGTTCCGCGTGCAGTTGCCGCTTGCGGCGCCGGTGATCCTGGGCGGCATCCGCACGGCGACGGTCCTCGTCGTCGGCACGGCGACGCTGGTGACGCCAGTCGGCGGGCTATGTCTGGGCAATTACATCTTCAGCGGCCTCGAAAGCATGAATCCGGCATCGACGGTCTTCGGCTGCGTCGTCGCGGCGGCGCTGGCGGTCGTCATGGACCAACTCGTGCGCCTGCTGGAGGTGGCGGCACGGCGGCGCGACCAGCGCCTGGGGTTGATCGGCGCGGCGGGGCTGGTCCTCGTCTTCGGCGGCGGGCTGGCGGCGCCGGCGGCGCGGCTGTTCGACGGGGCGGCGCCGTGGGGCGTCATCGCCGGCGGGCCGTTCACCGAGCAGCACATCCTCAACGAGGTGATCGCCCGCCGGTTGCGCGACGCCGGCTTCCGCGCCGACCAGCGTCCGGGCATGAGCGAGGGCATTCAGATCGAGGCGCTGCGACACAACCAGGTCGACTGCCTGGTCAACTACACCGGCAACATCTGGACGCTCGTCATGAAGCGGCAGGATGTCGTCGAGCGCGAACAAATGCTGGCGGAGGTGACGCGCTACCTGCGCGACCGCGACGGCATCGTCTGCCTCGGCTCGCTCGGCTTCGAGGACGCCTACGCCTTCGCGATGCCGAAGGCGCTGACGAATCACCTGCAAATCCACTCCCTGGAGGACCTGTCTCGCTACGCCGCCGAGAGGGCGCGGGTCCACAAGCCGCTGCGGATCGGCGGCGACAACCAGTTCTTCGACCGCCCGGAGTGGAAACGTGTCAAGGAGTTGTACGGACTGAAGGAGGGCGCCGTCGAGACGGTCGCGATGGACCCGACGCTGATGTACGACGCGGTGCGCGACGGCCAGTTGGACGTCATCGTCGGCTACACGAGCGACGGCCGCGTGCCGGAGTACCGTCTGGAGTTGCTGCAAGACCCGCGCCAGGCGCTGCCGCCCTACGACGCGATCCTGCTCGTGTCGCCGAAGGCGGCGGGGCGGCCAGGCTTCCTGGAGGCTCTGCGGCCGCTGGTGAACAGCATCCCGCTGGAGGCGATGCAGCGGGCGAACTACCGCGTCGACGGCGAGCGGGCGACGGCGCGAAAGGCGGCGGAGGAACTGTACGCGACACTGGGGAAGGGTGAGTGAGTCTGGGGGTGCGCGAGTAGGCGACGCCCGTCGTGGTGTTCCGGGGGTGCGCTGCGCGACCCCCGGCTTTGGGATGTAACCGCTTCGCGGCAGGGCTTCCAACATGGTTGTAAACCCAAGGTATCAAAGGCTTTGCGGCAACAGATCATGTGAACTAACGTCCACTGTCAGTCGGGCCTCGCCGTGGCCGAGGCGGGACATGCCGAAAACCACGGGCGTTTTCAGCCA
>JBBROG010000462.1:0-3585 GCA_038229635.1 Gemmatales bacterium
AGCCTCCAGCGGGTTCGCCCCTCACCCCCGACCCCTCTCCCCAAAGGGGAGAGGGGAGACATCGTTTCACCGAGGAGTCGTCGCGCATGACTCGTCCGCCGTCTTCTCGCACTGCCGCCGCCCTCTTCGTCGCCCTGGCCCTGAGCGGCCCCGCGACCGCCGATCCCGAGCGCGCGATCACCAAGGAGAACTTCGACCGCACCATCGCCCCCCTGTTGACGCGGCGCTGTCTCGACTGTCACGGCGGCGCGAAGCCGAAGGGCGGCCTCGACCTGAGCCGCAAGCAGAAGGCCCTCGCCGGCGGCAAGAGCGGCGTCGCCGTCGTCCCCGGCAAGCCGTCCGCGAGCCTCTTGTGGGAGCAGGTCGACGCCGGCAGCATGCCGCCGAAGAAGCCTCTGACGGACGACGAGAAGGCGCTGCTCAAGGCGTGGATCGAGGCGGGCGCGCCGTGGGGCGGCGATCCCATCGACCCGTTTCGCGCCACGACCGACAAGCGCGCCGGCGCCGACTGGTGGTCGCTCCAACCCGTCGCGCGGCCGGCCCCCCCGGCGGTGAAGGACGCCTCCTCGGTGCGTAATCTCATCGACCGGTTCATCCTCCAACGGCTGGAGGCGCGCGGCCTGAAGCCGTCCGCGCCGGCCGACCGGCGCACGCTGATCCGCCGACTCTCCTTCGATCTCCTCGGCCTGCCGCCGGCGCCGGAGGACGTGGCCGCGTTCGAGGCCGACGTCTCGCCGGACGCTTACGAGAGGCTCGTGGAACGTCTGCTGGCGTCGCCGCAATACGGGGTGCGCTGGGCGCGCCACTGGCTCGACGTGGTCCGCTTCGGCGAGAGCAACGGCTTCGAGCACGACGAATTCCGGCCCAACGCCTGGCCGTACCGCGACTGGGTGGTGCGGGCGCTCAACGCCGACCTGCCTTACGACGAGTTCGCCCGCCTGCAACTGGCCGGCGACGTTTTGCGCCCCGGCGACCCCGAGGCGCTGAAGGCGACCGGCTTCCTCGTCGCCGGCGCCTACGACAGCGTCGGCCAAACGCAGCAGAGCGCCGCCATGCGCCGGGTCGTGCGCCAGGACGAGTTGGAGGACGTCGTCGGCACCGTCGGCCAGACCTTCCTGGGCCTGACCGTTCACTGCGCCCGCTGTCACGACCACAAATTCGATCCGGTGCGTCAGGAAGAGTACTACCGCCTGACGGCGGCGCTGGGCGGCGTGCGCCACGGCGAGCGCGACCTGCCGCGCTCCCCGGCCGAGGTAGCTGCTGCGCGTCAGCGCCTGGCGGCACTGACGAAAGAACTCACGGACCTGGAAGCGCCGGCGCGGACGGGCCTCCTCGCGGGCCGCGCGCGACAACCGCTGACGCCGCCGCGGCCGCTCGCCCGCTGGGACTTCGCGAAAGGCATGACGGACGCCGTCGGCTCGCTGCACGCGACGTTGCAGGGCTCGGCGCGCCTGGTGCCGGACGGACTGAAAGTCGACGGACACGGCCACGCGGAGACGACTCCCCTCGCGAAAGAGTTGCGTGCCAAAACGCTCGAAGCGTGGGTGACGCTCGACAACCTGGAGCAGCGTGGCGGCGGCGTGATCGGCGTGCAGACGCGCGACGGCGCCCCCTTCGACGCGCTCGTCTTCGGCGAGCGCGAGCCGGGCCGGTGGATGGCCGGCAGCGAGGGCTTCGTCCGCACGCAGAGCTTCGAGGGCGGCGCCGAGGTCGAGGCGCACCGCAAGCCGGTCCACGTCGCGCTCGTCTACGCCGAGGACGGCACCATCACCGGCTATCGCAACGGTCAGCCGTATGGGCGACCTTACAAGACCGAGTTGCAGGCGTTCGGCGCGGGTCAGGCCCGGGTCGTCTTCGGCCTGCGCCACGCGCCCGCCGGCGGCGACCGCCTGCTCGCCGGGACCATTCACCGCGCCGCGCTCTACGACCGCGCCCTGACGCCGGCCGAGGTCGCCGCCTCCGCCGGCGGCGCGAGTGACTTCCTGGCCGACGAGGAGATCGGCGCCCGTCTTTCTCCCGAGAAGCGTGCCGAGCGCCGCCGCCTTCAGGCGCGGGTCGCCGAGCAACACGCGCTGGTGTCGGGGCCGGGGCCGAAGGTCTACGCCGTCATGCCGCGGCAGCCGGAGGCGGCGCGCCTGCTGGCGCGCGGCAACACCCAGCAGCCCGGAGCGCTGCTGTCGGCCGGCGGCGTCGAGGCGCTGCGCGGCGTCCACGCCGACTTCGGCCTGTCGCCGGACGCCCCCGAAGGCGAGGCGCGGCGGCGGTTCGCGTCCTGGGCGAGCGACGCGAAGAATCCGCTGTTCGCCCGCGTGATCGCCAACCGCGTCTGGCACTACCACTTCGGCGTCGGCCTCGTCGACACGCCGAACGACTTCGGCTTCAACGGCGGCCGGCCGTCGCACCCCGAATTGCTCGACGGACTCGCCGCGGAACTGATCGACAGTGGGTGGAGCCTGAAGCACCTGCACCGCCTCCTCGTGACGTCGGCGACGTATCGGCAGTCCTCGCGCCCGGACGAGGCGGCGCTGAAGGTCGACGCGGGGAATCGTCTGCTGTGGCGCAAGAGTCCGCTGCGGTTGGAGGCCGAGGCGGCGCGCGACGCGATGATCCGCGTGACGGGTCGGCTCAACGAGACGATGGGCGGGCCGGGCTTTCAGGAGTACCGCATCACGCGGGCGCCGGGGACGGTCACGAACACGTTCACGCCCGTGGAGGCGGCCGGCGACGAGTTCGACCGGCGGACGCTGTACCGGACCTGGGCGCGCGGCGGGCGCAGCGGACTGCTCGACGCCTTCGACTGCCCCGACCCGTCGACGACGGCGCCGAGCCGCGCGGTGACGACGACGCCCCTCCAGGCGCTGGCGATGCTCAACAACGCGCAGGTGCTGCGCAACGCCGAGCGGTTCGCGGGGCGGGTACGGCGCGAGGCCGGGGAAGACGCGGGGAAGCAGGTGGAGCGGGCGTACCTGTTGGCTTACGGGCGAGCGCCTGACGCCGAAGAGAGGGAGAGGGCGAAGGGCGTCGTCGAGCGGCACGGGCTCGGAGTGCTGACGCGGGCGATCTTTAACAGTAATGAGTTCCTGTACATCGATTGAGCCGTCGCGGGGGCCTCAGCGCTGCTGCTTTCTCCCCTCTCCCCTTCGGGGAGAGGGGTTGGGGGTGAGGGGCGAACCCGCTGAAGGCATAACCCCTCACCCCAACCCCTCTCCCCTGAGTACAGGGGCGAGGGGCTTCCAGGACAGACTCTCAGCGCTGCTGCGCCGCCCAGGCGCGCCAGCGGCCGTCGAGCGCGTCGTAAGTCGTGTTGGCCGACTCCAGCGCCTGGTCGGTCGTCCGCCGGTCCTCGTTCTCGCCGGGCTTGAAGCCGTCGAGGAACGCCGCGAACGTCTTCGCGCTGCCCTCGTAGGCCAGGTAGCCGGCCAGGCTCGCCTGGAGCGGCACCGCCTCCTCGGCCGGCAGCGCGCCGCCCCACACGTCGCGGGCGGGCCGCCCCCCCGCCCCCCACCTCGCCCCCCGCCGTCGGTCGTCGGTAGCCGCCGTGTAGCGCGGGGCCCCGCGCCGGGTGGGGGCCCCCCCCCACCCGCG
>JBBROG010000463.1:0-3578 GCA_038229635.1 Gemmatales bacterium
AAGATCGACCTGCGCACGCGCTACCGCCGTTCCGTCATCGGCATCGGCTGGTCGCTGCTGCGGCCGGTCGCGCTGACGGTCATCCTCTGCCTGGTCTTCCGGCGGCTGTTCCACCGTACCGACGTCTGGCAGTTCGCCCCCTACGTCCTGGCGGGGCTGGCCTGCTGGGACTACGTCATCAACGCGACGAAGCAGGGCTGCCAGTGCTTCTTCCAGGGGGAGTCGTACATCCGCCAGCACCCGGCGCCCATTGCCATCTACCCGCTGCGGATCGCGCTGGGGGAGACGGTCCACTTCCTCATCGCCCTTCTGGTCGTTCTGGGATTGGCCTGGTACGTGAACGGCTTCGGCAACCTGCCGGCGCTGCTGAGCCTGGCGCCGACGCTGGTCTTGCTCTTCGCCCTGGCGTGGTCGCTGGCGCTGATCGCCGGGTTCGCCAACGTCTACTTCCAGGACACGCAACACCTGTGCGACGTCGGCTTCCAGATCCTCTTTTACGCCACCCCGATTATCTACGACCCGCGCGACCTCGGGGAGGGCCGCTTGCAGTGGCTCGTGACCCACTGCAACCCGCTCGTGCCGGTGCTGCGACTGATCCGCGAACCGATCCTCAACGGCCAGGCGCCGTCCCTGGAGAGTTACGCGGCGGCCTGCGTCACGGTCCTGGCCCTGGGCGGGGCCGCGGTCCTGACGTGCGGCCGCTTGCAGCGACAACTCATCTTCCACTTGTGAGAGGGCGACTCGCTCTCACCAGCGGAAGATCATGTCGACTGTCAGCCGGAAGTCCTGCAAGTCCTTGCTGCCCGAGATGGGGAACTCGACCGCCGTGCCGAACTGCACGTTCTCGGTGAACTTGTAGCGCAGGCCCGCCGCTAGGCTCAACTCGTTGTGGCCGTCGACGTGTCGCGCGCCGAAGTTGGCGAGGTCGCGGCCCTCGAACGACACGTCGCGCGTGCTGCCGTTGGTGGTGTAGTGCGTCCAATTCAGCTCCATGAGGGCGTAGATCTTGTGCGCGTTGGCGATGTCGTAGTCCAGGTGCAGGCCGGTGAAAAAGCTGTCGCTGCGCTTGTCGTCGACGCCGAGCGCGTAGCCGAACGTGCCCAGGACGTTGAAGCTGCCGTAGGACGAACGGCCGAAGGTCTGGCCGATGGTGAAGTAGGGCACCACCGACAGCGAGCCGGTGTCCTGGAAGACGCGGGCCGCGCCGGTGGGGATCTCGAAGTTGACGCCGACCGCGCCGACGGTGCCGCTGCGGTCGCTGTGGATGAACGTCCACTTCGGCCCGACGTGGATCTCGCCGAAACCGCTGCCCCCCTCGAAGCCGGGATCCTTCTCGCGCGGGTTGATCCAGACGCCGCCGAGCTTGCTCAGGGTGATCGACCAGCGCTCGGTCAGAGCCAACCGCCCCTGGACGCCGAAGAACTCCGCGTCGCCGCCGTGGAACAGGTTGTTCTTGGTCGGGATGGTCTGGTAGAGGAACACCGGGCGTAATTCGGTCAGCGCGCGCGGGTCCTCGAAGAGGAACGGGTTGGTGACGGGCGAGATCATGTTGTCGAAGGCGTGGTCGCTCTGGAACGCCTTGCGCCCGCCGCAGGCGGCGAGCGGGCCGGACTTGAAGTCGAACAGGTCGCGGCAGCGGTCCCAGAACCCCGGCCCGGTGTGCGGCGCGTCGGCGACCGGGGCGTTGTTGTACAGGTCCGTCGGCGGCGGCGTGCCGTAGCCGCCGGGGGGGTAGGCGGGCAGACCCCCGATAGACGGCGGACCTCCCGCGGAGGGCGGCAGCGGCGGGATCGGCGGTACGTCGTCGGCCTGGGCACGCACCACGACGCGCGGCGGGTCGGCCGGCGCGGCACCATAACCGGCCGGAGCCAGGCCGTCGCCCAGCGGCAACGGACGGCCGAGCGTCGCCGCCGGTTTGGCCGGGCGCCAGACTACCTCGTCGGCCTGAGACGTACTCGCCCACAGACTCAGGGCCACGCCGAGACCGCCCAGCGTTTTCGCGTTCATGATTCGCCCTCCTGCGAGAACCCGCGTCGCCGCTCGCGGCTTCGCAAGTGCGAAGCCGCGAGCGGCGATCCGCTACCGCCGCCGCAAGCGCAAGTTGCTGGAAAGCAGGTTGAACTTGCTCGGCTGCGTGATCGGCCCGCCGGTGGTCAGATGGGAGAAGTCGTTCTCCGGCTTGACCCCGGCGGGCACGATGACAATGCCCGGGATTTGGGGCGTAGCCGACCCGCCGATCTGCGGAGTCAGGTTGACCGGCGTGGTCGGGCCGATCAAGAACCCGGCCGGCGGGTTCACTTCCGTCACGGTGTAGTTGCCCGGCCGCAAACCCTCGAAGACGTAGGACCCGTCCGCCCGCGTGACCGTGAAGACGGCGCCAATGACGCCGACGTCGTTGCTGCCGCCCAACCGCACCGTGATGCCGCCGAACCCCCTTTCGCCGGCGTCGCGCACCCCGTTCTTGTTCGCGTCGAGGTAGACGTAGCCGGACAACACCCCCGGCAGCACCTCGGCGAAGTTGTTGTCGGTCGAGATGCCGCTGCTGCCGAGCGTCACCGGAATGGAGTCGTGGGTTTGGCTGCCGAAGCTGGTGCTGTTCGGCAGGACGACGCCGCCGCTCGACTCCTTGCCGTCGAAGTGGATCCTGTCCGGTTCGGTCGCCTGGACGATCGTGTAGTTCCCCGGCTGGAGACTGTTGTTCGGGGTGTAGGTATAGGTCACCTGGACCTGCGCCCCCGCCATGGCGCTGAAGACCGCCGCGACGTTGCCCGGCCCGTCCGCGCTGATGCGCGCCGCGGACCGACCCGTGAGGGTCACGGAGCCGCCGCCGGTGAAGCGCGTCAGGTCCGACGGCGAGGTGAGCGTGACCGACTGCGTCCCGGTGCGCGTCAGCGTGCCGGAATCGTGGCTGTCGGGGCCGGAGAGGTCGGTAGCGCCGTCGAAGGCGGGGGCGCTGAACGAATCGCTCACCGTCACGGGCGTCGTGAGCGGCGCGGCGCCCGGCGCGGTCACCGTGACCGTGCCGCTGACCGTGCCGCTGATGTCGCCGGGCACGTCGTCAATGTTCTCGAGAACGATGTCCGCGTTGAGCGTGGCCGTACTCGTGATGGCCACGCTCGTCAGCGTGCCCTTGCTCGGGTCAAACTGCTTCACGTCGGCCGTCTTCGTCCAGCCGGTCTTGGCCGGGTCGAAGGTGGCGACGACGGTGTTCGTCGCCGGGGTCGTGCTGACGTTCTCGAGCTTGGTGAACTGATAGAAGCCGTTGCCGTCGCTGACGGCGGTCGCCACGACGGCCCCCGAGGCGTCGTGCAACTCCAGGTTGCTGCCGGCGAGGCCGGGCTCGCCCGCGTCCTTCAGGCCGGTGGCGTTGCGGTCGTCGAAGACGAAGCCGCTGATCGTGGCGGTGAGGAGTTGCCGCCCCTCCAGGATCTCGAAAGCGGGACGGGCGCGCGCGGGGCGCGCGGGCGGGGCGGGGCGGCGGAAAAAGGAACCAAGGCTCATGGCGCAATCCTTTGCGTCTGGTTCCTCGGCCGCTCGCGGCTTCGCGCTCTTGCGAAGCCGCGAGCGGCCGAGGAGAG
>JBBROG010000464.1:0-3568 GCA_038229635.1 Gemmatales bacterium
CCAAGGAGCATCTGGAGCAGCGTCTGGCGCTGGACATGCACCGCGAACAGCAGGCCCCCAGACGCCGGCATACCTTGACGACGCTGCATCAGGCGCGCTCCAAGCCTGAGTCACTGCACTAACTTTGCTAAAGTCTCGAATTTTTTTTCCGTTCTCGGTTGACTGTTCCCGCCCCCTTTCCCTTGACGCCTGGACAAAGACTGCGGGGGCCGAGCAATGCGCGGGCGAGCGCGGCTGGCTTTGGGGGCGGTGATCGTCGTGCCGGCGCTGGCCGCCCTGCTGGCGGGGGGCGCTTCTCCGAGGGAGGCGGACGCGCCCGCGCCAACGTTCGCCGATTTCAGACCGCCGAAGGGTTATGTGTGCCATCGGGCCGCGAGCCCCGTCGTCGTCGACGGCCGGCTCGACGAGCCGGCGTGGCGGGCGGTGCCCTGGACCGACGACTTCGTCGACATCCGGGGGGACGCCCTGCCGAAGCCGCGGTTCCGCACGCGGGCCAAGATGCTCTGGGACGACCAATACTTCTACGTCGGCGCGGAGTTGGAGGAGCCGCACGTCTGGGGCACCTTGACCGAGCACGACGCCGTCATCTTCCGGGATAACGATTTCGAGGTCTTTATTGACCCCGACGGCGACAGCCACGAGTACTACGAATTCGAGATGAACGCCCTCAATACGGGCTGGGACCTGCTGCTGCCGCGCCCCTACAAGGACGGCGGCAGTGCCGTCGATGCCTGGGAGATCCCCGGCCTGAAGACCGGCGTCCGCGTCGACGGCACGCTCAACGACCCGCGCGACGTCGACCGCGGCTGGTCGGTGGAGATCGCCTTCCCGTGGAAGGTGCTCGGGGAGCTGGCGCACCGGCCGGCGCCGCCGCGCGACGGCGACCAGTGGCGCGTCAACTTCTCGCGCGTCGAGTGGCAACACCGCGTCGTCGGCGGCAAGTACGAGAAGGTGCTGCGGACGCCGGAGGACAACTGGGTCTGGTCGCCGCAGGGCGTGATCGACATGCACCGCCCGGAGACGTGGGGCTACGTCCAATTCTCGACGGCCGAGGCCGGTCCCGTCGCCTTCCGCCCCGACCCGAGTGGTCCGGCGCGCCACCTGCTGCACCAGGTTTACTACGCCCAACGGACGTTCCGCGAGAAGCACCGCCGCTGGGCGCGGACGCTCGGGGAGTTGGGGTTGAAAGGCGTGACGGACGACAGCGTCGCCGGGCCGCCGCGCCTGGAGACGACGGAGAGCTTGTACGAGGCGACGGTGGTCTTGAAGCGCCCCGACGGCGCCGCGCGGCGCTGGCACATCCGCCAGGACGCGCGCGTCTGGGGCGACGGGCCGTGACGAACGCGGGCAGACAGATATCGGAGCGGTAAAAGACGATGATCCGTCTTCATCACGGCACCGACGCCGCGAGTGCCGCTTCGATCCAACGGCACGGCCTCGATGCGTCTCAAGCGGCTCGTTACAATAGCACGGGAGAGTTCTGGGCGAGTACCGATGCCAACGTCGCCGGTTGGTTCGCGGCGACCAACCCGGCGGGAGGCCCGCCGGCGCGGCTCGAGTTCGAGATCCCCGCGTGGCTCCTGAGCGATCTGCTCGCGCGGCATCTGGTTATCGCCCACGCGAAACCGAACGGGATTCCGCAGGACTACGAATTCCTCCCGCGAAGCTTCGGCTTCCTCAACGCCCACATGGCCAACATCAACATCGTGTCGGTTCCTGGACCCGGAGGTGTGGCATGCGTGACGACCCCCTCTACCTCGCCTGGGACGTACTTTGTTCTTCCGAAGGCGACGCCCGCCGGGTGGCGGACGTCCTTCAACGTGAGGCGCGGCCCGACTCGGTTCTCGTTGATATCGCCGCCACGGGCGACCCCGCCTTGGCCCTCGATCGTATCACCTCTTACCGAGTCGGCGAGTTCTTCCGCGAAGTGATCGTCTTCCCCGCTCTCGACGGCGACCTGAGCAAGCTGCGGGTGGTGTTTTCCCGCCTGCCGAGCGCCGGACGGTTCTGGAAAGATGCCATGACGCGCCTTCTCCAAGCCGCTCGGGAGACGACCGACGGCGTGTCGGTCCGTCTGGCGTATCGGGGCGACGAGCCTCGGGATTGGGAGCACTACCAGGAGGCGGCGTGAAGTTCCCCGGGTTTCGCGAGTTCTCCGGGTTACGCGAGTCCCCCGGGTTACGCGAGTACGCTCCACCCGGGGCTACGATCCGCCGCCCGCTACGCGGGCTAAGACCGCGCCTTCGATCCACCCGCCGCCGAGGACGCGCGGCCCGTCGTAGAACACCACCGCCTGCCCCGGCGTGATGGCGCTCTGCGGCTCGTCGAACGCCACCCGCGCCGCCCCGTCCGCCAGGACCGTCACCGTCGCCGGCGCCGCCGCGTGGCGGTAGCGGATCTTCACGCCGCAGCGCAGCGGCTCCTCAGGGGGCGCCTCGGTCAGCCAGTTGACGCGCGACGCCGTCAGCCCCGACGCCAGCAGTTCCTCGCGCCGCCCCAGCAGCACCTCGCCGTCCGCCGGCACGATCTTCAGGACGTAGCGCCGTTCCCCCGCCGATACGCCGAGTCCCTTGCGCTGCCCGATCGTGAAGCGCTCGACGCCCTCGTGCTCGCCGAGGACGTTGCCCGCCGCGTCGACGAAGTACCCCGCCGTCGACCGCCCCGGCCGGCGCTCGCGCACCACGCGGGCGTGGTCGCCGTCGGGGACGAAGCAGATCTCGACACTGTCCGGCTTGTCGTGGACCGCCAATCCGGCCTCGCGCGCCAGCGCCCGCACCTCGTCCTTGCGGTAGCCGCCCACGGGGAAGAGCAGGCGCGGCAGCAGGCTCCGCCGCAGACCGGACAGGACGTAGGACTGGTCCTTGTCCGGGTCGGCGCCGCGCCGAAGGTGGTAGTCGTCGCCCTGGCGCAGCACCTGCGCGTAGTGTCCCGTGGCGATGAAGTCGGCGTCGAGCTGCTTGCCGTAGGACCAGAGCTTGCCGAACTTCAGCCAGGTGTTGCACACCACGCACGGGTTCGGCGTGCGCCCGGCGAGGTACTCGTCGGCGAAGTAGTCGATGACGCGGCCGAAGTCCTGCTCGAAATCGAGCGCGTAGAAAGGGATATCAAGGCGGTCGGCGACGCGGCGGGCATCGCCGGCGTCGAGGGCGCTGCAGCAGCCCTTCTTGTGGGCCTTGCCGTCGTCCTCGGCGGGGGGAGCGACGCCGGTGCGCATGAACAGGCCGACGACGTCGTGGCCCTGCTTCTTCAGGAGCCAGGCGGCGACGGAACTATCGACGCCGCCGCTCATCGCCAAGACCACTCGCGCCGCCATGACCCTTCCCCCGTCGGTGCCGCCGAACGACTTCAGTATAGGGGGGGTGGAAAAAGGTCGCAACGCAGCGCCCCGGCTTGCCGCTTCGCACTGAGGTCTCCCCTCTCCCCTTTGGGGAGAGGGGTTGGGGGTGAGGGGTGGAGTTACCAGCGGGTTGGGGGGGGGCGCCCCCCCCCCCCCCCCCCACACCCCGCCCCCGGGGGGGGGGGGGGGGGGGGGGAGAAAGAGGGGGGACCACCCAGGGGGGCGCGCGCG
>JBBROG010000465.1:0-3547 GCA_038229635.1 Gemmatales bacterium
ACCGGTTGGCCTTGTCCTTGTTGCGGGGCGATCCAAGCAAAGGGTCGTTGAAAGTCAAACGGAAGCGGGCGGGGAGGAACATTCGGTACTTGGCACAACTCCTTGGGTTTTCAAGCAATTGAAGTGCGTTTGCCGTGTCCTACCTCCGCGTCCATCCTCATTCCCTGGCCTATTTCAACGAGCTGGCCGGCGGGCCGGAGAATGGTTACCGCCATCTCCTCGGCTCGAACATCGATTGGGGCCAGGATCTCTTCCGGCTGAAGCGCTGGCGGGACGAACACCCGGACGCCGGACCTCTTTCGCTGGCCTATTTCAATCACATCGACCCGCGCATCATCGGGATCGAGTTCACGTTGCCGCCCGTCGGGGTCATCGGGGCGCCGCCGTCCGAGCGCGGCGCGGCAAGGGATCTTGGTCCTCACCCGGGTTGGTACGCGGTGAGCGTGCGCCTGGCTTACGGCAACGCGGGCACGCCCCCGGACGGGAAAGGCGGGTATCGCCCCGTCCCGTTCCGCGGTTACGAGTATTTCAGCCACTTCGATCCCGTGGACAAGGCCGGCTATTCGATCTTCATTTATCGAATTAGCGAGGCGCAGGCGAACGCCGTCCGCGCCCAGTTCGGATTGCCCCCGCTGACGGACGACGCCCCGGGGCCGTAGCAAGTCTCTCGCGGGAGAAGGGAATCATGAAACTCATTATCCAGATCCCTTGCCTGAACGAAGCCGAGGTGTTGCCCGCGACTCTCGCCGCCTTGCCCCGGCGGGTCGAGGGGTTCGACAGCGTGGAGTTCCTCGTCGTCGACGACGGGAGTACGGACGCGACGGCCGAAACGGCTCGACGGCACGGCGCCGACCACGTCGTCCGGCTGAACACGCACCGCGGACTCGCGCGCGCGTTCATGGCGGGTCTGGAGGCGGCACTCATGCGCGGGGCCGACGTCATCGTCAACGTCGACGCGGACAACCAGTACCAGGCCGCCGACATCCCGGCTCTGACGGCTCCTATCCTGTCTGGCGTGGCCGATCTCGTCATCGGCGCCCGCCCGGTCGGCGTCCTCGCCCACTTCTCCCGGACGAAGCGGCTGCTCCAGCGCGTGGGGACCGGGGTCGTGCGGGCGATGACCGGGCTCGACGTCCGCGACGCCCCGAGTGGGTTCCGCGCCCTCACCCGCGAGACGGCCTTGCGCCTCAACGTCTTTAGCGAGTTCACTTACACCATAGAGACGATTATCCAGGCCGCCGTCTTCAACCTCCGAGTCGTAAGCGTCCCGGTGCGGGTCAACGGCCCGACCCGACCCAGCCGCCTCTTTCGGAGCAACTCGTTCTACCTGGGCCGCAGCGCGGCCACGATTCTCCACGTCTACCTTATCTATTGCCCCGCCCGCCTGTTCGGCCTGGCCGCCCTCCTCTTCTTCCTCCCCGCCCTGGTTCTCGGGTTGAGATACTTCACCCTGATGGCGGAGGGAGAGGGGAAAGGACACATCCACTCCCTGATCGCATGCGGGACCTTGACGCTTTCCGGCGCGATCGCCCTCGCGGGAGGAGCCCTCGCCTCGTTACTCCGAGTGAACCGCCGTCTTCTCGAAGAATTGCAATACCTGGCTCGGGTACAGCGGACCCGCGGGTATGGTTTTCCAAGGGAGGAGAACGGCAACGGCGCCGCGGCTCATTTGCTCAGCGAGAAGCGCGTCTCCGCCAGCCGGTAACAGCGCCGCCAGACGACGCGGTTGAAGACGACGACCAGCCCCGCCATCACCAAGACGCTCGCGGCGAGCAGCGGAAACTGCTTCTTGCTCGCCGCCTCGCTGATGATCGCGCCCAGGCCGTAGGCGGTTTCGACGCTCCCCTTGAACTTCACGTACTCCGACACGATGCTCGCGTTCCACGCCCCGCCGGCCGCCGTCACCCAGCCGGTCACCAGGTACGGGAAGACCGCCGGGAAGTAGAGGACGCGGAAGCGCTGCCAGCCGGTGATGCTGAAGCTGCGCGCCGCCTCGCGCAGGTCGGCCGGGATCGCCATCGCCCCGGCGACGACGTTGAACAAGATATACCACTGCGTCCCCAGCAGCATCAGCAGCACGCAGCCCCAGTCGAGCGACACGCCGATCAGGTGCAGGCCGGCGATCACCAGCGGGAACAGCATCGGCGCCGGGAACGACGCCAGCACCTGGATCACCGGCTGCAACACCCGCGACAGCCGCGGCGCCATGCCGATCGCCAGGCCCGCCGGCAGCGCCCATAGCGTCCCCAGTACCGTCGACGCCAGCACCCGCCCCAGCGTCAGCCCCGCCGCCCCGAAGATCGACGCCCACTTCTCGCCCTCCACCCGCATCAGCAGCTTGACGAGTCCGAAGGCGCCGTAACCCATCAAGGCCAGCAGGGCCAGGAACGCCATGAGCGACACCCGCGCCCCCCACGGGTTGCCGCGCGTCGGGTCGACCAGCTTCTCTTCCGGGAGCGGCACGGCGGCCGGCCGGGCTTCTTGGCGGTGGCGCTCGCGCTGCCGCAGCCAGCGCACCAGCCGCGAGCGGCGCAGCCAGACAAGGAACCACGACGTCATCTCCGGCTGCTCGCCGCCCTCCTCGACGCGGAACTTCTGCGCCCACACCACCACCGGCCGCCAAAGCATCTGGTCGAGCAGCACGATCATGACGACCATCGCCAGGACGCCCAGGACCATCGCCCCGGCGTCGCCTTCCTCGACGGCCCGGCTCATATACGAGCCGATGCCCGGCAGCCGAAAGCTCTCGTCCTCCAACTCGAACGACTCGGTAATCATGAGGAAGAACCAGCCGCCGGCCATGCTCATCATGCTGTTCCAGACCAGCCCCATCATCGAGAACGGCAGCTCGACCCACTTGAGGCGCTGCCACCACGAGAAGCGGTACACCGTCGCCGCCTCGCGCTGGTCGGCGGGCACCGACTGCAAGGAGTGGTAATAGCTGAAGGTCATGTTCCACGCCTGGCCGGTGAAGATCATCAGGACGGCGGCCATTTCGAGACCGACGTTGTCCTTCGGGAACAGGCCGTGCAGCGCCAGCACCACGCCGGGCAGGAAGCCGAGGACGGGGATACTTTGAAGGATGTCGAGCAGCGGCACCAGGACGCGCTCGGCGACCTTGTCCTTCGCCGCCCAGAAGCCGTAGGCGAGCGTGAAGGCGAGCGAGATGACGTAGGCAACGAGGCCGCGCGTCAGCGAGAAGAAGGTGTAGCGCGGCAGCGCCCACGGCGACAGGTCGATGAAGACGCTTTCCTGCGGCTTGCGCACCTCGCCGGCGAGGTCGATCAGGCCGTAGAGCACTCCGCCGAGACTGACGACGACCACGAGGTCGACCCAACTCAGACGCGAGCGGTGGAGCAAGGCCGTCGCCTCGCCCCAGATCTTGCGGAAGGAATCGTGTTTCACCGGAGCCCCTCGAGTCCGAACCGCGAACGCGGCCTATGTTAGCAGTTCCGGGGGTGCGCGGGTACGCGCCTTGGGGTGGGATTCCGGGGGTACGCGACCCCGGCGTGGTTGTTCCGGGGGTGCGCTGCGCGACCCCCGGCTG
>JBBROG010000466.1:0-3488 GCA_038229635.1 Gemmatales bacterium
CTTGGGCTGCAGGCGGCTGACGAAGTAAACCCCTGGCCGGTCCTAGGTTTGCAGCACGTCCAGGTCGAAGTAACCCAGATCGGCCAGGCGCAGCGACCCCGCGGGCAGCGGCTGCCGCGCCGTCGGGGGCCACGGCCAGGGCGAGGTCTTCCCGGGTGGCGTGCGGGTTATCCAGCCAGGTGAAGACGAGTCCTTGGGCGAAGGACGGTCCGGAGAGCTTGCGGCGGCGTCGGATCAAGCCGGTGTCGGTGGCCAGCTGCTGCGCCGTCGTGGTGAAGAGGGTTTGCAAGGTATCGGCGAGTTGTGCTACCGTAGTAGTCACGGGAAGCTCCTGGGGAAGGATGGGGTCCACTAACACCATCTTACGCAGGAGCTTTCTCGTTGTTTGTCCTTAACCTGATGCCTAGGGGGGCGCGTACGAGCGCACCCCCGAATCACTGGCTAAGGTCGGAGGCGGAATACGCCACGCCGTCGTGCCACCCCGCCGCGTGCCGCAGGGGGCCGCGCCCGTCCAGGCCCTTGCGCAGGCCGCGCACCGAGCCGTCGGCGAAGCAGAAGTTGACCGCGCCCGGGTGACTGCTGCCGAACGTATACCACTCGCACGGTTCCGGCAAGCCCCAGGCGACCGGCAGCGACCCGGCGCCCATCCAGGCGAGGGCGAAGTTCTCGTCGCCGGGAAGGGCCGATGTCGGCGTGCGCCGGTTCCCCCCGTGCGTTTCTCCCAGGAGCAGCGTCTGCGACAGCCCGTCGGCGGCGGCGATCTCTTCCCGCGTGTGTCGCACTTGCGGGAGGAAGATTCCCTCCCACTTATCCCAGCCGTTCCCCACACGGCCCAGCCCCCCCATGACGCCGACGTAGTTGGTCTTGCCCAGCGCCGCGCCGGTCGGATTCCCGAAGTGAAAGGCCGTCATCGTGCCGCGGCCGTCGTCGGCCGCGTAGGTCGCGTGGAGGACGATCGTGCCGCGCGTCGCCCGGTCGGGGTCGTCGGCCGGACAGAGAAAGACCTTGATCCGGTATTGGGCGACCGTCCAGTTGGGGGCCGCGGTCCACCACGCCGGGCCGGCGGCGTCCGCCTGCCAGGCCACGTCGAGCTGCCGGAAAACGTCGTCGCGGTCGAGGTGAGGTAGCAGGGACGCGAGGAGGCCGACGTGTTGCCGGCGGAGGAAAGCCGGATCGGTATGCGGATTGGAGCCCGGCGGGGCGCCGAGGCTGCCAGCCGGGAATTCGTCGTGGAGGTCGTGATAGAGGTGCGTGGCGACCCCGAGGCGGTGCAGATTGTTACTGCACTGGACGCGGCCGGCGGTGGCGCGCACTTTCTGAACGCCGACGATGAGCAGCCCGATCAGGACCACCGCGAAAGCCAGCAGGACGAGCAATTCGGTCAGGCTGACTCCGCTTCGGGGTCGAGGTCGCGTCATAAGCGACTCACGCTCGGGGTACGAATTTTTCCGGGAGTGCGTCGAGGAAGAGCTTAAGGGGGGATGGAGTTGCGGTCAACAGCGATGGGACGAGGTGCGCCGAGTTGGGGACGAACAGGGATGCCAGGCCTGCGGCCCGCCCTTGAGGGCGGGTCGCGGAGTCGGTTGGTGTAGAGAAACGGAGACGGGCTCGCGCGACCTTAACGGTCGCGCGAGCCCGTCCCGAGGGATTACGAGCAGACATTCCGAAGTCGCTTAGGTGGACCCGACGCCTGCCCCCTGCTTGCCGGCCGGCTTCTTGGGATCTGCGCCGCCGCCTGGCGCGGGAGGCGGCGCGAGCGGCTTGAGCTGGACGTTCGTGTCACTGTTCTTGATGTCCTTACCCCCCCCGCCGCCGCAGCCGCTGACGCTTGCCAGGATCAGCCCCACACCCAGCATCAGGGCAGGGAGAAGCAACCATCTCATGAAGAGTCCTCAAATCGGAGCCAGGAAACGGACGTCAAGTCGGTTCGGGAGTAGGCACAAGGCCCACTCCCGAACGAAAAGGCTCTCAGTTGTTGTTAACGACGCGGCCGTCCGCCATGCCGCCCAGGTAGACCCAGACGGTGTAGTCGATGTTGCTCTTGAGATTGGAGACGGAGCCGTCCGCCATGGCAACGTTGAAGATGCCCGTGTGCTTGCTGCCGAACTGATACCAGTGCAGAGGCCCCGGCCCGAAATCGGGATCCGTCGGCGGGTAGGGGCTGCCGTTATACTTGTCCGGCGACCAGTACGTGTAGATGAAGCCGCCGGCAAAGGTGCCGGCGCAGGGGCCAGTCAGGATGTTGCCCGTGCCGAAATTGACGTACGCGCTGGAGTACTCCGCGAACATGATCGTGTTGCTGGAGCCGTCCGTGACGTCGGTGATCTTCGTCCGCTTGGTGCCGAAGATGCCCTTGTAGCGGCCCGGAACGCCGTCGCCGGCGTCGAAGAGCGGGTAGCCGCCCATGCCGAGGTAGTTCGTCCGGTTCAGCACGATCGAGCCGGGGGCGCCGGAGAACGTGAAGCCCCCCGACAGGCCGCCGAACTTGTTGCTCACGGTCCAGTTGGTCCCATCCGTTTGCGGGGAGAGGAGCAGGACGGTCGTGTCGGCCTCGGGAGACACGGCCGACGGGCACAGGAGGCTCTTGATGAGAGCCTGCCCGCCGTACTGAGTCTGCGGGGCCGGCGGCGGGGGAATGGTGGTGAGACCCGTGCTCGGCGGCCGATTGGCCGGCCACTGCCACCAGTAGCGCGTCGCCGGGTTCTCCAGGAAGAAGTTCTTGAAGACGTTGTCCTGCTCCAGGTACGGGAGCATGTGGCACAGGGCGCCGACATTGGCGTCGTTGACGCCGATGGGCAGGTAGCCCGTCGTGCTCTCGTGGTTGTGAGCGGCGAGGACGATGTTGTGCAGGTTGTTGGTGCAGCTCATGCGGGCAGCCGCTTCACGCACCTTCTGGACCGCAGGCACCAGCAGACCAATGAGGATGGCGATGATGGCGATCACCACCAGCAACTCGATCAGCGTGAAGCCCTTGCGAGACCGCGCTCGCGTCATGACACTTCCCCTTTTGTAAGACCTCGGACGGTACAACAGGAACAAGACGGTGGAGAACCTCCCCCCTGGAGGCACTCCGGTAGAGTAGCGCATCGACTCTCCGTCCACGTCACGGGGTGCGGCGTGTCAAGAGAGAAAGCTGTTGTCGCGCTGCCTCCGTGGTGGGCGGAGGCACAATCGACATCCTCTTTGACGCGGCGAGCAAGAAGGCAGTTCCCGCAAGCCGGACGGCTGAGTCGCAGGAGGCGGGAACGGTCAGCCGGAAGCCAAAGGACACCTGGCCCATCACCTTCAATGTCCTAGTTTATGCAGACGGGGCGTCTGAAGGCAATTCCAAAATGGAAGTTGCGTGAATTTTTGAGACTTTAGCAAAGTTAGTGCAGTAGCCCGTTCTCCCCATGCGCATAAACTGAACTCCTGAAGCCTCTTGCGTCAGGAGGGCTGCTGATGACTGTTCCAGGGGAGTATGTCCCGGACGTCACCGAGGGCATTAC
>JBBROG010000467.1:0-3479 GCA_038229635.1 Gemmatales bacterium
ACGCTGCAAACCGAAATTACCGCCTGGTCAATCCGGGTCAACAAGAAGCAACGAGCCGTCGATTGGCAATTCACCATCGACAAAGCAAGGGTGAAATTGAAGCGGCTCTACCCGAAAATTTAGTCTGGACGGGGCACTAGGGGACGAAAGAGGCATAGCCCAGATCGCCCTGATTGCCCATTGTGGTGCGTAAGCCCTGACGGATGGATCCTCAGACGATGGCACCTCGATACGGAAGGAGCCGGGCTCGGCCCCGTGCTGGACGAACTGGGCCAGTCCCGGGAGGGCCTGCAGGGTTTGTGCGAGAAGGCGCTCCGCGACCTCTGACAGTTTCATTAGTGCGACTCCAACTCGACAGAGAGGCCGTTGAAAGGCCAGTTCTGTGCCGCCGAACGACCCAGCTCAGCCGCCGGGGCCGCGCGCAGGAGCCGTCATGTCGCGGGAAGCCGTGGTCGCGGCCCCGGTCGGCTGCAGCGCCTGGTTCGGCCCGAAAGCCTTGTCCTGTTACTTCCTTCACTGCTCCAGTCGGACGCGCAGGTATAAATCGCCGTTGCCGTCAACTCCATGCCCCTTCAGTCGTATACGATGGCCCTCTCCCATGGGAGGTTGGAGCTTGACTTGAATCGAGTGGCCAATGGGGAGTTGCACCGAAACTTCCTGGCGGTCATCCACCTGCTGCCTTCTCACCCAAAGATCGGCGTAGATGTCGCTGTCATGGTACTCAACCGCCGCCAATCGCATCTCCCGCGCTTTAACCGTTGCGCCGGATGTGTTCTGATCTGACGGATGTGTCTGCGCCGGGCCATCCTCGATGCGCAGGTTGTTCGACGCGAAGAAGAAGCCGACGGCGCGCATATGAATGCCGCCTCCTTCCGTCGTGGGCCTGCCATCTCGATCGATTCCGAGTGCGAACCAAATTAGGGGAGGGGCCGTAACAACGAGGATGGAACCGACGACCCCCCAGAACCACCCATTCTTCCAAACGCCTCTTGTCATGTCAGAATTTCCTTTCAGGCGGAAGCCGAACAACCCAGTTCACCTGCCGGGGCCGCTGGCGAGCCAGGATACCGCGGAAAGCCGTACTGCGGCCCCGGTCAGGTGCAGCGGCGGGTTCGGCCGGGGGCCCGCGCCCGTTGAACTGCCCAGCACTAGAGTGAGCCAACGGGGCTATCCTGCGGTGCCGCGCGGCAGGGCTACACCGCCCAGTTCGCGGGCCGTGCCATGATCGCCTGCGCCGCCTTCCCGCTCAGCAGCGCCTCGGCGCGAACCCCCTGAAGCTGCGGGAAGGCGGCCAACAGCCGACGCATCACGTCCGCCTTGCCCGCCTCGCCCGCAGCGATCTTTTGCCGCTCCTCCAAGAGCATGACACACCACACGAACCCCATCATCAGAGCGATGGGTCCTCCGAAGAACATGCCAACCGCCCAGTTCACGGGCGGGCGAGTGGCACATAGGCCGGCTAGGTCCATTACCATCACGATGGCGCAAACGGCGAACACAAGCCCGCCGCCGCCGCCGAAAAGAAGCGCCGGGATGTGGAACTCGCGCCGCTTACGCTGGATCTCGGTGATGGACCCGTGATGCATTGCGTACTCTTGGATCAAGGTGAGGAGGAGGGCAGGCACAGCGCCGTCCAGCCCCGCCGGGTCGGGCGACCCGGCGGAAAGCGGTGTTGCCGTGACCGCACTCGGCGCGCTTCGACGAGGTGGGGCAGTCGAGATCGGGGCCGACGGGTGAGCCGATCGGGAGGGCCTCGGAGTGATGTCGATCACGGGGAAAGCCTTCTCGGCCGACTCGGGGTCCGACTCGGTGGGGACTCGCATCGACGCGCCGCACTGCTTGCACTTACTCGACTTTCCCGCCAAGGCGTCGGAGACTCGAAAATGCTTGCGGCAGGTTGAGCAAGAAAAATCGATCATGGTCGAAAGTTCCATGAGCGGGAAGGAGGGGCGAGCCGTAGCGCCGAACAGCGGAGCTCACCAACGCGCGGACCCCGTATGGAGTCCACCCCGCCACGAATCTGGCGCGTCGCGTGCAGCGGAGAGTTCGGCCGGGCGGCAAGCCACCTGGGGTGACCCCGCGTCGGTGAGTTCCGCTGTTCGGCCGCGCGTCCACTCGCGCGCGTCGGTAAGCCCGCCCGTACAGCCGCCGGCCTCAGGGGTTGGCGGCGGCCGTGCGTACCACTTTGGTCAGGGGGGTACGCATCCCTCGCCAGGCCGCCGCCGACCCCCGTGGGTCCGCGCCGCGGGGGTCGGGTAAGAGAGCGGCGTCACCGCCGCTCCCTCCCCTAATATACAAACCCGGTAAGACTGTCCGGTTCGTGGCCGCTCGAAGCTGAAGTCGGGCTGAGGGTTATGACCGGGCAAATCGGACAGTCTTACCGGGTTTGTGTATAAGAACCGTACGTGCGAGTTTCCCCGCATACGGCTCAAGCCTTCACAAACGCCCCTCGCGGGACGCAGCCTAGTGCAGCGTCAACGCTAAATCTTGGCCGAAAAAGGGGACGGGCACAATAGTGGTCGGCTCGATTTTTGCATTGGGATAGCTACTGTAACTGGCAGACCCGCAGCTGCCCGTCCTCGGGATGTTCCGGGGGCCGGGCCGCGCTCCCCGACGGCCTGCCACCATGTCCTCTCCCCCCGACCCCGTCGCCGCCAAGGATTTGCAGGGCTTCCAGTACCTCAACGAGGTTCTGCCCCTGCTCAAACGCCTCCGCCCCTGCGGCACCGCCGCCGACAAGGCCGGTAACCGCAAGTTCTTCGCCGATCATTACGCCGCCTTGCTGCTGCTCTACTTCTTCAACCCCGTCCTGACCAGCCGCAACGCCCTCCTCCAAGCCTCCCGGTTGGCCAAGGTCCAAGCCTTCTGTGGCGGGCGCCCCGTCGCCGCCGGCTCGTTCAGCGCGGCCCAACACCTGTTCGATCCCGCCCTGCTGGAAGAACTCGTCACCGAACTCGCCCGGCGCGTGCCGGACGCCAAGGTGCCGGAGGATTGGGACTGCCTGAAGGGTCTGACCGCCGTAGACGGTAGCTTGTTGCCCGCGTTGCCGCGGATGCTCTGGGCGCTGTGGCTAGACGACGAGCATAGGGCCGCCAAGATGCACGTCCACTTTGAAGTCTTACGGGGCATCCCCGTCAAGGCGACGGTAACGACGGGGAACGATTCGGAGAAGCAGCAGTTGCGCCAGACCTTGGAGGCGGGCCGCTTGTACGTCATCGACCGGGGCTACGCCGAGTACCAGCTATTCCAGGACATCCTCGGCGTAGGGAGCCAGTTCGTCGGCCGCATCCGGGACAACGCGGTCTGGGAGGGGGTCGAGGAACGGCCGCTCAGCGTGGCCGCGCTGGCGGCCGGTGTGCGTAGCGACCGCCTCGTGTGGCTGGGCGGCGCGCAGAGCGGCAAGGCGCTGCGGCAACCGCTCCGCGTGCTGGAGGTGGTGACGGGGAAGGGGGACAGCCAGGGCCGGCCCGAGGTGCTGC
>JBBROG010000468.1:0-3425 GCA_038229635.1 Gemmatales bacterium
GCCGCAAGCGGCTCTCACGCGCGCCGGACCAGCCGCGCCGCCTCGCCGAAGGCCAGCACCGACGCCGTGCCGATCACGATCGTCAGCCAGTCCGTCACGCCCAGCGGCGCCACCTTGAACACCGACCCCAGCCACGGCACGCTGACGATCAGCACCTGCACCAGTGCCACGATCCCGGCGATCGTCAGGAACGTCGGGTTGCGCCACAGCCCGCGCAGGCCGCTCACCTCCGGCGTCAGCGAGCGGCAGTTGATCTGGTTCCACACCTGGAAGAACACGTACACCGAGAAGAAGATGCTCACCTGGCGCACCGTCAACTCCGGGAACTCCGTCGACGTCTCCCCGGCGCCGGCGAACCAGCGGTAATTCTCCATGCCGACGAGCAGCGCCATCATCACGACGACGAAGAACGCCGCCGTCGTGAAGATCGTCGTCAGCATCGGCCGCGTCAGGATGCTCTCGTCTCGGCGCTTCGGCGGCTGCCTCATGACCCCCTCGCGCGGCGGCTCCGAGCAGAGCGCGATCGACGCGAACGTATCCATGATGACGTTGATCCACAATAGCTGCAACACCGTGAACGGCGGCTTGACGCCGAAGAACGGCCCGAGGAACGCGATCGTCAAGGCGCTGACGTTGATCGTCAGCTGGAACTGCAAGAAGCGCTGGATGTTCTCATAGAGCGACCGGCCCCACTGCACCGCCTTGACGATCGTCGCGAAGGAGTCGTCGAGGAGGACGATCTTGCTCGCCTCCTTGGCGACCTCGGTGCCGGCGACGCCCATCGCCAGGCCGACGTCGGCCTTCTTGAGGGCCGGCGCGTCGTTGGTGCCGTCGCCGGTGACGGCGACGACCTGATTCAGTTCCTGCAACGCCTTGACGAGGCGGTACTTGTCGAGCGGCTTGGCGCGGGCCACGACGCGCAGCTTCGGCAGGCGCGCCTTCAGTTCGTCGTCGCCGAGGGCGGCGAGCGCCGGGCTGGTCATCACGGCGGCGTCGGCCGTGTCGACGGCGGCGTCGCGGCGGTCGACCAGGCCGATGTCGAAGGCGATGGCCCGCGCCGTCTCGACGTTGTCGCCGGTGATCATCTTCACCTCGATGCCGGCGGCGCGGCAGCGCTCGACCGCCGCCTTGACGTCCTCGCGCAGCGGGTCGCGGATGGCGACGATGCCGACGAAGACGAGGTCGCTTTCCAGCGCGTCGCGGCGGGCGTGCAGGCCGTCTTCGTCGGGCGGCGTCTCCGGCGGCAGGACGGCGTGGCCGAAGGCCAGGGTGCGCATCGCCTCCGCCGACGAGTCGCGCACCCAGCCCGCCGCCGCGGCGCGCGCCTCCGGCGTCCAGGGGCGCGGCACGCCGTCGGCCGCCTGGTAGTGGGTGCTGTGTTCCAGCACCCATTCCGGCGCCCCCTTCACAAGGGACACGAGGCGGTCGCCGTGGCGCACCACGCTGGTCATGCGCTTGCGCTCGGACGAGAAATGAATCGTGTAAAGGAGAGGAAATTGTTTCCGAAGGCTGGTGTAGTCGACGCCGCCCTCGCGCAGCCACAGCAACAGCGCCCCCTCGGTCGAGTTGCCGACGACGAGGAGCTTGCCGTCCTTCTCCTCCAGGTTCGCGGTCGAGTTGACGGCGGCATTGAGGGCCATGCCGTTGACGGGCTTGATCGCCAATTCCCCCATCTCGCCTCCGGGGAGACTCAGCGCGACCTTCGGCCAGTCGGGCGTGCCGCGGTCGAACGCCCGGCCGTCCCAGCTGACGCGCACCACCTGCATCCGGTTTTGCGTCAGCGTCCCGGTCTTGTCGGAGCAGATGACCGTCGCCGAGCCGATCGTCTCGCAGGCGACCAGCTGGCGCACCAGGGCGTTCTCGCGCGTCATGCGCCGCATCGCGAGGGCCAGCGACACGGTCACGCTCATCGGCAGCCCCTCGGGCACGGCGACGACGATGATGATGACCATGTAGACGAAGTAGTTGAGCAGCGCCCCCGCGACCTTCAGGAACTCCTCGCCGGTCGCCGGCCAGAAGACCTCGCGCGGCGTGGCGAAGAACATCCCGCGGACCAGCAGCGCCAGGAAGATCAGCGCCGCCGCCGCGTAGCCGACGTTGCTGATGAGTTCCGCGAGGTTTTTCAGCTTGAGTTGCAGCGGCGTGAGTTGCTTGGAGATCGTCAGCTTCCGCTTGACGCGCGCCTCCTCGCTGTCGCCCGCCGACTCTTCGTCCCCTTCGTCCTCGGCCGACAGCCGCCGCGCGATCTGTCCGAGATACGTCGTATCGCCGACCTCCGTGACGACCATCTGGCCGACGCCGTCGACGACCTGCGTGCCGCGGTAGACGCAGCCGGGCCGCTCGAAGCCGTCGGCGTCGTCGCCGGCCAGCGCTTTCTTGTGGGACGGCTCCGACTCGCCGGTCATGAGCGACTGGTCGAGGTACAGGTCGGCCGCCCGGACGAGGCGGCCGTCGGCGGGCACCTCGTCGCCCATTTCCAGACTGACCAGGTCGCCGACGACGACGTCTTCCAGCGCGACCGTGTGGAATTCGCCGCCGCGCAGCACCTTGGCGCGGAGGGAGTCCTTGTGAGCGTTGAGGGCCTCGAACTCGCGGTCGCTGCGGTACTCACTGAGGAAGGCGACGCCGGTGGCGAGGACGACGGCGACCATGACCGCCAGCCCTTCGACGGACGGGTGGGCCTCGGCCAGGCCGACGAAGAAGAGCGCCAGCGCGGAGACGAACATCGCCGACGGCACCCACGCCCCGCGGCGCAGTACGAGCAGGGCGGCGAGGGCCGCGAGGACGGCGACGAGGGCGACGCCGGCGACGGCCGGCGTGTGCTGGAACAGCTCGACGAACATCGACAGCAGCGCCGCGGCGAGGAGGATCTTGATGATCGGCTCGTCGAACTTTTCGAGGAACTTCTTCCAGAGCGGCTCGCGCGGCAGCGGCGTGAGGCGGTTGGCGCCGAAGAGCCGCTGACTCTGGGCGACGGCCTCGGCCGGCAGGCCGTTCTCGGCGGACGGGGGCAGAGAGCGAGTCAGGTCGGAAAGCGTTCGCATCACGATACCCGGAGGACAAGGGGAGTCGCGGGGTCGAGGATCCCGTCCCAGGTATCGTACCGCTTCCGGAGAGGTCGGGGAGAGAGGCGGGGAGGTGCAGCGTGACCCGGGGAACGCGACCGAGGACGTGTCGTGTGTTGAACCCGCGTAGCGGGTGACGGATCGTAGCCCCGGGTGGAGCGTACTCGCGCAACCCGGGGAACACGCAACCCCGGGAATCCATCCGGGGACGTGTGAATTGTATTGAACCCGCGTAGCGGGTGACGGATCGTAGCCCCGGGTGGAGCGTACTCGCGCAACCCGGGGAACACGCGTAACCCGGGGAACACGCGTAACCCGGGGAACACGCGTAACCCGGGGAACACGCGTAACCCGGGGAAC
>JBBROG010000469.1:0-3411 GCA_038229635.1 Gemmatales bacterium
GACCAAGGAGCATCTGGAGCAGCGTCTGGCGCTGGACATGCACCGCGAACAGCAGGCCCCCAGACGCCGGCATACCTTGACGACGCTGCATCAGGCGCGCTCCAAGCCTGAGTCACTGCACTAACTTTGCTAAAGTCTCCTTTTTTTCTCCTTTTTCCTTCGGAAACGCCCGCTCAAGAGCCCGCGAGCAGCCGCCGCATCGCGTCGGGGTCGGACGCCTGGCGCAGCGCCTCCTCGCGCGAGATCTTGTCTTCCTTGGCGCAGCTGGCGAGCGCGGCGTCGAAGGTCAGGAACATGGTGCCGTGCAACTCGCGGAACTTCCCCTGGCGGATCAGCGCGGCGGCGGTCGGGCTGACGCCCAGCACCTCGAACAGCGGGATCAACCGGCCCGGACGCAGCGGCCGGCACAGCCGCTGGCAGACGATGCCGCGCAGCACGCGCAGCACGCGGTCGGCCGGGGTGCCGCCCTCGGCGGCGTCGACCAGGCGCTCCGCCACGGCGGGCACGTCCGGCAGCCGCAGCGCCCCCAGCACCAAGGTGCCCCCTTCCGCCAGAGTGATCGCCTCCGCCACGGCCTCCGGCGACGACAGGTCGCCCACGACGCAGACGTCGGCCCCGGCGAGCGCCTGCCGCCGCAGTGCCTCGGCGACCGTCGGCGCCTGGGCCGGCACCTCGACGTGAGTGATCAGCGAGCGCTCGGGGCGGTGCAAGTACTCCATCGGGGCCTCGATCGTCACGACGCGCGCCCGACGCCCCGCGTTGATCGCCCGGACCATCGCCGCCAGCGTCGTCGTCACGCCGGAGGAGCGCACCCCGGCCACGATCACCAGGCCGCGCTCCGCCCGCGTCAGGTCGTAGACGAAGGCGGGCGCTTGCAACTCGGAGAGCGACGGCGGCTGGGCCGGGAGGAAACGGCAGGAGGCGGACACGCCGCGGACGTCGCCGAACAGCGTGCAACGGACCCGGGCGCGGTCCTCGAAGGCGAGGCAAAAGTCGACCGAGCCGCCGTCGATCCAGCGGCCGCGCAGGTCGGCCGGGGTCAGGTCGAACAGGACCGCGCGCAGCTGGTCCGGCGCGAGCAACGCGCCGTAGTCGAGGGGCTGCAAGTCGCCGCGCACGCGGCCCCACGGGCGCGTGCCGGCTTGCAAGTAGACGTCGGACGCCGAGGCGGCGAGGGCGGCGGCGAACAGGCCCGACATGTAGTCGACGGCGAAGTCGACGTGACGCACCGACGAGGGCGGCGCGGCGGACGAGGCGTAAGGGCCGGGCACGTCCCGCGGCGGCGCCACTTCCAGCGGCGGGGCGGCGGGCACGACGGGCGAAAGGTCGGCCGCCGCCGCGACGGCCGGCGGACCCGGCGCCGGCAGCACCACCGGCACCGGCGCCGGGGCCGTGTCGGGGGGGACTTCGCCGCCGAGGCTGATCGTCACCTCGGGGCGCTTCTCGACGAAGGTGACGCGCAGCGTGACGGGGCCGCCCGGCGTCGTGTACGGAAAGCTGAAGGGGGCGCCCTCGGCCAGGCGCGGCGCCAGGGCGCTCGGCGTCAGCGCGCGGAGGAGGTCGTCGACCTCGTCGGGCGTCGTCACCTTGTTGAGCGGCTGCCGCCCGCGCTCAGTGAGTAGCACGGGGCTGACGTTGCCGCGCAGCACCATGCCCTTGGCCTTCTGCTTGCGGACGTAGTCGACCATGCGCAGGAAGCGGTCCATGAACACCCCTTCGTGGCGCCGAGAAACGGGCCGTCCCGGTCAGTTTATCAGTTCGGGCCGCACCCGGCCGGCGCCGGCGACGGGCATCGGCCGCCCCTGCGCGTCGGGGACGGTCGTGCCGGGGTCGACGCCGAGCAGGTGCAGCGTCGTCGCCAGGACGTCCTTCGGCGACACCGGCGTGTCGCTCACCTCGCCGCCGAGCCGGTCGGTGCCGCCGACCACCTTGCCGCGCGGCACGCCGCCGCCGGCCAGGGCCACGGAGTAGGCGCGCGACCAGTGATGGCGGCCGGCGCCCTTGGGCTTCGTGTCGATCTTCGGCGTGCGGCCGTGTTCGCTCATCCACAGGACCAGCGTCTCGTCGAGCAGCCCGCGCGCTTCCAGGTCGAGCAGCAGCGCGGGGTAGGCGAGGTCGAAGCCGGGCAGCAGGTAGTCCTTGAGACGCGGGAAGTGGTTGTTGTGCGTGTCCCAGGCGCAGTTGGCGAACTGGCCGAAGCCGTCCCAGAAGACCGTCACGAAGCGGCAACCGGCCTCGACCAGGCGGCGGGCACACAGGCACGCCTGGCCGAAGAGCGTCATGCCGTAGGCCTCGCGCACGGAGAGCGGCTCGCGGCCGACGTCGAGCGCCTCGCGCATCTTGCCCGTCGCCACCAGGTTGAACGCCATGCGGCGGAAGCGGTCGAGCGCCCGGCCCTGGTCGAGGCGGTCCGCGACGCGGCGGGCACCGTCGAATTGCTCCAAAAGGGACCGCCGCAAGTGAAACCGCTCCACGGGGACGTCGGCGGGGAGCCGGGCGTCGGCGGGGAGGTGGAAGCGGCCGTCGCGCGTGGTGGCGGCGAAGGGGTCGAGGAAGTCGCGCGCCTGGCCGTCGGTGTAGTGCGGGGCGACGCGCGTGCCGGCGCCGTCGAAGTCGGCCCACACCGGGTCGTAAGCCTGGCCGAGGAAGGCGGCGTAGGGGCCGGCGCTGACGTTCAGGTCGGTCTTCGAGTTGAGCAGCCACGGCAGACCGACGTTGCGCGGCACGGCGGGGGTCGCGCCGCCGGAGCGGCGCGCGTCGACGAAATCGACGACCGAGCCGATAAAAGGCCAGTGCCGCGGGTCGCGCGGCCGGGCCTCCAACTCCGGCGTGTAGGTCGGGATGCCGCTCACCGCGTAGGCGACGCCGTGTTCCGCGTAGGGGTGCGTCATCGAGCGCACCACGGTGACGCGGTCCATGACGCGGGCGACCCGCGGCAAGCCCGCGCCGATCCGCAGGCCGGGGACGGCGGTCGCGATGGCCTTCAACTCGCCCTGGATTTCGGCCGGGGCGTCGGGCTTGGGGTCGAAAGTTTCGTGCTGCGGCGGCGAGCCGTAAGGAAAGAGGAGGATGCACGCCTTCGCCCTGCCTTCCCGCGCCCCCTTGGGGACGGGAGACGGGGACGAGGCGTCCGCCCGCGCGGCCTGCAACTTCAACACGTCGCTCAGGCTCAGGCCGAGGGCGCCGAGTCCGCCGACGTGGAGGAGGTCGCGACGGGTCAGGGCGTCGCACGACGCTTTCGGCGTGCCGAGGATGCGGAGCATGGCTCCCTCTGTCACGGGCGGGCGAGTATGGCGTTCCGGGGGTGCGCCAGTATGCGCCGCCCGGCGGTACGTTCCGGGGGTGC
Source organism: Gemmatales bacterium (assembly GCA_038229635.1). Classification (GTDB taxonomy): domain Bacteria; phylum Planctomycetota; class Planctomycetia; order Gemmatales; family Gemmataceae; genus DATFNV01. The sequence goes on from JBBROG010000469.1 coordinate 3,347, forward strand.
GCGAGTACGCGACCCCCGGCTGTGTTATGTAACCCCTTCGGGGTAGGGCCGGGGGTATTTTACCC
>JBBROG010000470.1:0-3376 GCA_038229635.1 Gemmatales bacterium
AGTACGCTGCGTGCGCGGCTCGGACGGACAATTCCTCGCCCGATCCCGCACTAGTAACGAAACTCCACCCCCGCGCTGACCCCGTGCGCCCAGAAGTCGCTGGTGCGGATCGTGACCTGCCGGGGCGCCGTCCCCGGAACGGTGCCGACGAACGCCGGCACCTCCAGGAGGTTGACGTTGCGGTTGATGTTGTCGCCGGTGCGGGCCACGTCGCTCCAGTACAGCATTGTGTAGCCGGCGAACACGCTGAGGCAGTCGAGCACCTGGAAGGAGACGCGGGCGTTCAGTTCCGGCACGACGGCGAAGTGCTCGCAGGTGAGGCGGCCGCTGTTGCCGGGCACCGCGAGGAAGCCGGCCGGAATCGTCTGGTTCAGCTGGCCGTTTTGCGTGAAGAGGGTCGTCAGGCCCGCGGAGTCGAGGGTCTCGTCGGTCGACCCGACGGCGACCTTGCCGACCACTTGCAGGCCCAGCCGTCCGAAGGAGTACTCGGCCCGCGCGCCCACCTGGCCGCCGTTGAAACGACTATTGGTGTCGAATTTGTCGGTGATCACGCTCGCCGTCCCGGCGGTGCCGGAGGTGTCGTCCTGGATGCGGAAGCGGTCTTCGAGGGACAGGTGGCGGTAGCCGAGCAGCAGGTCGAGCCGGTAGTGGCCGTCGCAGCACAGGTTGACCAGGAAGTTGAATTCGCCGCCGTACAGGCGGCTGGAGCCGCTACACTGGCCGGCGGTGGTGGCCAGGATCGAGCCGCTGACGGCGTTCGGCGCGGTGATCACGCGGACCGCCTCCCGGCCGCCGAGGAGGTCGAAGAAGGGGAGGCCGATGAACTGCGAGCCGTTCGCCGCGTTGGCCGCGGCGGCGAAGTTGTACGCCTTGGACTCGAGGATGAAGAAGCTGCCCTCGATGCCGAAGGCTTTGTACTCGGTGAAATAGCCGCCGACGTTGAAGCGGGCGCCGCTGTGCTGGTCGTTGTCGAGCTGCGTGCCGCCGATGGTCCGCACGCCGGGCGCCCCCGGCACGCCGCCGCTGCTCTGCGGCCCGAGCGTCAGCAGCGCCGGGAAGTTATTCTTTTTGTACCACCACAGGAGGTATTCGCCGCCGAACCAGACGTCCGGCCCGCCGCAACCGCCGTCCACGGTGAGGCAATCGCCGGCGGGCACGAGCGGGCCGTCGGCGCCGGCGGGCGCGAGGCGGCCGTCGAGGACCGTCGGCCCCGGCATGATCGGTGTTGGCGCCACGCCGGCCCCCGCATCGCCTCCGGCCGCGGTCGCGGTCCGAGGAGCCGGCAGCATCCCCGGCCCTTCCGCCCCGGCCAGGCCGACGCCGGCGAGCAAAGCACTCAGCGAGCCGAGAATGAGTTTTCTCATGGCAGTCCCTCTCCGTGACTGAGGTCCATCCGCCCCGAGGCGCCGGGCGACCGAAAATCCTGTCCGCGCAAGACCGTCTGTCCGAAAGGTTTCTTCCGACGGAAGCGCTCTTAGGGGATTTATCGGTATTCCGGGCGAACTTCATTACGATCCGAGGTCATTCTTGCCGAAATGAGTCGCCTTCTTGATGGGCAACGAGAAACTGCTTCGGCAGTTCCGCCCCGGCCACGAACGACAACTTCGCCAACTTGCACATCCCCCTTTGGCGGCACGGACCCCTTGGCCGGCTCCTTCGCCGCCGCCGAGCCACCATGCCGCACCCGCAGTTACGACATGGTCGTCGTGGCCGCCCAGAGCTGGTCCCAGCCGAGGCGGCGGGCGGTGGCGAGGTTGACGGTGCCGTCGGCGTTGTAGATGCCGTCGGCGATCACCTTCGCCTTCTGCACGTCGGTCAGCCAGTTCGGCAGCGTGTCCGTCGCCGAGCGCGGCACATAGATCACGTTGGCCTGGATCGGGTTGTAACCCTGGTAGCCCTGGCGGACGCCATTCACCGTGTAGGCGAACTCGACGTCGGCGGACGACAGCAGGACGACTTTGTTGAGGTCGATACTCTTCGTGGCGACGTTGGCGAACGCGCCAATGGGCGTGACCTGGACGGTGAGGCCGCCGGGGTCGGTGACGTCGCGGAAGGCCCGCGGCACGTCGATCGTCGCGACGCCGTTGGTGAAGCGGCCGGTGCCGCGGAAGTAGGTGCCGACCTCGTTGCCTTCGAGGGCGACGAAGGCGATCTGCTTCGACGGGTCCGATGGCGACGGGTCCACGAACGCCTTCGGACCCGTGGCGGCGAAGCTGCCGAAGGCCTGCACAGCCGTCCCATCGACGGAAGCTTGACCCACCACGCCAAAGCCGTTGCCGGTAACTAACCCTTCCACGCCGATGCCGCTGCCGTTGTGGGTGCCGAAGACGCCGAAGCCGAGGCCGCCGGTGCTGTTGTTGACGCCGCGCACGCCCGAGGAGTTGCCGCCGGGCGCGGTCGAGGTGATGATGCCGAGGGTCGCCGTCGCGCCGAACGCGGTACTCGACGACGAGCCGCTGACGGCGGTCGCCGTGCCGGACGCGAGAACCCCCGTCTCCCCGGAGAAAATGCCGCCCGCGCTGCCCGTGCCGGAGGAGATTCCTTGGACGCCGGTGCCGCCGGTGCCGGCCTGGAAGTTGCCGCCGATGCCGGCGCCGGCGGCGGAGCCGAAGACGCCGTAGCCGGTGCCGGCCTGCGACCCGTAGACGCCGAAGCCGAAGAAGCCCGTGCCGTTGTTGATGCCGCGCACGCCCGCGGAGGAGCCGCTCGGCGCGGTCGACGAGATGATGCCCGTGACGCCGTTGGCGAAGATACTCGTGCTGGCGTTGGTGCCGACGACGACGCCGCTGGTGCCGGACCCGCCCGGCACGTTGCCGCTGATCGGCAGGTTGTCGGTGCCGTCGAGCTGGTCGAGGAAGTAGCCCGTGATATCCACCACCAGGTTGCCGCCGCCCGAGCTGTAAATGTCGATGTTCCCACTCGCGTTGACCGGGACGAGGGCGCTGGCGGCGATGACCTGCCCGGCGTGGTCGGCGAACACCGTCGCCGTCGACGTCGGCGCCGGGCTCGTCCCCGTGGCGAAGGCGGTGAAGTATTCCGCCGTGGGCGCCCCGACGATGAACAGGATGACCGACACGGCGGTGACGTTGGCCGGCAGGTTCGACGTCGGCGGCTGGTCGCCGATGGCCGCCGACGGGATCGACGGGTCCGCCAGGTTGTACGGCGCCACGTTGATCGTCCGCGTGCCGCCTGCCGCGAAGGCCGGCCCGCCGTACTGGCCGGCGACGCTGTTGCGGGTATCGACGAGGCGCTCGGGGCCGAACGCCTGGAACACCGCCGGCAAGCCGTTCTTCAGCGTCACCGACTGCGGTAAGGCGCCGGCGCCCGCGCCGAGCGCCTGGTGGGCGGTGCCGGCGAGGGAGGTTTCCAGGGCGCC
>JBBROG010000471.1:0-3369 GCA_038229635.1 Gemmatales bacterium
ACTGTCAGTCGGGCCTCGCCGTGGCCGAGGCGGGACATGCCGAAAACCACGGGCGTTTTCAGCCACCCGCCAAGGGAAGAATACGGTACAACTACTGAACATGTTGGAAGCCCTGCCCCGAAGGGGTTACATCACAAAGCCGGGGGTCGCGCAGCGCACCCCCGGACACCTAAACGAGCGCCTCCGCCAGCACTTCCATCGGGTGCCGCGCCCGCCGACTCGCCAGGTCCTTGATCTGATGCCGGCACGACGTCCCCGGCGCCACGACCAGCGCCTCGGGCTCGCGCCGCAGCGCCGGCAAGAGCGACAATTCCGCCACCTTGACGCTGAGATCGTAGTGGCCCTTCTCGAAGCCGAACGACCCCGCCATGCCGCAGCAGCCGGTGTCGAGGACGCTCACGTCCAGTCCGGGGATCAGCCGCAGCGCCTCCGCCGTGCCGCCGACGCCGACGAGCGCCTTCTGGTGGCAGTGCCCGTGCAGCACCGCCCGCCCCGGCCGCGGCGCCAACTTCAGGGACGCGCGTCCGGCCTTTTCTTCCTCCGCCAGCCACGCCTCGGCGAGCCGCGCCGCCCGAGCCACGGCCTCGGCCTCCGGGCCGGGGACGAGTTCGCGCCACTCGTCGGCGAGCGTCAGCAGGCAACTCGGCTCCAGCCCCAGCAGCGGCGTGCCGTCGGCGACGCGCGCCGCCAGCGCCGGCAGTTGGGCGTGGATCAGGTCGCGTGTCTGGCGGACGAAGCCCTTGCTGAGCATCGCCCGGCCGCAGCAGACCAGCCCCGCCGCCTCGACCGCGTAGCCGGCCGCTTCCAGGACGCGCACCGCCGCGCGGCCGACCTCCGGCTCGTTGAAGGTCGTGAAGCAGTCGTCGAGCAGCAGAACCCGCCCCCGTGGCGACGCCTTCGCGGACCGCTGATGTCGTCCGAGCCACTTGCGGAAGTGGTCGCGGTGCAGCGGCGGCAGACTGCGGCGCCGGTCGATCCCGGCCACCTTCTCCAGCAGCCAGCGCAGCGGCCGGCGCCCCTGGAGCCAGTTCAGCAGCGGCGCCGCCGGGGCGCCGAGGCGGTTGAGTCGGTGGACGTTCGCCATCAGCGCGTGCCCGAACGGGCGCGACCGGCCGTCGTAATACAGCTGTAAGTGTTCGGCCTTGAGCTTCGCCATGTCCACGTTCGACGGGCACTCGCCCTTGCACGCCTTGCACATCAGGCACAGGTCGAGGACGTCGTGGACCTCGCGACTCCGCAACTCCGCGAGCGGCTCTTCGCTCGCCAGCGCCAGGCGCAGCACGTTCGCCCGGCCGCGCGTGCTGTCCTTCTCGTCGAGCGTGGCGCGGAACGACGGGCACATGGTGCCGCCTTGCAGTTTGCGGCAGGCGCCGTTGCCGTTGCACATCTCGACGGAGCGGACGAAGCCCTCCTGCTTGCCGTAGTCGAACAGCGTCGCCGGCTCACGCGGGCGGTAGTCGGGGCCGTAGCGCAGGTTCTCCGTCATCGGCGCGGCGCCGACGACCTTTCCCGGATTGAGAATATTATGCGGGTCAAAAAGGTGTTTGACGCGGCAGAAGGCGCCGTAGACGACCGGGCCGAACATCTTGCGGTTCCACTCGCTGCGCACCAGGCCGTCGCCGTGTTCGCCGCTGAGTGCGCCGCCGAACTCCAGGACGAGGTCGGCGACATCCTCGGCGATACGGCGCATGAGCGCCACGTCGCCCTTGTCCTTGAGGTTGAGCAGCGGGCGGATGTGCAGGCAGCCGACGCTGGCGTGGCCGTAGAAGGCGCCGTCGGTGTCGTGGCGGCGCAGCAGCTCGCGGAAGCGGGCGACGAACTCCGGCAGCCGCTCGGGGGCGACGGCGGGGTCCTCGACGAACGTGACTGGCTTGCGGTCGCCGGGCATGCCGTACAGCAGCGGCATGGCGGCGCTGCGCAGCGCCCACAGGGGATCGCGAATCGCCGGATCAATCGCCGGCACGAGCGCCGTCACGCCGCCGACGCCGTCGAGGCGCTTGGCGAGGCGTTCGACACGGTCGGCGACCTCGCGCGGGTCGTCGCTGCTGAATTCGACCATGAGCAGCGCCTGCGGCTGCCCGCGCACCCAGGCCATCGTGCCGCCGAGGGCGAGGTTGGCGCGGGCAAGGTCAATGAACATTTTGTCGAGTAATTCGACCGCCGACGGGCCGAATTCGAGGCAGGCGGCGAGGGCGTCCATCGCGGCGGACAGCGTGGCGAAGTGCGGCACCAGCAGGCCGCGCGCCTTCGGCCGGCGCAGCAGACTCACCTCGGCCTCGGTGACGACGGCGAGCGTGCCTTCGCTGCCGAGGACGAGTTGGTGCAGGCCGACCGGCTTCGCGACGTCGCCCCGGAAGGCGTCGGCGAAGACGTCGAGGTTGTAGCCGCTGACGCGACGGAGCAGGCGCGGGAAGCGGCGCAGGATCTCCTCGGCGTTGTCGCGGGCGGTGTGGCGGACGCCGCGGTAGACGTCGCCTTGGAGGGAGTGCGGCGCCGCCTTGCGCTCCCACTCGGCGGCGGTGACGGGACCGAAGTCGGCGCGGCCGCCGTCGGAGAGGACGACGTCGAGGCGGCGGACGTGGTCGCTCGTCTTGCCGTAGACGAGGGAGCGGGCGCCGGCCGAGTTGTTGCCGATCATGCCGCCGAGGTTCGCGCGGCTCGCCGTGGCGACGTCCGGGGCGAAGAACAAGTCGTGCGGGGCGAGCGTGCGGTTGAGCTGGTCGAGGACCACGCCGGGTTGCACCCGCGCCACCCTCGCGACGGGATCGACGTCGAGGACGTTGTTGAGATACTTGCTGCAATCGAGGACGATACCCGGCCCGATCGACTGTCCCGACAGGCTGGTGCCGCCGCCGCGCGCCGTGATGGGGACGTGCATCTCGGCGGCGACCTGCACGGTGGCGACGACGTCCTCGACGGTGCGCGGGACGACGACGCCGAGCGGCTCGATCTGGTAGATGCTGGCGTCGGTGCTGTAGAGGCGTCGCGAGGTCGGGTCGAAGCGGATCTCGCCCTGGAGGTGGCGGCGCAGGTGCCGGGCCAGGGTCGTCCGCTTCAGGTCGTCGGAGTCGCTCATGGAGGCATTGTCCACCGGCGGACGTCGGGGGGCAAGGTTCGCGACACGCCGCGGTTCGATCACCAATCCCCATGCCGTCGTGTTAGCCCGCGTAGCGGGCGGCGGATCGTAGCCCCGGGTGGAGCGCAACCCGCGCAGCGGGTGCAGCGCAACCCGGGGAAACCATCCGGGGACAACGGCCGGGGACGTGTGAATTGTTTTGAACCCGCGAAGCGGGTGACGGATCGTAGCCCCGGGTGGAGCGTACTCGCGAAACCCGGGGAACACGTAACCCGGGGACAACGACCCGGGAC
>JBBROG010000472.1:0-3347 GCA_038229635.1 Gemmatales bacterium
GCCTGTCCGGACCAGGTTTCGCCGCGGTCGGGAGGGCCGCGGCGACACGGGTCAGCGGCCGGTAGCGCGCCCAAGTCCGTGGGCGGCCTCATCCGTGCCCACGGCGGGCGGGCCGCAGTTGTCGGTAACCGCGTCGGCCACGAACCCGTCCCTGTTCCGAACACGGGCTGCTTGGCGGCGGCAGCGCCGACGCGCCACTACCTACCTACCGGGACGCCGGACGAGAACCTCGCCACCCGCGTCGAGTGGCCGTCACCGCCCGCCCGCTCGGCCGGGAGGGCCTTCCGAGCGGGCGCCGCGTAAGGCGTGGTGCCGGCGCCGAGGGGGCCGGCGGCGGCAACGACGCGGTCGGCCCCGTCACCGCCGAGGATCAGGCCGCGGCCGTCGGCGGGCAGACCCGACCGGGCACTGACGTGAATAACCGCGCCGCCTGACGCGGATGAGGTCGCGCTGGTCGGTGCCGATGAAGACCGGCTGATCGTCGCCGGTCGGCCCTACACCGCCGGCCGTGTTCGGCAACGCGTAGGCTACGCCGCCGGTCGCGCCCGTTGGCCGACGTCGTCACGCCGTAGCCCCCGCCGTGCCTTGGGCCGTCACGGCATCGCCGTCCCGGCCGTTGCGGCAGGGACGACGGCGGTGGTACTTGGAGCAGTGCCTGCGCCAGTGGAGGGGCATCATAACCGGCGTCGGCGACCTTCGGCGCCGCCGAGCACGTCCCCGCGTCCCACCCGTCTCCGGGCGGCACCCCGACCGCGCTACGGTCCGCACGTCGGTCGCGTGGTCTGGACTTGACCCCCGGGCGTGCCGGGCGCGCAATGTGGTGCCGCCGGCGGCCGGCCGTCAGCGCGGCCCCTGCCGTCCGTACGGTCCGCCGGCCGCGAACAAAAGTGGCGACGCCGCCACTTTTGTGCCGCCGCCGCTTCGTGCCTCGTGCCCGGGCGACGCGGTCTGGCAACGCTCACGTAGCGTTCACCTTCGTGGGCGTCCGCGGTCCTCTACCCGGTTGTCTCTGCCGGCGGCAACGCCCGTCGCGCCGGCATGGACAACCGGCCGCCCGGCAGGGTGAGCACGGTGACGCCCGCAGTGTCCTGTTCCGACAGCGTCGGCGCCAGGCAGCGCCGGCGGACTACCGACCATCACGACCAGCGACGACCAAGGAGGGTTCCATGACCAGGAAAAAGGCCGCCATGAGTACACGTAATGGGCCAGCAACACCCAGCTTCGACGAAACCTGCGCGCACATGGCCCAGGCCGGCGACGTCGAAGGGCTGTGGCGCATCCTCGCCGACGCCGACTGGACCATGCTCGACCTGCCCACGACCTTCAAGCACCTGCAGCGGGCCGTCGAGGTCGCCAGCCGGGCCGACCCGGCGGCGTTCGCGGACGCCCTGTTCACGCGCATCCTGGCGTTCGGCCACTACCTGTTGCTCCGCGGCCAGTTCTACGTCACCGCCGTCACGGCCCGACACGACGCGGCGGCTCGCGGCCGGGGCCCGACCGGCCTGGCGGACGAGGTCACGGACGCCCTGCTGCCCCCGCTACTCGACCTGCAGCGCCAGCTGGCCGAGACGGCCGAGGCGCAGGCGCGCACCGCCCGGACGTGGGGCCTGGCACGCAAGAAGAAGGCCCCGCCCTCGGCGCCGTCCTCTCGGACTGCGGGCGGGCCGCCGCCGAACGCGCGGGACGCGTGCGCGGCCGACGAGCCGGGAGAGGCGTGGCTGGACCTGCTCAAGACCGAAGACCCTTCCTTCTGGGACGATCTGGGGGTGGACGATGGCGCCGCGGTCACGCCCCGGAAGTCCGGAAGCCCTGGAGGCCCGGTGGCAGGAACTCCGGCAGAAGATCGACCTCCAGGCGCGGCACCTGGTGAAACAGGGGGCGATCGTCTCCCGGCGCGCGTCCGGTAGGCGCGTCTGGTCCCTGCGCTTTTACGTCCAGGAAGGTGGCCGAAGGGTCCAGAAATCGATCTACGTCGGCGGCGACGACCAGCCCGAACTCTTGTTTCGCGCACGCGCCCTGCTGGCGCGCTACCGGGCGCGGTCCGGCTGGGCGGACGAGATTGCCCAGTTCGCGCGCTGGGCGTCGCTGGCCAGGGTAAGTCTCGGACGGCTGGCAGGCCCGGCAAAGCACCGAGGATAGGGGCTGTCCGGCGTACTGAGCGTGGAGCAGAAAAGTGCGCCCGGAGCGGCGGCATTTCTGGCGCCGCGTTCGGCGCGCCCCCCCCCACAGACGTGTCCCACAAAGTCCTCGCGCGAGAATATTCGCCCTCGCCGGCGCTGACGGCGCGGCCCGCCGAGCAGGTGTCGCAGCAGACGCCGAGGACTGCGCCACGCCGTGACCAACCCGACCGCGTCGGGTGATCCGGCGCGGCTTCGCGAGAAGAGGCCGCCCGATCGTGCCGACGCCCGTAGGCTTTCGGCCTCGACGCCCGCCGCGCCGGCGGCTACCTTCTGCGCGTGAACGCGACCCCAGCAAGGAGACCCGTGATGCTCGAACTCCTGGAAGCACCTCTGACCGGCCTGGCGGACGAGACGTTCGGGGACGGCGGCCGCGCCGCCGAAGACGAGACCGACGTGTTGCGGCGGCGCGAGGACCGCGGCCGCCAGCAGGCACCGCGCACCGCAGCGCGCGACCGGGGTCGGCCGACCGAGCGCCTTCCGGAGTCCCGGACGTTTCGCTCGTACCGGACCGTGCCGGCGTCGCCACCGGCGCGCCCCGCACTACCCCGAGCCGAGCCGGCGCAGTCGTCTCCGGCGCCGCGGCGCCGTAGTGGGCGGCAGTCCCTGCCCCTGCGGGTGTTGACGCTGCTGCACGACCGGCCCTCGCGCCCTCGTGACTGGCGCTGGCAACTCGCCGTCCTGCTGAGCGAGACGAAGTCTGTGCCCCGTAAGCGGTTCCCGGACGCCGCCGTCCGCGCGGCCGTCCGCCACCTCCGCCGGCGTCGCAACCGCCCGCACGCGCCGGCACCCGGCCGCCCCGGCACGGCCGGGCGAGCGCTGGAGGCCGCGCTGGCACTGTACCGGACGCCGTCGGGCCGCCGCGCCGAACTGGAGGCGCGGCTCCTGGCCGGGCAAGACACCGTGGCCGTCGCGGCCCGCTGTGGCCTCGAGCCGGAAGTGGTCGATACCTACCACGACCTGTTCTTCGACGTCCGGGCGCGGCTCGACAAGCCGTCGTGGGTGCTGGGGGCGGTGTGCGGCGGACGCCCCGAGGACATCGACGCGCAGGACCAGACCCGCCTGCTCCAGTACTTCGCCTACATCGGCGGCCCGCACGTCCTCGATGAGATGCTGTGGTACTTCGCCCGCCCGCTTCTGGTCCTGCCGCGCCGCTCCGACCGGTTGAGC
>JBBROG010000473.1:0-3340 GCA_038229635.1 Gemmatales bacterium
TGGGGCTGGCCCCTTTTTTTATGTGGCCTGCCTTTTTGGCGGGTGATTGCGCTCCTGGGGTTTGGTTTTTGCCACGGGTATCCCCGGGGGTGTGGGGTGGGGGGGGGGGGGGGGGGGGGGGGTGTTGGGGCTGCGGGGTGGGGGTGGCGCGGGGGCGCGGGCGCCCCCCCCCCCCCCCCCCCCCCCCCCCCCCCCCCCCCCCCAACCCGCAAGAGGCTTCACCCCTCACCCCCGACCCCTCTCCCCAAAGGGGAGAGGGGAGCCACGACGCTGAAGTTGACCGCCGCCGCCGCGCCCGTCACAATGGCGCGTCCCGGTTTCCGTGTCGCTCGACCAGGAGGGTCCATCCCGTGGCGACGTCTTCTTCTTCCCAAGCGGTAGGCAAAGTCGCTCTCGTTCTCGCGTGCGGCCTCCTCGGCGCCGCCGACCCGGCGCCGCCGCGCGTCGTCCTGCCCGAGGTTCCGCGCCACTACCCGCATATTCGCATCGTCATGCTCGCCTACTACGGCAACCCGATGGGCGCCTTCGAGGACGAGCTGCTCGCCAAGAGCGTCGACCTCGTCGTCCCCGAGGCGCATTTCCTCAAGCACATTCACGACGTCGCCCCGAAGACGCCGCAACTCCTCTACAGCAACGCCTCGAGCCTGTACGGCGACCTGTTGCTCGACTGGCTGACCTACGCCGACGCCAAGGGCGTGTCGCGCGAGGCGGCGTTCTTCCACGCCGCCAAGCCGGCGCCGTTCCGCGGCGACAGCCCGTCGTCGCGGCCGGTGACGTGGTTCTGGCGCGTCGAGCGCGTCGGCGAGCGGGTCCGCGACCTGACCGACGCCGCGCACGGCAAGGAAGCGGGGCTGACGTTCGGCGCCGCCGACGAAACTCTCACCGCCGGCTACCCCGAGCGCTTTCGCGAGATCAACGTCGAGCTGACCTCGGGCGCCGCCGGCGGTTGGTCGGCGATCCTGGAGTATCCGTCGGCGCTCGACGCCGCGGGCCGGCCGACGTGGTCGCCGCTCGACGGAAGGGCCGACACGACCGACGGGCTGACGCGCTCGGGCCGGTTGGAGTTCGACCCGCCCGCCGACTGGAAGCCGGTCGGGGCGCCGCCGCTGTTCACCGTCCGCTTTCGCACGGCGACGGCGGGACGGCCGCCGGTCGCGAAAAGCCTCCTCGGCCGCGACTACGTCGGCGCCGGCGGCAAGAACGAGGGCGTCGTCCCCGTCTTCGACACCGACGCCGACCGCAACCGCGACGGGTATCTCGACGACGCCGAGTACGCCCGCCGCGCCGCCGGCAAGGACGCCCGCTTCGCCTACGAGAGCCGTATGCCGTGCGAGAACTACGGGCAGATGCGCCTCTGCACCAACCCCGGCCGCGCCGAATTCCGGGCCTGGGCGGTCGATTACCACGTTCGCTTCCTCGCCCGGCAGCCGCTCGCCGGCGGCCTGTTCATGGACAACTCGGAAGGTCGCATTTACCTCAAGCCGGGCGACACGCTCGAAAAGGTCGAGTCGTTCGGCGCCGATTACGGAGCGCTTCTGGGCGAGGTGTCGAAGGCGCTGGCGCCGCGCTGGGTCCTGGCGAACATCGCCGGCGGCATGAAGCACGCCGACCCGGTCGTCCGCGCCAACCCGATCTACTTCGACGAGTTCACGATCCGCCCGCTCGGCCACAACTACGAGCAGTTCGAGGACGTCGCGACCGAGGTGGCGCGGCGGGCGGCGCTGACGAGCCCGCCGCCTTACGCGGTCCTCGACAGCTACTCGCAAAACGGCTCGCCGACCGACCCGCGCACGCAACTCGCCACGCTCGCCTACTACTACCTGCTCGCCGACCCCGACGCGACGTTCCTGATGTTCGACGGCGGCCACGAGCCGTCGAGCGAATGGCGGCGCCACTGGTGCGCGGCGGTCGCCCACGACGTCGGCCGGCCGTCGGGCGCCTGGCGCCGCATCGCCGAGGGCACCGATCCGGCCAACGCGGCGCGGAAGTACCGCGTCTACCGCCGCGCGTACGAGAAGGTCGTGGTCGTCTACAAGCCGCTGTCGCACACGCCGAACGACTGGAAGACGAAGGCGTCGGTCGGCGACGAGACGGCGACGAGCCACGACCTGGGCGAGGCGTACCGGCCGCTGCGGGCCGACGGCAGCCTCGGCGAGGCGGTGACGCGCGTCACACTGCGCAACGGCGAGGGGGCGATCCTGGTGCGGGGCCGCTGAGCAACGAGGAAGACTTCTTCCGGCCGTCGTGATATCCTGGAACCAGGAGGACACCGCCATGCTCACCTTCCCGCTCCACAACGCCGCCCTCGACCTCAAGGGCAAGCCCCCCGCCGAGTTGCCCCACGGCCTCCTCGCCGTCCCTCCCGAGGTGCGGGAACTCGTCGAGGCGCGGAAGGCGAACTTCTCCCCCGAGGTCTTCGCCGGGGCGCGGGTCGTGATGATGAACCACGAGACCGTCGGCTGGTACTTCGACGGCCTCTGCCAGGAAGTCGTCTACCGCCCGACGCCCGAAGGCCCCGAGGTCCTGGCCGTGGGGCGCGACGAGGTACGGGCCTTCCGCAAGGCCACGCCGCCCGAGGAGCAGCGGGACCTCGAAGGTTACCTGGGGTACTGATGTCGAGACTCGCGATCCCCGTCAGGGGCCAGACCCTCTTCGCCACGGGCGACGTGATGCTCAGGGCCAAGGTGCTGCTCTCGATCCGGGACGGCGCCGGCGACTTCGTTGGCCTGGACTTCCGGGTCGACACCGGCACCGACATCACGACCTTTCCGGCCTACGAGGCGAAGCAGCTGGGCCTGTACGTCCCGCCGCGCCCCGCGGCCGTCCGGCACGAGCAGACGGGCCTGGAGGTGCGGCCCGGGATGCTGGCGTTCCGGGTCGTCGGGATGGACCAGACGCTCTACGCCGTTCCCTGCTTCCTCCTCGGCGACCCCGGCACGCCGCCGAACCCCAACAACCGCGCGACGTTCCCGCGCAACCTCCTCCAGCCGTTCCACCTCCTCGACGTGCTGAAGTTCTCCACGGAGAAGGACCGGGCGTCGATCGCGGCGCCGTACGGGGAGTTGGTGATCGAGAAGAGGTAGCGCCCCCGTCCCCACGCGGGTATAAGGCGTTCGGCAGCTCCTGGGGAGCGTTCCGAGGCGCTTTCTTCTGGACGCGAGCCCCCTCGTCCGTTCTTGTTGAAGGGGGCGTAAAGGTCGGGCAAAATAAACGTGCCCGTCTCGAATGGCACTTCCCTCCTGAAGTTCCATGCTGACAACCACTTATGCTACTGAGTTTTTCACCCGTTGGCCACGCGGCTACCGGCCTCCCCGCGCGCCCCGCTTCCCCCACGGCGGAA
>JBBROG010000474.1:0-3257 GCA_038229635.1 Gemmatales bacterium
GCGCAGCGCACCCCCGGTACTCATCCTCCCGCCGCCACCCGCAGTTCCTTGACCTTGCTTTCCGGGAGCGCCTTCTTCAGCGCGTCCTCGACGTTCTGCCCGTAGTGCATGCCGTAGTGGCGGTCCTCGACCTTGATGAGCAACTCGCCCCCCGCGCGGCGCAGCACCTTGCCGCGGGTCACTTCAACCGGCGGGTCACCCATCTCGTCGTCCTCTGCCGGCTGCTCGCTCGCCCGCTCGAGCTGAATACGGAAACTGGTCGGGTCGGAGTCGCGGACGCGGAAGACCTTGAGCCGGACCAGCGTTTCCCAGTAGGCGCGGTCGACGCGGAAGACGAGGTCTTCCTCGCCCGGCTCGATGACCTTGTCCGCCAGGAGCGCCGCCTTCTCCTTCGGGTCCAGCGCGAAGAGGCCCGGCCCCTCGGACGCGCTGCCCGCCTCTTCCGCGTTAATGCGCACGCGGAAGACGAGGTCCCTCTCGTCGAGGTGGACGACCTCGCCGAGGACGACGGAGCGGGCGTTGGCGTCCCGGATGAGGGGAAAGGTGTTGCTGCCGTAGCTCGGGCGCAGCTTGAAGGGGCGGTTGTTCGCGCGGTCGTAGAGGGTCGCTTCGAGACGGCTGCGGCTGGTCGTGATGCCGTTGAGGTAAACGTAGCGGGGCGCCATCATCATCGGCGCGCCCTCCGTTTGATCGGACGGCGGGCGGCCGAGGAAGATGTTCTTCACGGCCAGGACGCTGTAGTCGCGCGCCGTGTCGGTGGTCACTTCTATCGAAGTCGACGTCCTGGCTTCGCCGTTCGCGTGGAAGCCGCCGTCCTGGCGCGCGCGCAGCGGGCCGTGGTCGATCTCGGGCAGGCCGGTCGGCCCCGCCGCCCACAGCGCCAGGCCGAGGCCGGTCGGCATCTGGCACAGGCCGCTGGCCAGGTCGAGGGCGAGCAGGCGGCGGTCGATGTTCGGCAGCAGCCAGGTGCGGTTGTCGGCCCCGGTGACGATGAGGGCCTCAATCACCAGGTGGACGTCCAGCTCGTTGACCTGACTCTGACCGACGGCGGTGAGCTGGCGCTGGAGGGTCATCGAGCGGATCTGGTGCATGACGCCGGTGCGGTAGAACTCCTCAAGGGCCTTGACCAGCGCGCCCATCGTGGCGTAGACCTGCACGTTGAAGGTGATCTTGGTGTAGATCGGCTCCTTCTTGCCGGGCAAGGTCGGACTGCTCTTGAGATCGACCTGCGGGGCCGTAATGGTCGCGGTGACGCCGCTGCGGCCGAGCAGGTCGGTGAGGTACATGCCGTACTCGCGGCGGGCGACGTTGACGTCGGCCGGCAGGCTGAGCTGGCGCCACAGCACCAGCTTGGCGCGGTCGCGATCGATCTCGTCGAGGCGCAGCTTCTTGTCGCCCGCCTCCTTCTGCAGGCGCGCGAGGGCCGCGGACCTCTCGTTCCACGGCACCCAGTAGAAGCGGTAGCCCAGGACGCCGCCGCCCACGAAGAGGATGACAGCTACCAGGAAGACCGCCAATATGCGTTCGCGTGGATTCATCGCCGCTTCTTATCCTGTAAGGGTGCCTGAATTAATTCCTTCGCGGGTCCGAAAAGCGCTAAGCCGCGAGCGGCTCGCTTGCGGGTCCGAAAAGTGCCAAGCCGCGAGCGGCTCACTTACCGCCCCCGCCGCGCCCGCCCCTTCGGCTTCTCGTCCTTTTCCTCGTCCATCCGCAGCGTGTACTTCTCCGGCGCCCGCTTCTGCACCTCGATGCGCTGGATCGTGAACTGCTGCGTGAAGCCGGCGCGGGCGTCCGGGCCGCGGTTGCTGCTGGGCTGCGCCGTGTCGACGCGGTAGTGGCCGTCCTCGCTGAGGCGGCCGACCAGCTGGTTCACCGAACGGAGGTCGTTGCCGGTGACGCCCTTGAGCGACATCTGCGCGACGTGCGGGTCCTTCGAGGTCGGCGGCTTGTCGATGACCCGGGCGCTCAACATCGACAGGCGGATCTGGTCCTTGTCCGGGTCGGGGAAGCGGGCGACGAGGTCGTGTAGCTCGTCGAGCCAGACGACGGCCTGGTCGTCCCAGTCGCCGATCGCCTTGATGCGCTTGGCGTCGTCCTCGGAGAGGGTGAGGACCTTTTCTTGTTCGGCGTTCTTGAACGCCTGAGCCGCCAACTGCTGCGTGAGGGCGGACAGCCGCAGGTAGCCGACCGTCGCGAGGCCGAAGAGGGCGGACGCCGCGAGCCCCATCCACAGGAGGGTGCGCCGCTTGTTCGGGTCGGCCGGCGGCCGCGGCTGCTTGGGCCGGAGGAAGTCGATCGACAGGCCCTTCTTGTCGGCGCGCTGGTGCAGCACGCCGACGAGGCCGGCGAAGCCGCCGCGCTTCTCGGCGACCGGCAAGTCGGCCTGCTCGGAGCCGCCGAAGGGGTCGAGGACGTGAACCGGCAGCTCGACCAGCTGCCGCAGGCGCTCGCGCAGGGCGGCGTTCTCCGGCCCGCCGACGACGTAGACGGCGCGGACGCCCTGGCCGCCGGCCTGCCCGGAGTAGACGGTCAGGTTGCGGCGGATCTCGGCGGCGATGCCCGGTCCGGGGACGAGGGAGCGCGCCAGCAGCGGGGCGCCGCCGCGGCAGACGACGAACTCGGCCCAGCCCTCGCCGACGGCGACGACGGCGACCGCCGAGCCGGGCGGCTCCGGCAGCGGCGTCAGCACGGTCGTGCCGGCGACGCGCTCGAGGCAGGCGGCGAGGCCGAACGGGCGCGCCGTGACGCCGGCGAGCTTCAGCCCGGCGGCCTTGCACAGCGCCTGGTAGGCGGCGATGTGGTCGCGCTTGGCGATCAGGACGAGGGCGCGGCGTTCGCCGTTCGCCCCGGCCTCGCCGACGCGGGCGTAGTCGACGACGACCTCGTCGGGCGCGTGCGTCATCTCCTTGAGGGCCTGGAAGCGGATGACGCCGGGCTCCTCGTGGTCGGCGACGCCGGGGTAGCGAACGTCGCGGACGATGAGGCGCTCGCGGCCGAGGCAGGCGAGGACCGGCGCCGGGCTGATCTTCGCCGCCTTGAGGTGGTCGCGGAGGCGGGCGCCGGCGGCCTCGGCCTCGGCCGGCGTCAGCGCCGCCGCCTCGGGGAGGACGAGGGCGCGCTGGACGCGCACCGCCCCGCCGGCGACGTTCGCCGCGACGACACAGATATGATTGTGGTCCCAGTCGAGGGCCAGGTAGCGTGCCAAAGGTGTATCTCCCCCGAACGCCGCTCGCGGCTTCGCAAGAGTGCGAAGCCGC
>JBBROG010000475.1:0-3232 GCA_038229635.1 Gemmatales bacterium
CAAGTCTCCAGGAGAACACTGGGCAGGGAATAGGGTAGGAAACGAGGCTCGATTGGCTGAGGGACAAGCTCGCTAGGGGACGAAAGAGGCATAGCCCAGATCGCCCTGATTGCCCATTGTGGTGCGTAAGCCCTGGGAGGAGGGCCTTTCCGGACTAGCTCTTAGGCCGCCCGATCACGATTGTGCTGGACAACGCGCGCTATCAGCGCTGTGCGGTGGACAGGCGTTGGCGCGATCCCTGAAGATTGAGTTGTTGTTCCTGCCCAGTTATTCCGCCAATCTGAATCTGATCGAGCGTGTGTGGAAGTTCGTCAAGAAGGAGTGCTTGGGGGCACGCGTCCTGTCCAGTTACGAGGAGTTCACGGCCGCGATTGACGGCTGCCTGAACAAGCTGCCAACAACACACAACGACCAGATGAACACCTTGCTGACCCTGGTGTTTCAGACGTTTGAGAATACGCCAGTTCTATCCGCGTGAAGTATAACGAGGCACCCGACGACGGGGGAACGGTCGATCGCCGCAGCGTCAACGTGAGGGGCCGCAGCCTCACCGGCGACTATCGCCCGAAGCAACGAAGCTCCTTCGCGACACCGCAACCCGGAGAACCGAACCCGATGGGCCTCAAGACCGATCCCGCCGCCCTTCGCCTCATCGCCGCGCTCGACCAGCGCGGCTTGATCTATCGCATCGAGCCCCGCATCCCGGTTTCGGGCGACGGCTTCGCCCTCGTGCGCGACTTCCCTCCCGCCGCCCGCCGCAAGCTGATCGAGCGCGGCGGTAAAGCGTGCAACCCGATCGCCGATCTCATTATCGTGGAGGACGTCGGCGGCACCCGCGGCGTCGCGACCGACGACCGCCTGTTCGTCGTGTATCACGGTAGCGGAAACTGTGAAGTCTACGGGGAGGAACTCGGCGTCGCGGTGGAGGCGATCGCAGCCGGCCGAGTAGGCTCGCCTCGCCTCGCTCGCCCCGGAGCGCTTCGACCTGACCACCGACCCGCCGACCGTGACGGTTCCGGCGTTCAACCCGAAGAACAAAGAGGCGATCGTCCTCCCGCTCCCCTCGTCGCTCGTCGCCGAGCTTCGTCCGTACCTCCCGCGTCGCCCGAAGGGCTCGCCCGTCTGGCCGGGCGGTTGGTTCGACAACGCCGCCGAGATGCTTCGCATCGACCTGGAAGCGGCGGGTGTTGCGGAGTTGACGGACGCTGGCAACGCCCACTTCCACAGCTTCCGCCACACGTTCACAACGAAGGTAGCGCGCACGACGAGCAACACGAAGGTTGGCATGAGCCTGACAGGCCACAAGTCGGCCGCGATGTTTAACCATTACACGCGCGCGGACATGGGCGAGCGCGCGGCCGTGATCGAAAACCTCGACACCGCGCCGGCCGCGCCCGCCGCTGGCCCGATCGACTGGCGTATGCTCCACAATGAATACCTTCGCGGCGTCGCGTCGGGCGGACGGACGGTCGTGATCGGCGACGCGATCTGCCACGGAGACGGATCACTCTTCGTTATGCCGCCCACGCCGGGAGAGGAAGTATTCGTCTTCGGGCACGTTTGCGACGTGGACGACGGCCCGGCGGACGTCTACACTGATGAGGGCGTCGTTACTCAAAATACTCACGGCTGCCGAAACGGCGGATCGACGCAAGTGCTTGGTACGAAAGAAGAAGGCGTAGCTCAGTCGGTAGAGCAACGGACTTTTAATCCGTAGGTCCTGGGTTCGAGCCCCAGCGCCTTCACTCGACGCAAACGGCCGCGACGATGTGTCGCGGCCGTTTCCCATTTCCCGGCCCGGCCGGACAGCCGTTTGTAGCCAATCTCAGGAATTTGCCTCCGCCGGCACCATCCGCCCGATGATCGCCTCCGGCTTATCGTGGGCGAAGTCTCGCAGACGATATAACAAGCTCGGTCGCGTGGCCGAGTTGGCGGCAGGGAGGGCGGACGCGATGAGTTCGACGCTCAACATCTACGCCGTGGCATTCGACCGACTGAAGCAGGTCCCGGGCTCGAGAGACCGCCGGCTGGCAGAGGCGATCAGCGCGGACCTTGAGTACTTCCTCTCCCGGGTCGATGAGCTGAGGGACGAGGAGGAACCGGCCCCGTCGTGCCGCGAGGCCGTCGCCCAGATCATCGAGGGGGCGCCGCTGGCCCCGCACCTGGGCTGCCTGTACGGCTACGCCCTCGAAGCCATCTGCGCGCACCTGGGCCGGGAACTCCCCGGCGTACCCGCGATCAGCCGGGCGTCGGCCTGGATCGACGGGGTGGACGAGTTCCTGGGGGGCAACGGCGTCCCGGTCAGACTCTCGGGCCTGGTCTATGGGGGCTGCCCGGTGGACATCCCGCCCCCGAACGGCTACCCGTGCATCGGGTCGTGGCCGCCTCCGGTCATCCCCGGAGCCCTGGAAGCGATCCGCCGCGTGGGCCTCGCGGGGGTGGGGTATGACACGGCGGAGACGATTACCCAGGTACGCGGATGGCTGGAGGCCGCCGCCGCCGACCCTGGGGTCGGGTTGATCGGCTTTCTGTCGTAAGCCCTGACCCGCGCCGAAGCCGAGATCGACGCCGGCCTGAAGGCGGTCCGTCCGGGCGAGGGGGGGGCCAATACCCGCCCCGCCCGCCGGTCAGGCGCGACCGGCAGGCGGAACCGCAGCACGTCCCCCCCGTCCTCACTTCGCAGCCGCCGTCCCGGTCGCCGCGGCGCCCGTGCCGGTGCTGTCCGACGCCCACAACAGGTCCCAGCCGAGGGCGTGCGCCGTCGTGAGGTTGACGGTGCCGTCGGCGTGGTAGGTGCCGTTGCCGATGAGCGTCTGCTTCTGCGTGTCCGTCAGCCACGTCGGCAGCGTGTCACTCGCCGAGTGGGGGACGTAGATGCGGTTGGGTTGGACCGGGTCGTAGCCGACGTAGCCCTTGCGGACCCCGTTCACCTGGTAGTCGAAGTCCACGTCCTGCGACGCCATGAGAACGACCGTGTTGAGGTCCTTGGACTTGACGGCGATGGTGGCGAGGGAGCCGGTCGGCGTGGCCAGGACTCGCAGCCCGTCGGGCTCGGTGACGAGGCGGAAGCTCTCGGGGACGACGATTGTGGCTAGTGCTCTGTCACGCCTAAAAGTTCGGGTTGGCAAATTCGGTCGAATCGGCGATTCTGCATGGCACCAGGAGGTGTGCCATGCAGAAAGTGTACGTGGTGCGACTGACGGACCAAGAGCGGACGGAACTGCAAGTCGTC
>JBBROG010000476.1:0-3203 GCA_038229635.1 Gemmatales bacterium
CCGTGGTTTTCGGCATGTCCCGCCTCGGCCACGGCGAGGCCCGACTGACAGTGGACGTTAGTTCACATGATCTGTTGCCGCAAAGCCTTTGATACCTTGGGTTTACAACCATGTTGGAAGCCCTGCCCCGAAGGGGTTACCTACCCCAGCCGGGGGTCGCGCAGCGCACCCCCGGAACGACGACGCCCACCCCGGGAACGCCTATTTCGGCTCCGGCCACTTCAGGTGCCGGTGCAGGAACGCGAACGTCCCCTTCCCGTTGATCGTGTGCGGCCCGTCGAACCACTCGATCGCGCAGCGGTCGGGCAACTTCAGCCGCGCCGCGTACAGAAAGCGCACCTTGGCGAACTCGTAAGCGACCGTCTCGTCCGACGCCACGCCGTCGAAGTGGCCGCGCTCCACCATGAACGGACGCGGCGCGATCAGCGCCGCCATCTCCGCGTAGTTGAAGGTACTCCCCAAATCGAACTCGAAGATCTCGTACTCGCCCGTCCAGACGTAGCTGTGCGGCGACCGCGTCGAGGCGTTCTTGCCCACCCACTCGTTGAAGTCGGCCGAGCAGATCGACAGGCAGTAGTCCGGCAGCAGCGCCGGCAGGCGCATCGCCGACTTGCCGCCGTAGCTGAGTCCGTAGAAGGCGATACGCTCCCCGTCGACGTTGGGGAGCTTCTTCAGCCAGTTCAGGATCTGCTGATGCTGCGGCGCGATCACCGAGAAGAGCGTCTTGCCGAGCGGGTTCGCCTTGCGCTGCAGGGTGCGGAAGCGGTCGGTGAAGATGTACGGGTTCTGCGGCGCGAAGGTGATGAAGCCGCGCTCGGCGAGTCGGGCCGCGAACGCCTTGTAGTAGGCGTAACCCTCCTTGCCGATGACGTCCCGCGGCCGCCCTTCGAGCCCGTGCTGACAGACGACGACCGGCCGCCTCTCGCCCTCTTTCAGGTCTTTCGGGAGGAGCAGAATCCCGTAAGCGATGACGTCGGGGAAGACGTCGAGGACGACTTCGTAGCCGGTCCACTTGTCCGCCTCGTACGCCTTGCGCGTCCGCGCGTTCGGCGGCAGCAGGTCGTAGTCGAAGCGGCCGACGACGTCCTCGGCGAAAATCTTGCGATACTCCTTCGCCGCCTCCTGGTACTTCTCCGGCGTCGGCGACGGTCCGCCGCCCTGCGTCTGGTCGTAGAGCTTCTTCACGAACGCCTGGCGGACGTAAGGACTCTCGACGAGCAGGGCCTGGGTGTGGCGGTCGATCTCCCGGACCTGGCGGTCCTGGCGCTCCTTCGGGTCGACGTCCTGGCGGCGCGGCTGGAGCGGCTTCCCCGGCGCGGCGAGCTTCAGACCCGGCGCGAGGGCGCCGAGCAGTTTGCCGAGCGTCTCGGACGTGCCGCACGGGCCGGTGCCGTCGCCGCTGACGACGACGTCGAGGCGCGCCCCGGCGAGCCCGGAAACCATGCGGCGGGCGCGCTCGGCCTCCGTCCGCACGTCGCGGAGCTTCGGCGTCACGAGCCGCGCCGGGGCGCCGCCGTCCCCCGACAGCGTCACCTCCGGCCCCTTGCACGCCTCGATGAGGATCGGCCGCGGCGCGACCAGGCTCGCCAGTTCCGCGTCGCCGAACTGGTCGAGCAGACCGAAGACGTTGCGGTCGATCGGCTCCCGCCAGACGTTGCGGCGGTCGTCGAAGAAGCCGCTGACGCAGACGGCGTCGATGCGCGGGTCGAGGGCGGCGGCGCACAGGGCGACGAGCCCGCCCTCGCCCCAGCCCATGACGCCGATCTTGAGCCCCCGGGCGCCGTCGCCGTGCCGCGCCTTGTCGACCGCCGCCAGCACCTTTTGCACTTCGTAACCGATGAGATGACGGCCCATCTCGAAGGCCGGGCGGTAGAGGTACTCGCGACTGCTGAGGTTGGCGCGGCCGTTGCGCCGCTCCAGGCGGCGGTCGACCAGCGCCGGCACGAGGACGTGGCAGCCGCTCTCGGCGAGGCGGCGCGCGAACTGCGCCTCGGGCGGCGTGCCGGGGGCGAGCCCGGCGAGCTGCTCCGGCGTCTGGCCGGCGTCGGGCAGGGCGATGACGAGGGCCTGCGGCTTCACCTTCGGCGACAGCAGCAAGAGCCCTTCCGCGTGGACGTTGCCGAACGCCTGCCAGCGAACCGCCGACACCTGGACGGTGTCACTCTGGGCGAGGAGCAGCCGCGGGTTGACCTCGTTGTACGGGTCAACCTCGTCGATGGGCACGCGGGCGTCGCGCACCCCAAGAATGTGGGCCAGGCGCTTGCGGTTCGACTCGATGGAGCTGGCGTAGGCGTCGGCCGAGGCAAGGTCGCGCTTCCAGTGGCGGGCGCGGCGCTCGACCGACTTGTCAAGTTCGCCGAGCAGGAAGCGGTCGATGCCGTCGACGAGTTGCGAGGCGAGGTCGCCTTCCGTCGTGAGCGGCTTGGTGTTCGGCAGCGGCTCGCCGTTCTTGACCGGGCGCGGCTCGTCGGCGAAACCCGGCAAGGCAAGGAGAAGAGGGGTGAGTAGGGCTCCGAGGCGGAGGCGGCCGCGGGTCATGGTCGGTCCTTTCCTGCGAGGAGTCGTTCTCGTCGTCCGCGTATGAGGGTATCCTGTCGTGCCTCCGACCGCCAGCGGCTACCGCGCCGTTTCCCGCCGTGGTAGAATGAACGTCATGGAGATCACCGGCGTGCTGACCGTCCCCGACGACGAGTTCCACTTTTCCTTCGCCCGCTCCGGCGGTCCGGGCGGGCAGAACGTCAACAAGGTGTCGAGCAAGGCCATTCTGCACTGGAACGTGTTAGCCAACGTCAGCCTGCCCCTTGAAGTGAGGGCGCGGCTGCGCGACCAGCAGGCGAACCGCATCACGGTCGAGGGCGATCTGGTCGTCCAGGGCCAGCGCCATCGGGACCAGGCCAAGAACGTCGAGGACTGTCTGGCCAAGCTGCGCGAGATGATCGTCCGCGCGGCGACGCCGCCGAAGCCGCGCAAGAAGACGAAGCCGAGTCGCGGCTCGAAAGAGCGTCGCCTGGAGGCGAAGCGGCAGCAGTCGCGGCGGAAGTCGCAGCGGCGACAGCCGGGGGGGGAGTAAGTTATCAGGCTTTTTGGAGTGCGGCGGCCTGACGCCGCTTTGGATTCTTTGGAGTGCGGCGGCCTGACGCCGCATTGGATAAGAGACGTGTCCCCGAAGGACGCGCCGCTCAATCCAAAGCGGCGTCAGGCCG
>JBBROG010000477.1:0-3189 GCA_038229635.1 Gemmatales bacterium
ATCAGCAGCGCTACGGGAAAATGCGCGAACACGTCGGCCGCGAGCAGCGCCGCCTGCCCCTGATGCTCACTAGCAACGATCTCCCGGCCGGTGAAGACGTCGCGGAGCCGCGCCCCCAGCGTCAACTCCGGCACGATCAGCCGCGTGTCCTCCCACACCGCCGGGCCGAGCGGCAAGTCGCCCGTCTGCGGCACCAACCGCGTCAGGAAGCGCGGCACCGCCACGACGGCGAAGCGGCCCTCGCGCCGCCGCGCGAACGCGCAGACGTGGTCGCGGTGCGGGCCGGACGTGTCGGCCGGCAGGTACTCCCCCTCGCGGAACAGTCCGGGGTTGTCGCGGCGGCAGTGCAGCGCCCGCCAGGTGACGTACAGCTTGACGAGGCCGTTCTCCTTGCCCGCCGCCAGGGCACGGGCGTACTCGGCCAGGCGCGGCCCCGCCGCCTCCGCGCCGGCCTTCAACTCCTCCAGCAAGCGCCGCCTCTTTTCGTAGTCGACGGGCCGGCGATTGTCCGGGTCGACGAGACTGAAGTCCCACAGCTCCGTCCCCTGGTAGACGTCCGGCACGCCGGGCGAGGCGATTTTGAGCAGAACCTGCGCAAGCGAGTTGAGAAGTCCGTAATGGCTGATGCGGCGCTGGAACGCCCGGACGTCCTCCAGGAAGGCGGCGTTCTCGGACGGGTCGAGCGCCTGGGCGACGAAGCGCCGGACGCCCTCGTCGTAGGCCGGGTTCGGGTTGACCCAACTGGTGTGGACCTTGGCCTCGTGCGTCGCCTTCTCCATGTACGCCTGGACGCGGCCGACGAACTCGGCGGAGGGGTTCTCGTCCGGCGCCTCCGGCGGCCAGGCGCCGACGAGGGTCTGGTAGAAGAAATACTCGTCGTTGCGCTCCGGCGCCGCCAGGTCTTCGAGCGGCACGCGCAGCCGCTTGTTGAGTCGGCCCCAGCGCGCCAGGGCTTTTTTCCACTCCTCCGGGATCTCGCTGAGGACGTTGAGCCGGGCGCGGACGTCCTCGCCGCGCTTGGTGTCGTGCGTCGCGGTGCAGGACAGGGCGTAAGGAAAGCGCGTTTGGCGGTCGGCGTTGTGGCGGTGGAACGCCAGGGGCGGCGCGCCGAAGGCGTCGGCGTCGCCGCCCACCTCGTTGAGCGACAGCAGCCGGTTGTAGACGTAGAACGCCGTGTCTTCCAGCCCCTTGGCCATGACGGGGCCGGTCACCTGCTGGAACTTGCCGACGAAGTGCCGCTGCGCCGCCCGGTCCTCCTCGGACATCCCTTCCGGGTACTTGAGCAGGATCATGTCGCGCAGGTAGTCGAAGATCGACTGGCTGATGGCCGGGTTCTTGCGCTTGGCGCGGGCGACGGCCGTCTCGACGTAGTAGCGGTCGCGCGGGTGGATCGTCTCGCCGGTGATGTAGGGGCGGTAGACCGGGAAGCAGGCGATGACCTCGCGCAGGGCGTGGCGCAGGCTGTTGAGCGTGAAGTCGCGCGACCAGCGGCTCTTCTCCGAGAGGCGGTCGAGTTGGTGGGCGAGGACGTGCAGCTCGGCCGAAAGAGACACTTGCAGGATGAGGAATTTTTTGCGGTAGACGACGTCCGCAAACGGCTCCGCGCTGTCGCGCCAGCGGTCGTAGAGGCGCGTGAAGGCGGGGGCGTTCTCGGGCCGGACGAACAGGCGGTTGAGGGCGTTGAGGTACTCGTACCCCGTGGTGCCGTGGACGGGCCAGTCTTCGGGCACCGGCTCGCCCTTGCCGAGGATCTTCTCGACGAGGAGGTACAACGGCCGGCGGAAGGGCGAGTCGGCGCTGCCGGCGGCGGACTGGCGGATCGTCTCCAGGGCGGGCGCCTCGAACTCCTTCCAGTCGCGGCCGGCGAAGGCGGCGTCCGCCTCGAAGACGGCTCGGGTACACTCCAGGGCGTAGCGGCCCTGGAGCATTTGCAGGTAGCCTTTGGGGTCGTAGAGGCCGTCGGGGTGGTCGACGCGCACGCCGGTGACCTTGCCCTCGCGCAGCAGGCGCAGGACGAGGGCGTGGGTCGCCTCGAAGACCTCCGGCTTCTCCATGCTCAGGGCCGCCAGCTCGTTGACGTCGAAGAAGCGGCGATAGTTGATCTCGTCGGCGGCGGCGCGCCAGAAGGCGAGGCGGTACGCCTGCTCCCCAAGCAGGGCGTCGAGCCGGTCGAAGCTGTGGGCGTCGCCCGGCGTGCCGTTGAAGAGGGCGACGTTGCCGGCCACGAAGTCGCGCACCTGGCCGTTGGCTTCGGTGAGGGCGGCGAGGCGGCGCTTGATGACCTCCTTCTCGCGGTGGCGCTCGCCGGCGCGGGCGGGGTCGGTCGCGGAGCGCGGCGGCAGGTGGCCCACCGCGGTCAAGATACTCTGGTATTCCAGGAACGACTCCGACGTCGCCCCGAGCGCCTGCTCCAGTTCGGCGAGGCGGTGGCCGAGGACGAGGCCGTAAGTACCGGGGCAGACCGGGTAGTGATAATCGAAATAGTGGATCTCGAAGGCGCCCTGTATGTGGTGGAGGGTGAGTTGGCCGGACTCGAGGGCCTTGCCGTAGGGGTCGCCGAGTACCGGCAGCAACACCTTCTCGTGCAATTCCGGCTTGAGCGACGAATACCAGTCGATGTCGAAGAAGCCGGCGTGGGGCGAGCTGGGGCCGTTCTCAAGGACGTCGTTCCACCAGGCGTTGGCGTTGCCGGCGACGCCCATGTGGTTCGGCACGACGTCGAGGAGCTGGCCCATGCCGCGCTCGCGCAGGGCGGCCGTGAGGGCGTCGTAGTCCTCTTCGTTGCCGACTTCGGGGTTGAGGGCGTTGTGGTTGAAGACGTCGTAGCCGTGCATACTCCCCGGCCGCGCCTGCAGGTAGGGCGAGGCGTAGCAGTCGGTAGCGCCGAGGTCGTGCAGGTAAGAGACGAGGGCGGCGGCGTCCTTGAAGGTGAAGCCGGCGTGGAACTGGAAGCGATACGTCGCCTCGGGGAAGCGCTGCCGCCCGGCCAGTGCCTGGGCGGCTTTGCTCACGAGCAGTTCGAGATCTTGCGTCGCGATCATACGGCTAACCCGGCGCGCGAGGGAGCATCGCAAGCCTCCACGGGTGAGCTTGCCCGCCGAGTGAGTGAGCAACTATGATGCCGGAGACGGCCTGCCCGGCGTGGTGTTCCGGGGGTGGGGGGGGGGGGGGTGGGGGGGGCGGGCGGCC
>JBBROG010000478.1:0-3187 GCA_038229635.1 Gemmatales bacterium
CCAGCGACGACGCATTCTCTCATCCATGATGGGAGCAAGAGAACGGTATTTGTCTTGAACGGTAGTCAACGTCGTGGTAGCATTCATTCCCTCATCCTATCTAACCGCCAGATTTCGACAAGTTATTTTGGAACGGCTCCTTACTGCGCACTCGGGCCATCCTCTCCCGGCCAGCCCGGTGACGCGACCTGGGGCGCTTTTATTGCTCCTCGTTCGCTGCCGGGGGCGGCGCTCATCGCCGGTCGGGGCGCGGCGTCGGGGTGGTGAGGTCGAGGCCCAACTCCTGCCGCGTGGCGAATTCGACGAACTCCCATTGGTCGGCGAACGGCCGGCCGTAGTGGCGCGACAGTTCTCCCAGGACGACGCGGCGGGCCTCGGCGACGCAGAGCGGGTGCTTGAGCAGATCAACCAGGGTTTGCGCGGGGAGCGGCGGTGGGAGCGGCGAAAGGGCCGGCGTCAGGAGTGCCGTCGCTGTCCACCGTAGCCGTGATCTGGTTTTTCGCGGCGGTGGGAGCGGCGAAAGGGCCAGCGTCAGGAGAACCGGAGCGGTGAAGGGTGACCCGGACATACCGAGGCCGCAAACCGTCCCGACCACGGCAGAAAAGCGGGCGTTCGTGGTCGCAGAGGACTCGCGACGCAGCAGCGCCGTCAGGCTCTTCGACTCCATCGCCCCGACGACGGCGGTGGCGGCCGCGGCGGCTTCCT
Source organism: Gemmatales bacterium (assembly GCA_038229635.1). GTDB lineage: Bacteria > Planctomycetota > Planctomycetia > Gemmatales > Gemmataceae > DATFNV01. The sequence continues at coordinate 706 of JBBROG010000478.1, forward strand.
TCTTGCCCATCCGCCCCGCCAACGCCGCCAGGCCCTTCGACAGAAGCCTCTTTGCGTGAGTGCCCCCCGTCCGGCCCATCTCCCTGACGACGGCGGTGACGGTCGCGGCGGCTTCCTTCTCGCCCATCCGACCCGCTAGCGCCCCCAGGCCCTCCAATAGACCCATCCATACGTAAGTGTCCCCCGTCCGGCCCATCGCCTCGACGACGGCAGTGGCGGCCGACCCGCAGACCGCGGCGGCTTCCTTCTCGCCCATCCGCCCCGCCAGCGCCGCCAGGCCCTCCGACAGACTCCTCAATGCGCCTTCGTCCGTTGTCCGGCCCATTGCCCCGACGACGGCGTGGGCGGCTGCGGCAGCCTCCGCGGCGCTCATCCGCCCCGCCAGCGCCGCCAGGCCCTCCGACAGACGCTTCCATGCTTCAGAGTGCGTCGTCCGGCCCATCGCCCCGACGAGGGAAGTGGCGGCCGACCCGCAGACTGCGGCGGCCTCCTTCTCGCCCATTCGCCCCGCCAGCGCCGCAAGGCCCTCCGACAGTTTCCACAACGTAATCTCGTCCGCCGTCCGGCCCATCGCCTCCACCAGTGCCGCCGCAGCCTGACGGCGGGTTTCCTCGTCCCAAGCCCCCAAGGTGCCGAGGGCCAGTGCCACGTCGATACGTTCCTGCTCCGTCACCCCCTCCGCCCCGAGCCTGTCCGCCAGTAATCGCTCGGCCCGGTCCCGCCGTCCGGCGTCCAGGCCGACCGCGGCGTGGAACACATGGTCCGCCCGGTCCCGCAGACGCCGCGTCGCGAGCGGACCCTTCAACCCTTCACGGAGAAAGCGCATCCGCATCCCGTCGTCGGAGGACGCCAACTCGTCAAGCGCCGCGACTTCCATGTCACTCAGAGAAGGCATTTCCTCCGGAGGGAGTTTCTTCCCGTAAGCCAGCGGGCGGAGCCAGCCGCGGGCCACGCTGTCCGCGAACTTGTCGCGGGCCGCCTCGGCGTCACGTTTCTCGTCTTGCGCCTTTCCCTCACTTTTGCGAGCGTTCTCGGCTTCCTCACGCGCCTGGAGCCCGAAGGCCGTCGCCACCAGGGCGCCCAGCAGGAGCGACGCGGTCACGGCCCCCAGCGACGCCGCCACCGCCGGGTTGCGCCGGCCCCAGCGCCACGCCCGGCCGAGCGGACCCACCGGACGCGCCTCGATCGGCTCGCCGGCCAGCCACCGGCCCAGATCCTCCGCCAGCGCCGCCGCGCTCGCGTAACGCCGCCCCGCCTCCTTTTCCAGACATTTCAGGCAGATCGTCTCCAGATCCCGGTCCAGCGCCCGGTTCAGCGCCCGCGGCCGCGGCGGGTCGCTGCTCATCACCTCCAGCAGCGTGTCGAACGGCGTCGCGCCCTTGAACGGTATCCGGCCCGTCAGCAGCTCGAACAGGATCGCTCCCAGGCCGTACAGGTCGCTCGCCGTCGTCACCTCGCGCGAATGGCCGCGCGCTTGTTCGGGTGACATGTACCCCGCCGTCCCCACGATGGCGCCCGCCTGCGACAGGCTCTCCGCGGTCCCGACGCCGTCGAGGGGCAGCCGCTTCGCCAGGCCGAAGTCGGTCAGCTGCGGCTTGCCCGACGGGTCGAGCAGGACGTTGTGCGGCTTCAGGTCGCGGTGCAGGATGCCGCGCTGGTGCGCGAAGTGGACCGCCCCCGCCAGCGTCGCCACCAGCCCCGCCGCCCGCCGCTGCGCCGGCCGCGTCACCGCCGGCCCCTCCTCCGCCACCACCCGCGCCAGGCTCGGCCCCTCGACCAGGCGCATGCTGAAGTACGGCTGCCCGTCGTGCGACCCGACCTCGTAGACCGGCACGATGTTCTCGTGGTCCAGCCCCGCCGCCGCCTCGGCCTCGCGCTGGAAGCGGCGCACGTCGTCCGCCGTCGCCAGCGCCCCGGAGCGGATCATCTTCAGAGCCACCACGCGGTTCAGGCTGACCTGCCGCGCCCGGTAGACGACACCCATGCCGCCCTGGGCGATCTCCTCCAGCAACTCGTAGTCGCCGACCACCTGGCCCGGCTCGGCGGGGCGGCTCGACGGCGCCTCGGGAGTCGTCACCGGGGGGCGGGACGGCTCGGCGAAGACGGCGGCGACGGCGTCGGCGCGGCCGGGGAAGCGGGCGAGATAGTCGGCGGGCTGCGGCGCCTCGCGCGCGGCGACGCGGTAATCGCGGTCCAGGCCGAGCAATAGCGGGAAGGCGGCGGCGCGGTCGGCCTCGGGGAGTTGGGTCAGGTACTCTTCCAGAGACGGACGCGGTCCGGTACGCCACGCGGCCTCGAAGCGGTCGCAGACAGCGTCGAGGCGGCGGCCGCGCGAGGGGGTCAAGGAAGGTTCGCTCACGACACGTCCTCCTTCAGCCACAGGGTCCGGATGACCACCAGCATTCCGGGGGTGCGCGAGTACGCGACCCCCGGCTGTGTTATGCAACCCCTTCGGGGTAAAATACCACCAGCCCTACCCCGA
>JBBROG010000479.1:0-3185 GCA_038229635.1 Gemmatales bacterium
GTTCGCGCCTCCGAGGCGCGAACGCGAAACCGCAAGCGGCTTATAACACGCCCAGCAGAACCTCGGTCAGCAGCTGGTCGAGCCGCTCGTAGCGCAGCCGCCGCGACGCCAGCTTGTCGGCGTCGAACGTCATCGCCTTCAGTTTCGCCGCCGCGTCCTTGCTGAACTTCGCCGTGGCGCCGCGCAGCTCCGGGCTGGCGCCGTGAATCTCCTTCAGCAGATCCTGAATCTCCTTGTTGTCGTTGAAGCGACTCACCTTCTCTTTCATGATCTTGTAGGTGCGCATGTTGCGCTCGACGAAGTCCCACGGGTCGGCCTCGCTGCGGTACGAGTGGGCGTCGAAGCCGACGGTGCCCTGGTAGTCGTGGTCGGTCAGCAGCTTCGCCGTGAAGAACGCCTCCTTCAGGTCGTCGCTGCCGAAGCTCAGGTCCTGGTCGAAGCGCAGCGGCTTCTGCCCGTTGAGGTGGATGTCGAACAGCTTGCCGGCGTCGAGGGCCTGGGCGAACTCGTGGTACGGGTTGAGGCCGGCCATCTTGACGTGGGCCGTCTCCGGGTTGACGCCGACCATGTCGGGGTGGTCGAGCATGGCGATGAAGGCCAACATGCTGCCGACGGTCGGCAGGTACAGGTCGCCGCGCGGCTCGTTCGGCTTCGGCTCCAGGGCGAACTTGATGTCGTAGTCCTGGCTGAGGACGTACTCGCACAGGAAGTTGATCGCCTCGCGGAACCACTTGCCGACCTCGATGGGGTCCTTGCTGGCGTCCACCTCAACGCCCTCGCGGCCGCCCCAGAAGACGAAGACATGCGTGCCGAACTCGGCGGCGAGGTCGAGGCAGTTCATAACCTTCTGCGTCGCCAGCGCCCGCACCGCCGGGTCGGTGCTGGTGAAGGCGCCGTCCTTGAAGACGGGGTGATAAAAGGTGTTCGTCGTCGCCATCGTCGCCTTGATGCCCCAGTCGCCCATGCCTTTCTTGATGTCGCGGACGATCTGGTCGCGCTGGGCGGCGCTGGCGGCGAAGGGAATGAGGTCGTTGTCGTGGAACTCGAAGCCGTAGCAGCCGCGCTCGGCGAGGCCCTTGATGCAGTCGAGCGCCTTCAGCTCGGGGCGCGTCTGGTCGCCGAACGGGTCGCGGCCGCGGTTCTGGAGGCACCAGACGCCGAAGGCGAATTTGTCGTCTTTCGTCGGGGCGTAGGAGTGCGAGGACATGGTCAGCTTCCCTTGACAAGCGGTTCGGGGGGAGGAACGCCGGCGGCCTGCTCGGCCTCGGCGCGGCGGAAACGGCGCAGGACGAAATAGATTTCCAGTCCCTCCAGCAGGGCGGCGGCCAGCAGCAGGAGGGGCATGTAAGAGCGAAGAAATCCCCAGAGCGATAGCCACGGCGACACGCCGGCGTGCTCGGCCGGCGACGGCTCGGCGCCGGCGAACAGCGCCAGCCACACGCTGAACAGAACGACGAACAGCACGGCGCCGAGGCCGATCCAGAGGAAGTAGCCGCGCCTCGTCAGCGACAAGCCGTAGACCTTCACGCGGACGGGGGGTGGCATGGTTCGACTCTTAACGTGGTGCCATTCTAAGCGTTCCGCCCGTACCAGGCTATCGTCTCGCGCATCGCCTCGTCGAAGCCGACGCGCGGCCGGTAACCCAACTCGCGCTTCGCCTTGTCGATGCGGAAGTCGAGGTTCAGGCCGAGGAACTTGACGCGCGCCTGCGTCAGTAGCGGCGCCTGCGTCGCTCCCTTGTTCCGCGCCCGCTTCTCCAGCCACGTCGCCAGCGGCTTCGCCAGCCACAGCGGCACGCCGACGGGAGGCGGCGACGGCAGGTCCAAACCCTTCGCCAGCGTTTCGATGAAGCGCCGCTTCGACACGGTTTCGCCGTCGGTCAGGTTGTAGACCTGTCCGACGGCGCCGTCTTTCTCGATGGCAAGGAAAATGGCGTCGACGAGGTTGCCGACGTAAATGGTGTTGAGCGCCCCCTTGCCGCCGCCGAGCCAGCGCATCTTCCGCGCCTTCAGGTTCTCGATGACCTTCGGCAGCAAGGTGCGGTCGCGCGGCCCGTAGATAAAGCCGGGGCGCAAGACGACGACGGGAACGCCGTGCTCGCGCTGATACTGGAGGGCGAGCTTTTCGGCCTCGACCTTCGTCTGCGTGTAGCCGTCCATGTGCTGTTCGGGAGGCGGTTCGCTCTCGTCGGTGCCGTAATGATGGCGGGCGGCGTAGACGCCGAGACTGCTCAGGTGGACGAAGCGCCGCAACGGCCGTCCCTTGACGGCGTCGAGGAGCGTGCGCAGCGCCTCGACGTTGACGGCGCGGTAGTCGTCGACCGCGCCCCAGTCGCCGACCTTGGCGGCGCAGTGGACGACGACGTCGACGCCTTCCGCGGCGGAGCGAACGGCGGCGGGGTCGGTGAGGTCGCCGCGACGCACGTCCAGACCGAGGCGGTCGAGGAGCGCCGTGTCGCTGCCGTTACGGGCGAGGGTGCGGACGGTCCAGCCCTTGGCCTTGCACGCCTCGGCGAGGTGGCCGCCGACGAAGCCGGTGGCGCCGGTGATGAGACAGGTTGACGACATCGCGAGGAACCACCGAGGGGCGAGGAATAGCTGCAACACCCTCTTTCTTCGGAGGAGGCGGGGGAAATGACAAGAGGGCGTCGGAGTCGTCTCACTCGTCCGCCGAGGCCACGTTGGCGCCCTGGGGATGCCCTGTGACACTCTGGTGGCGCCTTCACGGAACGGGTCGGGCTTTCCGTTGGACAGGGCGTTTCGGGACTCGGTATGATCCTTTCATCGGATGAAGAGGACGGTTCCAGCCCGCGTAGCGGGTGACGGATCGTAGCCCCGGGTGGAGCGTACTCGCGCAACCCGGGGAACCCGCAACCCGGGGACAACGGCCGGGGACGTGTCGATGTATTGAACCCGCGTAGCGGGTGACGGATCGTAGCCCCGGGTGGAGCGCAACCCGCGCAGCGGGTGCAGCGCAACCCGGGGACATGCACGGGGACGCGTCGATATGTTGAACCCGCGGAGCGGGTGACGGAGCCACGATGTATCACGTTTCCGTCACCCGCTCCGCGGGTTCAATACAGGACGATGTCCCCGGATGGATTCCCCGGGTTGCGCTTCACCCGCTGCGCGGGTTGCGCTCCACCCGGGGCTACGATCCGTCACCCGCTACGCGGGTTCAACGAA
>JBBROG010000480.1:0-3176 GCA_038229635.1 Gemmatales bacterium
CAAGGAGCATCTGGAGCAGCGTCTGGCGCTGGACATGCACCGCGAACAGCAGGCCCCCAGACGCCGGCATACCTTGACGACGCTGCATCAGGCGCGCTCCAAGCCTGAGTCACTGCACTAACTTTGCTAAAGTCTCAAAAAATCGTTATCGCCAGGACCGATTGCCACATAGACCACACTACCACTCTTCAGAAGGCCGAGGTCGGTATCGAAGCTGGCTGTCTTGCCAGTCCCGGGAGCAGTGTGCCGATTGATGAGCGGAACATGAGTGCCGGTCAGGTATACCTGTACATGAAGACCGTCAGTGCTCCCAAACTGATTTGCATTCGTCAACAAGCTATCTGTCAGAGAGTAGCGGCCTGTCCCGGCAACGGTATACGCGGCAATCATGAAACGCTCGAGCCCGCCCGACCACGACTGCCCAGGGCCGGGACCCGGATGGCCTCCCGCCAGCCCGGCATTCACTAACCCGGGGTTAACAATTCCGGCATATGTGTAACTCCCGGGGACCGGTCTTGGTAGGGCCAATTGGCCATCTGTGTCGTAATAGAACGAGGGGTCCGAAGTTGAGAGAAGTTTTTTGTAGTTCGCGGGGTCGCCTATCGGGCCGTCAGCGTTCCACAAGTAACTCCACCCGAATGCCGGCCCCCCGGTCTCATTGCCCCTTCAAACGAAGTGATGACGTCAGCGCGAACAGGGGAAAATGGAACTGCTACATAGATGATCGTAGTCAGCAACAGGGCGCGAGAAAGCATAGCCGACCTTCATCCGTTATTGGTTAGAAATCTCGTTCGCCAGGCGTCGCCTTCGGTGAGACGATCATACCTGAAGTATCCAGTGTCCCGCGCCGCAACCCTTTTGTCAAATAAAATTCCAGATGAGGTTCACTTCCCTACCTTGCGACCTCGACCTTGCCGCGACGGCCCGAGGCGGCGAGTCCCTTCGCCAACGCCTCGGGCTTTTCGCCTTCTCGCATTCTGGTACACTGGACGGGGATCATGCTGCCCCGCGAGAGTCGACTCATGCCGCTCCAGGACCACTTCCACGCGCCGCTCAGCGTCCGCCGCCACTGGCACGCCTTCCACACTTCGTGGGCGACGTACCTGTCGTCCGACCTCAACGGCCGCCTGCCTCCGGGCTTCTTCGCCGAGGCCAACGTGCAGTTCGGCATCGAGATCGACGTCGCCGCGTTCGAGGAAGGCGAGACGGGAAACCTCACGCCCGGCTGGGCGCCTCCCACTCCCGCCGTGAGTGTGACGTTCGCGGCGACGACGGATGTCGTCGAGGTGCTGGTCTACGGCGCCCAAGGCGGCCCGACGCTCGCCGGCGCCGTCGAACTCGTCAGCCCCGCGAACAAGGACCGGGCCGCCCAGCGCGACGCCTTCGTCTCGAAGTGCGCGACCTACCTCCAACAAGGGGTCGGCCTCGTCGTCGTCGACGTCGTCACCGACCGGAAGGCCGACCTGCACGACGAGTTGCTGGCGCGCGTCCAGGCGTTGCCGCCGACGCCGTGGGGCGCCGACCTCTGCGCCGTCGCCTACCGCCCCGTCCGCCGCGGCGAGCAACCGACGCTCGATCTTTGGCCGGAAGCGCTGGGCGTCGGCCGGCCGCTGCCGACGCTGCCGCTGTGGCTGCGCGGCGGGCCGTGCGTGCCCGTCGACCTGGAGGCGACCTACGAGCGTACCTCCCAGGAACAGCGGGTGCCACGCAACGGCGCCTGACGCGCTTCGATCCGCGCAAGACGCCGCGAGCCGGGCGCTCGTAGGCGCCTGCCCTCGTCGCGGGCGGCCGCGCCTGCTACGCTACGCAGCAGACACCCCACGATTCCCCCCCGCGGAGGCCGCGCGCGATGTACCTGCTGAAGATGGCCAAGCGCATGCTCCTGGAGACCGACAAGCGCCTCCTGTGGAAGCTCGCCTGGAACATGGGCCTCAAGGGCATGCTCTCCGTCGAGCGGCACAAGCGGCGGCTGAAGCGCGGCGAATACTTTCCGCCCTTCCTGTACGTCTCGGTCATCAACAGCTGTAACCTGCGCTGCCAGGGCTGTTGGGTCGACGTCGCCGCCAAGCAGCAGACCATCGACCCGCCGGCGTTCCACAAGCTGGTGCGCGAGGCCCGGGCGATGGGCAACGTCTTCTTCGGCGTCGTCGGCGGCGAGCCGTTCATGCACCCGCACCTGCTCGACATGCTCGCCGAGCACCCCGATTGCTACTTCCAAATCTTCACCAACGGCCACTTCATCACCGAGGAGCGCGCCAAACGGATGCGCCGCCTCGGCAACGTCACGCCGCTCGTCAGCGTCGAGGGGACCGAGATCGTCAGCGACGAGCGCCGCGGCCGCGCCGGCGTCCTCAGCAAGACGCTGCAGGGCGTCCACAATTGCCTCAAGGAAAAGGTCTTCACCGGCGTTTGCACCAGCCTGTGCCGGACGAATATCGACGACCTGCTGACGGAGAAATGGGTCGACCGGCTGATCGAGATGGGCGTGCTCTACACCTGGTTCCACGTCTACCGGCCGATGGGCCCCGAGGCGTGCCCCGACCTGTGCCTGACGCCGGAGCAGCAGCTGCGGGCGCGTCGCTTCGTCGTCGAGATGCGGGCGAAGAAGCCGATCATCATCGTCGACGCCTACTACGACGGCGAGGGGCAGGCGCTGTGCCCGGCGGCGACGGGCATCAGCCACCACATCAACCCGTGGGGCGACATCGAGCCGTGCCCGATCGTGCAGTTCGCGAAGGAGTCGATCCATTCGAGCGCGGCGGACCCGCGCTCGCTGCGCGACAAGTTCGTTCAGTCGGCGTTCCTGCGCGAGTTCCGCGAGCTGGCGCAGGGGACGACGCGCGGCTGCATCGTGCTGGAGCGGCCGGACCTGCTGAAGGCGCTGGTGGAGAAGCACGGGGCGAAGGACGTGACGGCGCGCGGCACGGCGCTGGCGGAGCTGGGGGCGATGCGCGTGCGCACGTCGCAGTACAACCCCGGCGGCGAGGTGCCGGAGAAGAACGTGTTATATCGGCTCGCGAAACGGTTTTGGTTCAACGACTTCGGCGTCTACCGCGGCCACGACCACGCGCGCGCGTCGGCGCCGGCGGTGCTGGCGGCGGAATCCGCGGCAAGGCGCTTGGCCGCCGGCTCGAAATCCTAAGGGTCCGCGCGGGAATAAGTGGTGCCGTTTTCAC
>JBBROG010000481.1:0-3157 GCA_038229635.1 Gemmatales bacterium
CACGGCTGAGTGTGGCGGAGTTGGCGGGGGTGCTTCGGGAGTTGGCGGGGCAGGTCCGGTGGGGCTACTTTCAGAAGTCGCATCGTGGCCCCAAGAAGCCCCGGCCGAAGCGGAAACATAACAACAAGCAGCCTCATGTCGTCACCGCGAAACTGTTAGAAACACGAAAGAAGGAGCGGAAATAGCACCTTGGAAGGGCTGGTCACGGTGACCTAAAGGATGCAGAGGGCGCCTTCGATGGGAGACGACCGATGACCAACGGCGGTGGGCCGTCGCACGGCCAGGAGAAGGGGAAGAAGGCCGCGGCCAGGAAGACGAAGGGGAAAGAGCCCAAGGGGTCGGCCAAGCGAAAGAGGTTGCTGCCCCCGGGCCTCGCCAAGGAGAAGGCCGACTGAGACCACGGGATGCCGGCACGCCCGCGTGGCTCGGCTCGTCACCCGCCACACGAGCCGCCTCAAAGCAGGATGCGTTCCACCTCGTCGAGCGTGATCTCGTCGCCCGTCCTGTCGTAGAGCTTCGTCGTCCGCGGCGACTCGTGTGCGGCGATCACCATTGCCTTTTCGACCGTGCCCCCGCACTCCAGGTAGGTCGTGATCCCCGTGGCCCGAAACGTGTGGCAACAGGTGGAGGAGGGGAGACCGGCCTTCCGCGCCCGGCGCTTCACCATCCGCAGCGCGTCGTTTCGCGTCAGGCGATTCCCCGACAGCTCCCCGTGGCGGTCGACGGTGCGAAAGAGCGGCCCCTTCTCCTCTCCCGCGATCCCCGCCGCCTGGAGATAGGCGTCGAGGTACGCCTCGGCGTTGTGATGGGCCGGCACCTCGTGGCGCTTGCCGCCCTTCTCGTGGAGCCGGAACCACCAGCGCTTGCCCTGCCGGAAGTAGTCCCCGACGTCCATGCCGACCGCGGCGCTGACCCGCGCGAAGCTGTAGACCATGAGGCCGAGGAGCGCCCGGTCGCGAAGCCCCGCCACGTCCGACAAGTCGATGCTGTCAAGCAGTTGCCGCGCCTCTGCCGCGTTCAGGACCGGGGTCTTCCCGCGCTTGATGACGTGCTTCGGCCCCCTCACGCTCGCCGCCGGGTTTACGTGTAGGACCTGGCCGACCACAAGCCAGTCAAAGAGCATCCGGATGGCGGCGAGGTGCTGCTTCACCGTGGGCCTGGCCCCTGGGTGGCTCTCGACGTAGGCGGCCACGACCATCGGCTCGATGAGGTCGAGGTCGGTAAAGCCCCGCGCGGCGCACCAGTCGAAGAACTGGCCGACTGCCTGCGTGTAGGCAAGCCGCGTGTTCTTGTTCCTGATGGTCGCGGTGAAGAACTCCAGGAAGCGGCGGGCGGCGCCCTCGCCCGCGCGGCGGACGGCGAGCGGGACGGTTACGTCGCGGAGGGGCCGCGCGGTGAGGGGGATGAGTGGTCTTCGGTCGTCGTCCATCGGGCGCAAGAGCGGTCAAGGCCACCACGGGTCAGCCGCCCAGCGGAGGAACGCCTTCTTATGGGCGTGATCCCACGTCGCCAAGGCGTTGACGACGCCGAACGGCCCGCAGTCCCACCGGCCGGAGGAGTCCCACACTTCGAGAACGAAGCGGGCGGCGTGGAGGGCGGCGGAGCCGTCCTCCCGGCGCAAGGGCCACTCGTCGAGGAGCAGCGCGTCCCACGGCGACCCGCCGGGCGCCTCGCGCAGGGACGGGAATGTCCCGACCAACTCCTCCATCCGCCCGGCGGCTTCGGCACTCCGTTGCGCCATTCGTCCCCCCTCGAAATCCGGCACCCGGCCGCGGCGCCTTCCCGCCCTATTGGTGCATCATAAGGTCCTTTATGATGCAGCATCCCGATGCCCCGCGCAAGCCCCCATTTCCGCCTCCGGCGGGTCAGTTCGTCTACAAGACACAACCTCGGTGTGATATGGCTGTCGTCTCAGTCCGGCCGTCGATCGGAACCGCGGACGAGGGCGTGATCGCGGGCGGAGGGGTCGAACGGCTGTGTTGCCGGCCCTGGGGGGCCGTGGTACGATGGCGGAAAGGGCGAAAGGAGCCTGCTTATGCCGCAACTCACTATCCCTGATGATATCTACGAGCGGCTCGCCCGCCGGGCGGCGTCCCTTAACGTGACGATCGAACAGCTGCTTGCCCCCATCCTGGAACAGGCTGCCGCGGCGGGCGCCACGAACGGCTCCCAACCTGCCCCTCCGAGTGACCTCCCCTTCGACCAGTGGAAAGCCCAATTCGACAAGATGCTCGCGCTCGTCCACAGCCGCGCTGACCGCTACCCTCCCGGATTCCAAGCAGACGTCAGCCGCGAGAGCATCTACGAGGGTTGCGGCGAATGACGGTCGTCCTTGACGCCAACGTCTTGCTCCGTTTTGCCGACTCCACCGCTGCCCGGCATCCCGTTGCGGTAGCCGCTCTGTCCGCACTTCGGGCGCAAGGCCATGCCCTGCGAATCCTCCCGCAGTCCCTCTACGAGTTCTGGGTGGTCGCTACCCGTCCGGTCGCAAATAACGGCTTGGGGCTGTCGCCCGCCGAATGCCAGCAGACCGTGGCAGGAATGGAAGCCGCATTCCCCCTTCTCGCCGACCCGCCCACGTTGTTCACCGAGTGGCTGGCACTCGTTGTGGCCTCCCGCTGTCATGGCAAGGTCGCCCATGACGCCCGCTATGTGGCCGCCATGCGAGCGCTGGGCCTGACGCAGTTGCTCACCTTCAACGGGGCCGATTTCGCACGCTTCCCCGGCATCACCATTCTCGATCCCGCCGCCCTTGCTTCCCCTCCGAGTGCCTCTCCGTGAGAGGCGCCCCCTTCGAGTTGACTCCTTGGCCGCGTTCGCCCTGCGCGCGCGCTTCTGGGCCGACAACATCCTCGGCGGAGGCTGAAGGGCCGCGCGTGCCGACGCCGCGGACGCCCTGACCGCGTCGATTTGCGTAGCCCCCAAGGCCCATGATAAAACAGGAGTCGAGAAATCCTCCGTTCGTTCCCACTTTTCCTTCGGTAGAACGACCCCTTCTCCCCGCCCGCGTGCGGGCGGGGGGAAGGGTTGCTGACCGCCTCCCGACGGACGCGGGAGGCGGGTTAGAGTCTGTCCCAGAAGCCCCTCGCCCCTGTACTCAGGGGAGAGGGGTTGGGGGTGAGGGGTGCCTTTACGCCCTGGAAAAACCCCTCACCCC
>JBBROG010000482.1:0-3157 GCA_038229635.1 Gemmatales bacterium
GAGTTCATCCAGGGTACGGCGCGGTTTGGTAGTAGACACGGTAGCTCCTCAGGGTGGTTTGATGGCACCTTCATTCGATCGCGCGCGGCCAACTCCCACGAAACCGAAATGCGGAATCGGTCAGGTGCAACGGCGGTTTCGGCGGCGGACGCGTCACTTGTCTGGGTGCCCGATGACCTTCTTGCCGCACTTCTCGCACTTCTGGTCGGCCGCGTTGGAGTACCAAGTCTTTCCACAGCTACAAACGAATTTGTAGCGGATGGATCGATGGCCCTTGCAGGCTGGACAGTCTTCTGACCTGGAGACGCCGGGGGCGCCGCACACTGGACAAGCCATAAGGCTCCTCCTGGTTGTTGGGCTCAAGTCGGCTGTTCCCGAGCTACCTTTGAAGCCCCGGAAGCAGTGGGTGTCCATTTTCACGAGCAAACTCGATGACCTCCTCATCGGTCGTCCCTGCCGGGAAGATCTTCACGACCTGGAAGCCGGGCTCTTCCCGGTAGTGCCTCTCAGTGTTGAAGTCACCGTATTCCCAGGCGTGATAGGGGCTGTTGCCGCCGCACTTGAAGAAGTAGATTTCCTTCATCTCGTCACCTCCGCGTTTTGAGGCCGAACGACCCGGCTCAGCGGCAGCCTCACGCGGGCTTGAGCACCTCCCTCGAAACGGCGTGTTCGCGTGGGCTGTCTGCTTGTATGTTCAATTCCACTCCCGACCTCTTGTCGGGAGTATCCTCGATAGGGGAGTCGCGAGGAGGTCTTTCGGTCTGCTGAGGCGCGACCTCTTGCTGCAGATTGACCCCTCCGGAGCGGGTCCAAGCGCTGGTTACATCCTGAGGCCCCGACCTCTGATCACAAGCTTGCGCTCGGCCCGCCTGCGCCGGAGAACCCTCGCGGCTACGGCCCCTTCGTTTCCCACTTTCCCACTTCCGAGGCTCCCATGCTACCACAACCCGCAACCGCCCCGCAATCGCCCCGGCGCTTCGGCGTCGGCCTCGACGCTTCCCGCTACGGCCACTACGCCGCCTTCCTCAAGGACGACCTCCAGCCCGCCGCCGACGAACTGCAGTTCCCCGAGTCCGCCGCCGGCTACGACCAACTCCGCCAGCGTCTTCTACGCATCGCCCAGCGGCACGGCCCCGTCCACTTCGTCGTCCGGCTCGACGCCGCCGGACAGTACGCCGACAACCTCCTCCACTTCCTCCACCGCCTCGCCGACCCCGCCGACCCCGCCGACCCCGCCGCGCCGTTCACGCTCGCCGTCTCCTGCGGCGATCCCCAACGCAACAAAAACTACCGCGCCGCCCTTTTCGGACCTCACAAGTCCGATCCCATCGAAGCCCGAGCCGCCGCCCGCTTCGCCCTCGCCGAAAAGCCGCGCGGTGACATGCCGTTGTCACCACAACTCCGCACCCTCCGGCAGATCGCCGGACGACTCCAGGCCGTCGTCCGGCAACGCACCCGCCTCATCAACCAGCTCCACCACCTCCTCGCCCTCGCCTTCCCCGAACTCGCCCTCCTCACCAAAGACCTCGCCGCCGGATGGGTCCTCGAACTCGTCCACCGCTTCCCCACCGCCTCACGCCTCGCCGATGCGACGCCGACGGACCTCGCTGATATCCCTTATCTGCCCGACGCCCACGCCGCCCCTCTCCTCGAACACGCCCGGGCCTCCGTCGCCTCCCTGTCCGGACCGGCCGTCGAGGAACTGGTGCGCGACCAGGTCCGCCAGCTCCGCGACGCCACGGCCCGGCAAAAACGCCTGGAAAACCTGCTGGTTTCCGCCTACGCCGCCTTGCCGCAGGTCAACCGCCTCGACTCCATCCCCGGCGTCGGCGCCGTCACCGCCGCCGTGCTGACCGCCTTCATCCTCGACGTCGACCGCTTCGAGACGCCCGGCAAACTCGTCGCCTACTTCGGCGTTTTGCCCATCGAAGCTTCCAGCGGCGTAAATCGCGCCGGCCAGGCCCGCTCGCCGCGCCGCTTCGTCATGAGCCGGCGCGGCAACGACCTGGTGCGACGCTATCTGTGGATGGCGGCCCTCAGCGCCATCCGCTTCAACCCGGCCGTGCGCGCGCTGTACGCCCGCGTCGTCGCCAAAAATCCCAAACGCAAGGCCGTCGCCGTCGGCCACGCCATGCGTAAGCTCCTGCACCTGGTCTTCGCCGTCTGGAAGAGCGGCCGGCCGTTCGACCCCAACCACTATCCGTGGCAGGCGCCGGCCCACGTCGAGGGTAGTGACAACGGCATGTTACCCGAAGGCAAGGCCGATGACAGCGGCATGTCACCAAAAAGCCAGGCCGCGGGCCCCAAGCCGGACGCGATGCCGGCGCGGACAGGGGTCGCCGCGGCCTGTGCCGACAGCGTAGCCGAACCGGCCGCCCTCGGCGAGGGCGTTTTCATCGACTTCGCCCATATCAAACGCCAACTGCCGCTGACGCGGGTGCTGGACCAGTTGGGTCTGTCCAGCCGACTCAAGGGCAGCGGCGCCCAGCGTCGCGGCGCCTGTCCGCTGCATCGCGGCGACGGCCGCGGCCGGACCTTCAGCGTCAACCTCGACGACGACGTGTTCCAGTGCTTCGACGCCAAGTGCGGCAAGAAGGGCGACGCGATCGACCTGTGGGCCGCGGTCCACGGTCTGTCGCTGCGCCAGGCGGCGCTGGACCTGGTGCAAACGTTCGGCCTGGAGCCGGCGCCCAGCGGAACAGAGAAGAGGAACAGTTAAGACACGGTTAAGAGCGCCGAAGTCGCCAACCGCGCCCTCGCGCGGCAGCGTCCGGGGTGCGCGCCTGCAATCGCCGAACAACCGTTCTCACCGCCCGTCATCACGCGGACGGGCCTTGACTTTCATCGTTACATCTGCAGCGCCTGGATACTCATCAAGGTTCCCCCGAGCCGGGTAGGCTAGTGGTAGCCAAACCGACTCGCCCTTCACCCGTTCGCCCGGAGGAGACCTTGATGAGATTTGCCACACCGACCGCCGCATATTACTGCGGCATCGACCTGCACGCAAGGACCATGGTCCTCGTGGTCCTCGATCAGGCCGGCGCCGTCCGGCTCGACCGCAACTACCCCGCCCGGCCCGACGCCTTCCTCGCCGCCGTCGCCCCCTTCCGATCCGATCTGGTCATCGCCAGCGAGTGCGTCCACTCCTGGTACTGGC
>JBBROG010000483.1:0-3116 GCA_038229635.1 Gemmatales bacterium
AACCCCGTCGGGGTAAAATGCCCCCAACCCTACCCCGAAGGGGTTACATCCCACAGCCGGGGGTCGCGCAGCGCACCCCCGGAACGCGACGCCGGGTCGCGTCCTCGCGCCCCCCAAATACGGCCGGCGCCGTGAGCGCGGAAGTCACCCCTCCAGATTGAGAAGATCAATGAGCTGCCGCAGCCGCCCGAGGCTGCGGCGGTCGAAGCGGAAGCGCAGCCGCGGCAGGTCGGCGAGGTGCGTGTCGCTCGCCTCCGCCGGCAGGGCCGACGTCAACTCGAACGTTCCCCCCTCCAGGATATCCTTGAAGTCGGCGCGGACGCGGTCCAGCAAGGGCGCCGCGGGGGCGCGCTGCAACCGCAGCACCAGGTCGCCGCCGACGTAGCGCATGCTGTGGTAGACGCGGTAGAACTGGACCACCTCCCGGACCGCCTCGTCGACGGAGTCGGTGATCTTGTAGAGCGACAGGTCGGCGGGCGCGATCATGCCGCGGGCGAGCAGCGCGTCCTTGACGTAGCGCTGCCACTGCTTCCAGTAGTCGCCGCCCGGCTCGTCGACCATGACGACGGGGAACAGGTGGCTCTTGCCGGTCTGGATGAGGGTCAGCACCTCGAAGCCCTCGTCCTGCGTGCCGAAGCCGCCGGGGAAGAGGGCGACGGCATCGGACTCCTTCACGAAGAGGAGTTTCCTCGTAAAGAAGTATTTCAAGTGGACGAGCTTGGCGTCGCCGGCGATGACGGCGTTGGCGGACTGCTCGAAGGGGAGGAGGATGTTGACGCCGAGGCTGTTCTCGCGGCCGGCGCCGACGTGGCCGGCCTCCATGATGCCGCTGGCGGCGCCGGTGACGACCATGAAGCCGGCCGCGGCGGCGCGGCGGCCGAAGTCGACGGCGGCGGCGTAGGCGGGGTGCTCGGGCGGCAGGCGGGCGGAGCCGAAGACGGTCACCTTGCGGCGCCCCTTGAGCGGGGCGAAGACCTTGAAGGCGTAGCGCAATTCCTTCAGCGCGGTGCTGAGCAGCTTGACGTCGCCGCGGTTGGCGCCGTCGCGGATCAGCTTGTCGGCGGTCTCCTTGATCTGCTGGACGAGTTGCTCGGTGCTGACCGGGCCGCGCTCCTCGGGCTGGGCGTCGTTGACCTGCTGGAACGAGGCGTCGCCGCTCTTGTTCGCCGGCTTTCTCATGAACGCGGTCCTTGTCAGAAGGGCGGGGCTCAGTCGGCCCCGCTCAGAGCCTCCAGGGCCTCTTTGCGCGAGTCGTAGATGGCCCAGAGGGTGTCGAGGTTGGTGAGCCGGAGCAGCTCGCGGATGCGGTCGTTGACGCCGGCCAGTACCATCTCGCTGCCGTTCATGCGCATGGGGGTGTGGCAGCGCAGCAGGAACGACAGGAAGACGGAGCCGAAGTACTTGACCTTGCTCAGGTCGATGACGAGTCCGCTGGGCGGCTCGGCCTTGAGCGGGGCCAGGACCAGCTGCGCCGCCTGTTGGATCAGGTTTTCCGACATGCTCTCGACTTCCGGCGACGGGATGATGACCGCCACGTCGCCGTGTCGTTCGAGCAGGAAGGATTGACTCTGCGTCGATTCTGCCGTCATGGTCAGCGCGGGTAGGGACAAAGGGCGGCGAGCCGCGACGCGCGGGAGCCGGGGCACCCTTAGGCTACCACGACCGGCCCGCGAATCAAGCGCGAACCCGGCGCCCGCCCGGACCGTCACGATTTCGACACGGAACTCTCATGGCCTTCTCAGACCGGACGTCTTAAATAAGAGGGTCCCGCCGTCGAAGAAGTTGGCAAGGAGGCCGACGCCACACCAAGCTCGCGCCCGTTCGTCCCAGGGTGAGAGCGCTCCGTCCCGCCGCGTTTGCCTTGCCCGCGTCCGCCGCGTTTAATAGGGGTCAGTCATTCCGTCTCAGGGCGGCTGCTGGCCTTGATCGCGCGGCAGGGGCGAGGGTAGAAGTCTCATGAAGGAGAAGCCATGCGCTACCTGCTCGCGTTCCTGATGCCCCCCGCCGCGCTGCTGCTGTGTCGCAAGCCGCGCTACTTGTTGGCCAGCGTCCCGCTGACGGCCTGCCTCTGGCTCCCCGGCGTGATCCACGCCCTGGCGGTCGTGCGCCGCACGGCCCAGGGGGAGAGAGCCGACCGCCTGGCGGACGCGGTCCTGGCGCGCGAGGAACAGCGAGGCCGTGCCCGTCGGCGCGCGCGTTCGGAACGCTACGCGCCGCAGGGTTCGTAAAGTCTGCCCCGAGCTGTGCCCGACGGGAGGCGCGGGACCGCCGTCCGTGGGGGACAGCGGTACGGACACCACCCGCCGGACCGGGAGCCGTCGCACGCCCCCGCTCCGTGCCGTCTCAAGGGAAAGGGTAGCCCAGTCATGCCGAGTGGTCGCAAGCCGAATTTGCAGCGCCGACGCCTCGTCCTCAAGCTGCGCGCCCGGGGGTTCACCCTGAGCGAGATCGCCCGCCGTTTCGACATCACCAAGCAGGCCGTCTGGAGCCTGCTCAATCAACGGCCGCGCCTCACGAGCGCGCGCGCCGTCGCCTGTACCACCTGCGGGGCGCAAATCGTCTCGGCGGGCGCCCTGCCGCGCGACGCCGAGACGGCCCTGTGCCTCGACTGCCTGCACAAGGCCGACGACGTGTCGTTCGCCCAGCGCCTGAAGGCGCTGCGCCTCGCGGCCGGGCTGTCGCAGGCCGACCTCGCCAAGCGAACTCGTTTGGCTCCGGGGTCGCTGCGCGCCTACGAAGACGGAGCCCGACAGCCGCGCCGGGCCACCGTGGGACGCCTCGTTCGCGTTTTCGGTGCCGGGCTGCTCGGCCGCGATGGCGCGTTCGCCGCGCGCCGCCCGTGCTACCGCGACGCCTCCTGAGTTGTTCCGGGGGTGCGCGGGTACGCGACCCGTCGTGGTTGTTCCGGGGGTGCGTGTCGTCGTTCCGGGGGTGGGCGTCGTTGATCCGGGGGTGCGCTGCGCGACCCCCGGCTTTGGGATGTAACCCCTTCGGGGCAGGGCTTCCAACATGTTCAGTAGTTGTACCGTATTCTTCCCTTGGCGGGTGGCTGAAAACGCCCGTGGTTTTCGGCATGTCCCGCCTCGGCCACGGCGAGGCCCGACTGACAGTGGACG
>JBBROG010000484.1:0-3111 GCA_038229635.1 Gemmatales bacterium
AATCTGGCGGGTTGTCTTCGGCGCCCCCGGCGCCGGCCTTTGTGGGGGGGCGCGAGGACGGGACCCGGCGCCGCGTCCGGGGGGTCGCGCCCCCCACCCCCGGAATCCTTAGCTCACGGCGCCGCCCCGACGCGGAACGGCACCGCGACCGTCTTCGTCACCGCCCGCCGCTCGATGGGCCGCACCTCGTCCACCTCGAACGGCCGCGCCACGCTGTTGCCCGCCAGGTCTTCCAGGTCGGCGTCGACGACGAGGCGGTACGCCCCGACTTTCCAAGGCTCCTTCGGCGTGAAGTGCCAGCGCGTCTCCTCGTCCGACACGGCGACCGTCCCCGGCACGTCTTGCCCTTTGTCGTCCGTCACCCAGAGCGCGTTGTCGAGCAGGGCGCGGTCGAGCGGCGCCGGGAAGGCGACCGTCAACCGCCCCGCCGCGCCGGGCTCGGGCGGTTGCACTTTCCACGCCTTCGGGTTGGGCTGCCCTTCCTGCGGCGCGGTCACGCGGAACGCCTTGCGGTACGACTCCTTCAGCGGGTCGCCGGCGGCGTCGGGCCAGGCTTTCTCGACGACGAGCGTGTAGTTCTTCCCCTGTTCGAGTGACGGGCCGAGTTCCTCGCGCGGCTTCAGGCCGCGCTTGATGCGGCCGGGGTCGACGAGCAGCGTGAATCGCGTGCACTTCGGGTCCCAAAACTCTTCGGCGAGTTCGAGGAACGGGTGGTCGACGGCCTTGCCGTCGGCGCCGAGGAGCTTGATGTGTTCGTAAGCCTCGCCGCGCGTCATCGGCGCGGAGAAGTGGACGTAAAAGCGGAGCTGATTTTCCGGCAGCGTATCGCGGCTCGGGTAGACGTGCGTCACCTCGGTCGGCGGTCGTTCCGGCTTGGGGATAACGAACCGCTCCGTCATCGGCGGGTAGGGGGACGCTTCGAGGATCTGGGTCGGGTCGTAGAAGGCGACGTAGGTGGTGCCGGGGCGGAGGGGAAAGCGCGGCTCGAAGCGCAGCGTCGTGCCGTCGAGGCGGTAGGCGCCGAGCAGCGGCGTCTGATTCCGGCTTTTGATTTCCGGGCCGACGTAGACGGCGAAGATCGGCGCCCACTCCGCCGCGTTCTCAGGACTTTTCCCCGCCAACAAGGGCAGCATCTCGGCGTCGACGACCGTGAAGGCGTCGCCGTCGCGGCGGATCACCGGCTCGGCCGCCGCGGGAGGTGCGACGGCGGGCTTCGCGCCGCCGCAGCCCGCGAGGGGCAGGAGGGCGACGACCGCGACCAGGACAGGGCACACCGTTCTCATGAGAGGAGTCCCGGAGGGAAAACGGTCCGGCGCGGGCGAAACAAGTCCGCCCGCGCCAGGTCGGGCCGATGGGAAGCGGACGGTTACGGCAGGGGAATCGTTTCGAGGTTCAGCGCCCCGTTGGATTCCTTCACGAGGATCAAGGCGTGTTCGGCGTCGAGTTTGGCGAGCTGTTCGACGCCTTTGAGACCCTTGATGGTCTCGTAGGTCTGGCCGGCGGTGCCGCTGATCTTCGCGACGATGCCCTCTGCCTTGCCGATGTTCTCGGTCGTCACCTTCATGACGCCGCGGGCGCTGTTGGCCATGAGGATGTAGTCCTTGCCGCCCTTGGTGTAGACGATCATGTCGAGGGGCCGATTCATGTTGCCCAGCTCGGCGACGGTCGTGCCCTTGACCTTCTCGCCCGGCTTGAGGTCGCTGACGGGGATCTTGACCAGCGGCGTGCAGGTGTAGGCCGCAAGCAGGTATTCCTGGTTGTCGATCTTGTATGGGACAAAAGTGCGCACCGGCGACTCGGTCTCGAAGCGGCCATGAGCGCCGTGGTAAATCTCGATGCTGGCGCCGGTGTCGGCGGTCGTGAACGGGAACGGGATGGCGCGCAGCTTCGACTTGAACTTCTCGTTCGACAGGCCGGCGACGAAGACCTTGCCGTCGGCGTGAGCCAGGCTCGTAATGGTTTCGAGGCGGAGCGGGCCGCTACGGTTCTTCTCCTCCGGCCCCGGCGGGTTGGGCAGCGTCGCCTTGGCGAACTTGACGTCCTTCAGCGGCAGCTCCTCGATCTTGCCGGAGCGGTTGACGCGGACAATCACCGGCTGCGAGTCGGCGCCCTGGCCGCGCGTGACCGACAGGTAAGCGTTGCCGGACAGGGGGTTGACGGCGAGGTCGTTGACGCGGACCTGCTTGGCTTCGAGGCCGAGCAACCCGCCGAGCTTCTCGCCGAGCCCCTCGACCGTGAGCGGGCCGCTGGCGGGGCTGTTGGGCCGGTCGCCGGTGTCGACGGCGAAGACGGCGGCGCCCATCGAGTCGCCGACGAGGAGAATGCCCTCGGGGGCGAAGGCGAGGGCGCCGGCCTGCTTGAGGTCCGGCGTCCCCATTTTGAGACTGTCGAGCAGGCTGGCGGCGCGGGCGCCGCCGACGGCCAGGGCCAGCGCCGCGAGCGCGGCCACCACGATGCGGCTTCTCATGACGTTCTCTCCTTGCTGAAGAATGCCCCTCGGCGTTGAGGTGAGCGGGACCGAGTGCCTCTTATGATGCGCGGTCTCGCCGCGATTGCAAGGAAGAAACGATGAGAAATTCGCGCCGACCCGCGACCGCTCACGGACGGCAGTGTCGGTCGTCGTGCCCGGCAGGCCGACGTCGGCCGGGGGACGCGGACGACTCGCTGATCTCCAATGGGGGTGCTTCCGCTTCCGCTAACGGCCGGGGGCGACTCACACCGACTCACAGTCCGACTCACACCCCGCCGCGCTCGCTTTCCCTGCGTTTTCCAGGCTTTTCGGGGGGGTGTGAGTCGTGAGCGCCTGTGAGTCGTTCCCGACACTTGTCCCCCTTTTCCACCCTCGAAGCTGCCCGCGCGTGGCGGGCGGGGCTCCGGGAACGGCGTCGCCCGATCCCCATTGTACCCGCGCGCGGCGGGGACGGGAAAGGTCTCGGGTGATGTCAGGGAGCGACAGGAAGGGCGTGCCCGGGGTGACGCGAAGGGCGGGGATATTTTTCCCCCAACTTGTTACCTTTCAAAAAGTTGCGTGAACTGTCTCTCTCTGCTCGAATGGCACTGACTTAAGCGTAACCTGTTGGCAAGCAAGAGGTTAAAGAGACGGCTTCCTGA
>JBBROG010000485.1:0-3104 GCA_038229635.1 Gemmatales bacterium
CACGACGCTGACGTGGGCGATTGATCGTGTGACGCTCAAGGCTTGGGACAAAGATCGCGTGGTCGCCCATCTTGGTCTCGCATAATGTCTCGCGAAGCGATCAAATGCCACACGAACCTGTTACTTTGCAAAAGCCCAGGTTCTTGGGCAAAGCCGCCTCGCTCGCGCCGAAATCCGCGCCGCCGACTCGAGGTCCCCCCATGGCCGAAGTGGTTCTGGAGCACGTCCGCAAGCAGTACGCCCCCGGCGCCGTCGCGGTGGACGACCTGTCGCTGACCGTCGCCGACGGCGAGCTGCTCGTCCTCGTCGGCCCGTCCGGCTGCGGCAAGACGACGACCCTTCGTCTCGTCGCCGGCCTCGAATCTCCCACCGCCGGAAGCATTCACATCGGCGGCCGCGACGTCACGCGGCGTCCTCCTCGGGAGCGCGACGTCGCCGTCGTCTTCCAGCGGCCGGCCCTCTATCCGCACCTGAGCGTCGCGGACAATCTGGCGTTCGGCATGGACCTCCGCGAGGGAGGCGGTGTCTTCCGCCGCCTTTTTCGCCGCGCCGAAACCGCCCGGCGCGCGGCGGAACGGGCCGAGCGCGTCGCCGACGCCGCCCGCGCGCTGGGCCTTTCGGACCTGCTCGAGCGCCGCCCCGATCAACTCTCCGGCGGGCAGCAGCAGCGCGTCGCGCTGGGCCGCGCCCTTGTCCGCCGGCCCGCCGTCTTCCTCCTCGACGAGCCGCTCAGCAACCTCGACCCGGCCCTCCGCCACGAAATGCGCCGCGAGTTGCACTTGCTTCAGCGACGGCTTCGGGCGACAATGCTTTATGTGACTCACGATCAGGTGGAGGCCATGACCCTCGGCGACCGTGTCGTCGTCCTCGACGGCGGTCGGGTGCAGCAGAGCGGCCGGCCCCTCGACCTGTACGAGCGGCCGGACAACCGCTTCGTCGCCGGCTTCCTCGGCTGGCCGCCGATGAATTTCCTCGACGGGCGCCTCGGCCGGGACGAGAGGGGGCGCCCGTCGTTTTTGACGGACGGGTGTCACTGGCTCCTGCCCGAACGACTCGCCCCGGCGGCCCTCGCCCACGCGGGCGGCGAGGCGACGCTCGGGATTCGGCCGGATCATGTGGCGTTGGAGGGGGGGGAAGTGGTACACTATCCTTCGCCCCGGCTGACGATGGACGTCCTGCTGGTGGAGCCGCTGGGCTCGACGACGCTGGTGACGCTGGGGCGGGACGGCCGGCAACTGCTGGCCCAGGTAGGTAGCGGGACGTCGCTCCGGGAGCGGCGAACTGTCGAGGTGGCTTTGAACATGGACAAGGCTCATCTGTTCGACCGGGCGAGCGGACGGACGCTGTCGGACGGCGCCCCCTCAGGGTGATGCCGCGCGATGCGCTCCCGGTGCGCCGGCATGGGGGAGGCATCCAAGTGGGACTCGCTCCCACTTTTTTTGTTGATTCGTCGGGCGCGCCCCCCCGAGATGTTGAGGACGACACCATGAACGGCGCCGACTTGCTGCGGGTCGTGGAGGCCCTCCACCGCGAGAAGCAGATCCCGCGCGAGCTGATCTTCGAGGCCATCGAGTCGGGCGTGCAGCTCGCCGCCGAGAAGCACTTCGGCGAGGAGACGGAGGTCGTCGTCACCCTCGACCGCGCCACCGGCGAAATCCGCGCCAGCAAGGGCGAGGAGAGCATCGACCCGGGCATCCTCGGCCGCATCGCCGCCCAGGCCGCCAAGCAGAACATCATCCAGAAGATCCGCGAAGGGGAGTGCAATCAGGTCTTCGACGCCTACAGCGCCAAGAAAGGCGACCTGGTCAACGGCACCGTGCAGCGCTTCGAGGGCGGCGCCGCCACCGTCACCATCGACCGCTCCGAGTCGCTGCTGCCGCGCAGCGAGCAGATCCCCGGCGAGACGCACCACGTCGGCGAGCGCGTCAAGGCGATCATCCTCGACGTCCGCAAGCACGGGCACCGCGTCAAGATCATCCTGTCGCGCGTCCACCCCGACTTCGTGCGGCGGCTGTTCGAGCAGGAAATCCCCGAGATCGCCGACCGCACCATCGAGATCAAGGCCGTCGCCCGCGAGGCCGGCTATCGCTCCAAGGTCGCGGTCTCGTCGATCGACACGAAGGTCGATTGCGTCGGCGCCTGTGTCGGCGTCCGCGGAAGTCGTATCAAGAACATTGTCGACGAGCTCGGCGGCGAGCGCATCGACATCGTCCGCTGGAACGACTCGCTGCAGGTGCTCATCCCGAACTCCTTGCAGCCGGCGAACGTCGAGGAGGTTTTCCTTTACCCCCGGTTGGGCCGGGCTATCGTCCTCGTCAAGGAAGACCAGCTGTCGCTCGCCATCGGCCGGCGCGGGCAGAACGTGCGCCTGGCCAGCAAGCTCGTCGGCTGGGACATCGAGATCATGACCCACGACGAGTTGACCGACGGGATCGAGCGAGCCACCGGCTGGTTCCTCGGCATCCCCGGCGTCAGCGAGGAGATGGTCGAGGCGTTCATCGAGGAAGGGTTCCTGTCGTTCGACGACCTGACCTTCCTGGAACCGGCGCAGCTCGGCGAGTTGGCGGGCATCGACGAGGACCAGGCGGACGAGATCATCGCCTACGCCGAGGAGGCCGCCGAACAGGTCGAGGAAGAGGCCCGCGCCGCCGGGCCGGGCGAGGGGCGCCGCAAGGAAATCCCCGCGCAGCCGACGTCGCGGCAGGCTTTCGAGAATCTGTTCGCCGACAAGCCGGCTGAAAGCGGCGGGGAAGCGCCGGTCGAGGAAGGAGCCGCGCCCCAGGCCGAAGAGACGCCCGCCGAAGGCGCGGCTGTCCCGGTCGAGGAGCAGCCGGCCGCCGGGGCGGAGGTCATGGCGGATGTGGTCGAGGCTCCGGCCGGCGAGGTCGTGGCGCCGGACCACGAAGTGCCGGGCGAATCGGCGGCGGCGCCCGAACCGACTCACGAACACCCGGGTCATCCTTCGGAGGAGACGATGGGTTCCTGATCCCGGCCGCTTGAGGCATCCCCCTCAGCGGAACCGGCCACGGCGGGCGCGGCCTAAAACGGCCACAAGGGAGCGATAAAGTGTGAAGGATGCGCGTTGGGGGTTTAGTGGGGGTAAC
>JBBROG010000486.1:0-3073 GCA_038229635.1 Gemmatales bacterium
CTTTGTTATGTAACCCCTTCGGGGTAGGGCTGGCGGCATTTTACCCCGAAGGGGTTGTATCGCACAGCCGGGGGTCGCGCAGCGCACCCCCGGAACGACGACGCCCACCCCCGGAACGACGACACGCACCCCCGGAACGACGACACGCACCCCCGGAATCCCACCACGGGTCACGCACCCGCGCACCCCGTACTCAGGCAAGTTGTGCCCGCCCGCCCGCCCGGAAATCGGCCACCTCCATTTCGACGCTGCGGTAACCGTTCCACTCGTTGATCTTCGGCGCGAACGCCAAACAGCATTTCCGGTCGCCGGACAGCAGCTCGTCGAAGCGCTCGCCCATGCCGAACGCGACCGCGCGCATCGTCGTGCCGCCCTGGCGCACGCGGAACATCAGGTGGCGCTCGCCCTGGCCGATGCGCCGCGGGTCGCCCGCCAACTCCAGGTCGCCGGCCAGGAACAGCGGGCGGCTATTCTCGCTGCCGTAGGGCTCCAGGCGGTCGATCTCCTTGAGGAGGCCCATCGTCAGCGCGCTCAGCGGCACCTCGGCGTCGAGGACCAGGCGCGGCGGCGGCGGGCCGGCGGGGAAGTGGCGGGCGGCGTGCTCGCAAAAGCGCTCGCGAAAGGCGTCGATGAGGTCGGCGCGGACGCGGAAGCCGGCCGCCGCCCGGTGCCCGCCGTGGCTGAGGAGCAGGTCGCCGCACGCCCTCAGCGCCTCGTGCAGCGCGAAGCCGGGGACCGAGCGCCCCGAGCCCTGGCCGACCGGCAGTCCGGCGCCGTCCTGACGAAGGGCGATCATCAGCACCGGCCGCGCGTACTGCTCGGCCAGCCGCCCGGCGACGATGCCGATGACGCCGCCGTGCCACTCGGGGTTCGCCAGCACCAGGGCCGGGTGCTCGTCGTAGCGCTCGCGCTCGACCATCTCGCGCGCCTGCGCGACCATCGCCCGCTCCAGCTTCTGGCGCTGGACGTTCTGCTCCTCCAAAAAGCGGGCGCCGTCGGCGGCGCGCTGGGGCGACGTGGTCGTCAGCAACTCGACGACGAGGCGGGCGCAGCCGAGGCGGCCGGCGGCGTTGAGGCGCGGCCCGAGCTTGAAGCCGATGTCGCTGGCCCGCAACTCCGAGACCGCGCCGAGGCCCGCCGCCTCGACCAGGGCGCGCAGCCCCACCGACGGCTTCGCCTTCAGGCGCGCCAGGCCGTGGCGGACGAGGATGCGGTTCTCGTCGTGCAGAGGGACGACGTCGGCGACGGTGCCGAGGGTCGCCAGGGCGACGGCGTCGAGCAGGAATTCGCGGAAGCGCGGCGTCACCTTGTCGCCGCCGCTGGCCAGCTGCGCCAACCGCCAGGCGACCTTGAAGGCGACCGCCGCCCCGGAGAGCCCGCCGAAAGGGTAGGCGCCGGGCGGCAGACGCGGGTGGACGATCACGGCGGCGTCCGGGCGGCGCTCGCGCGGCTCGTGGTGGTCGGTGACGATCAGCTCCAGGCCGAGTTCCCTGGCCACGTCCGCCTCGGCGAGGCTGGCGACGCCGCAGTCGACGGTGACGACGACCTTCGTGCCCGCCGCGGCGATCTGCCGCAGCGCCTCGGCGTTGAGGCCGTAGCCCTCTTCGAGGCGGTGCGGGACGTAGAAGTCGGTGGTGGCGCCGACCAGGCGCAGGGCCTCCAGGAGGATGGCGGTGCCGCTGGTGCCGTCGACGTCGTAGTCGCCGTAGACGCAGATCGGCCGCTTCGTGCGGGCGGCGTCGTAGAGGCGTTGGGCGGCCTCGGTGGCGCCGGGCAACAGGTCGGGCGGGTGCAGTCCGCCGAGCGGCGCGTCGAGGAAGCGGCGCGCGTGCTCCGGCTCGTCGATCTTCCGGTTCAGGAGAAGCTGGGCGACGATGGGCGAGACGTGCAGCGAGCGCGCCAGGCCCTCGACGGCGTCGCGGTCGTGCGGCAACAGGTGCCAGGTCTTGGGGACGGAAGGCAAGCCGTAATCCTCGTCCGGTCGCGGCGGTGGGGTCGATGCGGCCTCATTATAACCGGGGGTCGCTGGGAGCAAGGTCGATTTCCCGGGCGCGGCAAAGACTGCGGCCTCGGCGCCCCGCGCCACTTGTGCCCGCCGCGCCGAACCGGCACGGCGGGCAAAAGAGGGAAGAGATGCGGGACGGGCGCAAGCCGCGCAATTCGGGCAAGGCGGCTCAAGAGGGGCCGTCTCGGTAGCCGAACTAAGAAGAAGAAGAGAACGGGGAACGGACGTCCCCTGCCGAATGACCCCCCGCCGCCGGCGCGGAGACGCCGGGCCGCGGACGGCAAGGGCGAGTCGGATCGCCGTGCCCGCCCCACGACGGCCGACGCCCCGAGCCAACGATCGTTCCTGCACAGGGAGGACAATTCGTGAACGCTGCATTCCTGATGTTGACGACCGCGCTGGCCGCCGGAGCCGACGGGGCTCACGCGGCGCCGGTCGCGGCCCCCGTGATGGCGAGTTCGTGTACCGGCTACGCCGGCGCCCCCGCCGGCTGCGGCTGCGGGTCGTCGTGCGACGCCTGCTGCGAGAAGGAAGGGCTGCTGTCGAAGCTGCGCGGCAAGCTCGGCGGGCTCAAGGCTCGCTTCAGCTCCGGCGATTCCTGCGACGCCTGCGACTCGTGCGGCGGCGGCAGTATCGGCGGCAAGCTGCGCGACAAGCTGTCGGGCCTGTTCCGCCGCGGCGGCGATTGCTGTGACACCTGCGCCCCGGCCAGCAATTCGTGCGGCGGCGGCTGCGCCAGCGGCGGCTACTCGGGCACCGTGATCGGCGCCCCCGGCACGGCGCCGGCCCCGCTGCAGGGCATGCCGAGGCCCGAGCAGGTCGCCCCCCCCAAGGAGAGCGACCCGGCCCGCAAGCTGCCCGCCGGCCCCAAGGACGGGGGCAAAGTCCACCTGCTCCCGCAACCCGTCAGCGCCCCGGTGCTGGAGATCGCTCCCACCTCGGGCAAGAGCCCGTTCTAAACGTGTCCGGGGGTACGCGAGTGCGCGACCCGGCGTTTATGTTCCGGGGGTGCGCTGCGCGACCCCCGGCTGTGGGATGTAACCCCTTCGGGGTAAAATGCCCCCGGCC
>JBBROG010000487.1:0-3047 GCA_038229635.1 Gemmatales bacterium
CTCGCGTTTTCGCGCCCGCGCCTCACTAAGCGCGGGCGCGAAACCGCGCCGCGCGAACAGAGAAGATCCGAGGGGAGTCACCGATGTCCGAGCACGCATGGGTTCTGGAAAACGTGGCCGTCTTCGTCGCCGGCGGTCTCGACGCCGCCGAGGCGGAGCGGGTCGAGCAACACGCGGCCTCCTGCGAGGAGTGCGCGGCGGCGCTGCGGCAGGCGCGGGCGCTCGACGACAAGCTGGAGGCTCTGTTCGCCCCCGAGCGCCCCGACGCGGCGCTGGAGGACCGCCTGATCCGGTCGCTGCGGGCGCCGCGCGTCGGCCGCCGCTGGGGCTGGCGGGAGAAGGTCGGCGCCAGCGCCGCCGCCGCCGTGCTGCTGACCGGCACTGGCGCCGGGATGAGCGTCCTGATCGAGCGCGGCGATCTGCCGTTCCCCGGCTCGCCGCGGGCCGTGGGGCCGCAGGCGGATCGTCAAAGTCACTTGGCACTCGATGGCACGCCGGCCCCTCAGCAGGGTGTGAGAGGCTTTGCCTTGGGTGAGGGCACGTGGTCGCGGAAGGGCGTGCCGGCCGGGCAAGACGCCGCCGGCTTTCGCAGCGAAGCCCGGAGCAGCGTCACCCTGGACGACAACGGCGCTGTTGCGGACAGGCCGGCGTCTCCGCCTCCCCCGCCGGTCGATGCGTTCGGGGTGAACTCCCCTGCCGTAGCTGGGGGCGACGGCTCCGCGCTGTCGTTGCCGGGCGGCGCGACTCACCTTTGGAGTGACACGACTTTCTCCGCCCCCGAGACGGCGGCCCGGATGTTAGGGGCGGCCGCCGGCATGGGCGCCCCGGCCGGTGCAAAGCCGCCGTCCGGCCCCGTCGGCAGTTTCGGGGGGGCGGTGGACGGCGACAAGTCCAACAAAGACGCTCTCGAACACGGCAAGAAGGCGCTTGGGGGCTTCTTCCGGCCGGACGACGTCACCACGGCGTTCCAGGAGAAGCCGGGCTCGGGCAAGCTAGACAAGGAGGGCAAGAGTGGCGAGCAGGTTCCGCCGCCACCACCGCCGGCGGTGACGCCTCCCAAGCCGCCCGCCTCGGCCCCCCCCGAGCCGGCCGCGCCACGCAAGGTCATCCGCAGCGGCGACATCGAGTTCGAGGTCGAGTCGTTCGACGGCGCCGCCGCGACCGTCACCAAGCTCGTCGCCGCCGTCAAGGGCGGCTACGTCGCCACCGTCAATAGCGACAAGCTGCCCAACGGCAAGGTGCGCGGCTCCCTCGTGGTCCGCGTGCCGCCCGAGGCGCTCGACACCTTGGTCCTCGACCTGCGCAAGGAACTCGGCAAGGCTGGCGAGCTGAAAGGGCTGCGCGTCGGCAGCCAGGACGTCACCAAGCACTACACCGACCTCGAAAGTCGTCTCCGCGCCGCCCGCACGATGGAGACGCGCCTGCTGGAGATCATCAAGAGCGGTAAGGGCGAGATCAAGCAGCTCCTGGAGGCCGAGAAGGAACTGGGCGTCTGGCGCACGAAGATCGAGGAGTTCGAGGGCGAGCTGCGCTACCTGGCCAACCAGGTCGGCCTGAGCACGCTGACGATCACGCTCGCCGAGAAGGAGATCCGCGTCGCCGCCGGGCTCGTCGAGAGCGAGCGCGTCAGCGCCGGCATCGAGGTCGAGGATGTCGAGAAGGCGCGCGACGAGGCGCTCAAGGCGGTCGCCGACGCCAAGGGGCGCGTCAGCCGGTCGGAGCTGAAGCAGCACGCCGCCGGGCAGTTCAACGCCCAGCTGCAATTCGAGGTCGCCCCCGAGAGCGCCGGCCCGCTGCGCGACCGCCTGCGGCAGCTGGGCACCGTCGTCCGCTTCGAGATCGACCGCGTCCAGCGCGCCGAGGGGACCGGCGAGGCGCCGCGCGACGGCAAGGTCAAGAAGGGCGACACGCAATTTATCGTCTCGCTGTACAACCTCGCCAACGTCGCCCCGCGCGAGACGGCGACGCTCAAGGTGGCCGCCGAGGACGTGCCGGCCTCGTACCGGGCGCTGCGCGACGCCGTCGCCAAGGCGAAGGGGCGCGTCCTCGATTCGCGGCTGAACGAGCAGGACCGCAAGAACGTCACCGCGCAGGTCGATTTCGACGTCCGCCGTTCGGAGGAAGGGGCGCTGCAGGCGGCATTGGCGTCGGCCGGCGAGTTGCTGTCGCGCAACGTGACGCGGGCGCCCGAGGGCAACAACGTCACCGACGCCAAGGTGCTGTTCCACGTCGAGCTGGTCAACACGGCGAACATCCCGCCGCGCGAGACGATGACGGTGTCGGTCGAGGTCGCCGACGTCGACGCGACGATGACGCTGCTCCGCGCCATCGTGGCCGAGGCGAAGGGGCGCGTCATCGATACGCGGGTCGGGCAGGAGCCGAACGGCCGCGTCTCGGGGCGGGCCATCTACGACGTGCCGCTGAGTGTCGCGCCGACGGTCGTCGAGCGGCTCAAGGCGTCGGGCCAGGTGCGCGTGCAGCAGACGGTTCGCAACCCCAACGCCCCCGAAGGCAAGCTCGCCGTCGCCCGCCTCGACGTGACGCTGTCGAACGAGCTGCTGGTGCCGTCGGACGAGACGCTGTGGGCGCAGGTGCGTAAGGGGCTGTCGTACAGCCTGCGGGGTCTGTCGCTGAGCGTGGCGTACCTGATTTTCGGCCTGCTGGTCTTGCTGCCGTGGGCGCTGCTGATCGGGGCCGTCGTCTGGGTGGCGCGGCGGCTGACGCGCGGCGCCGAGGCGACGCCGGTTCCGGTGGCCGTGGCGCCGGTGGCCGGCGGGGCGACCGCGACGGGTGCGTGAGGGGAGAGGGCGCGGGTACGCGACACCCCGGCGTGGGAGTCCGGGGGTGCGCGGGTAGGCGCCCCGGCGTCGTTGTTCCGGGGGTGCGCTGCGCGACCCCCGGCTTTGCGATGTAACCCCTTCGGGGCAGGGCTTCCAACATGGTTGTAAACCCAAGGTATCAAAGGCTTTGCGGCAACAGATCATGTGAACTAACGTCCACTGTCAGTCGGGCCTCGCCGTGGCCGAGGCGGGACATGCCGAAAACCA
>JBBROG010000488.1:0-3021 GCA_038229635.1 Gemmatales bacterium
GTCGAGGATCTTCACCTGCCCCTTCGGCGTCAGCATCAGGTTCTGCGGCTTGATGTCGCGGTGGACCGTCCCGTTCTCGTAGGCGTGCTGCAGCCCCAGCGCCACCTGGCGGGCGTAGTGGCAGGCGTGCATGAACGGCAGCCGCTTGCGGGCCTTCACCACCTTGGCCAGGTCCTGGCCCTCGACGTGCTCCATCGCGAACACGAGCAACTCGCCTTCCTGGAGCGCGGCGTACCCCGTGGCGATGTTGGGGTGGTTGAGCTTGGCGGCGGCGCGGATCTCGCGCAGGAAGCGGTCCGACGCCCCCGCGTGGTCGAGGAGCGCCTTGTTCATCACTTTGAGGACTTCCGCCCGCTGCATCAGCTTGTTGGTCGCCAAATAGACGACACCCATGCCGCCGCGCCCCAACTCGCGGACGACGTCGTATTGCGCGTGGTTGCGCAGCTCCGGCGGGAGGTCCGGAGGCGCGTCGGGAACCGCCGGCACGCCGCGAGAGACGCCGGTCAGCGCCTGGGCCGGCGCCGGCGTGGTGTGGTGGCTGTGGGCGGCGCGGAGGCGGTCGAGGAAGCGGTCGCCGGACATCGCCGCCACCTCGCGGTAGCACGCCGCACAGCTGTCGAGGTGCCTGGCGACAGCTTCGGCGGCGGCGCCGTCGAGCTTGCCCTGGCCGAACGCTTGCAGGGTGTCGGCCGTGGGATGAGTCGCCGGAGTGACGGGACGCGCTTCCATCGGAGTGCCCTTTGGGGACAGAGTCGTGTTCACCCCCGGCGCGACGTGGCGCCGGCCCTCGGAAGAGAAAGGCCGATTCCCGTCCCGACATTACGCGAAAACGCGCGGTCCGTCCAACATTTCCCCGGCTCCTCGCGCAACCGCTTGAGGACGCGGGACTTGGCCCGCACGACGGCGCTCTCGGACAGGCCCGGTTCACGGGCCACGTCCGAAGCGGGGAGGCCGTCCAGGGCAAAACGGGTGAATGAGGGCCGATGGGCCGATGAGTCCGGACGCGGCCCCGTCCGGGGCGCTGATGCGCAGGCGCATGAGTGTCCTCCGGGTTGATCGCGGCCGCCGGGCTGTGCCTTCGGCCGTTATACCAGGAAGGCCGAACGTCGGGCCGACCTCTCGCGAAAACGCGCGATGCGCCCTTGACCGGCTCGCGGCCCGGCGGTCTCATTGACGAGGGGAGTCGCTCGCCCGCAGGCTGCGGCCGCGCCCGTAGGCCGGAAACCGCGGACCTTCGCCTGAGGCCCAAAGGAGACGGCTTCTTGCGGCCTTCCGCGATGCCTTTGCCACCTCTTCCGCTACAATTGGGTCAGGTGGCGCGGGACGTCTGCGAAGTCGTCATGGACACGGTTGGTCCAGGCTATCATGGACGAGAATGAGCAGAAACAACAACTCAGCGTTGCGTATCTTCACGCTGTGGCGAGCGCCGCCGGGTTCGCGTGCCAGACGCCGGAGGTCGATGATGACAGCGTTGATCGCACTCTCGTAGCCCGCGGCTGGCTCCATGAGAAGTCGGTGCTGCGCTCCCCGAAGATCGACGTGCAGCTGAAAAGTATCACGCGCGAGCCCCTGAAAGCGGGGGAAGGAGCGTTTACTTTCCGCTTGAACAAGAAGAATTACGACGACCTCCGGCACCAGGCGATGGTGCCCCGCCTCCTGGTGGTGTTGCTGCTGCCGCGCGAACCGGGGCTGTGGATCGAACAGGATGACGAGCGGATGCTGAGCCGCTACGCCGCTTACTATGTGTCGTTGACCGGGAGGGCGGAAGCCGCGCAGCGGGGCAAGGTCCCGGTGGAATTGCCCCGGAAAAACCTCCTCTCGGTAGCCAATCTTCGTCGGCTCATGGTACGGGCCTCGCGAAGGATGAGGACACTCCCATGAACCGCGCGTTCCGTCTGCCGAAAGAACGGCTGCTGGCCCTGGACCCGGCGGACGTCGAGGCCTACCTGTTAGCCCGCGGCTGGGAGGCCGACCGCAAGGCGTCCTCCGCGGAGGCGGGGGTTTACCACCTGCCCGCGGACCCGGAGGCGGAAATCCTTTTGCCGCGGGACCGAGGCTTCGTCGATTACGCGCTGCGCCTGAGCGAGGTGCTCCAGGCGCTGGCGGCCGCGGAGCGGCGAACGGCGTGGGAGGTGCTGGAAGACCTCGCGGCGCGGCGGGCGGCTTCGCCTCCGAACGGCCCGGCGGCCGGCAAGCGGGGAGCAGGGGGCGGCGCCCCGGCCGCACGGACGACGCGGGAGGCTTCCTGAGTCGGCGGCCCAGGGAGAACAAGCGATTACAAAGGGGTCGCGACTCGCGAATCGACTCCCGACCCCTTTGTTTTCCCCTTTGTTTTCCGACCCCTTTGTTTTCCTTTGTTTTCCTGACGACCTACTTGGCGAAACACACGGGGCGTCTGGGCTATTGCGCACGGCTGTACGCGGGGCGGTCGATCGGCAGCGGGATGGTGGAAGGGGCGGTGAAGGAGTTGATCGGCACACGGCTGAAGCAAACCGGGGCGCGGTGGACGGTAGTCAACGCGAACCGGATGGCCGAGTTGTGCTGCGTGGCTCACAGCGACGACTGGACCCAATACTGGTTGGCCGTCTGACTGCCAGATTCCGTTGGCGCACCCTGGGACGGCGAGTTGGTCACTTCGCCGCTTCCTCTTCCGGTAACATTGGTACAATGTCCGAATCTGTCGCCCCGGTCGGGGCTTTGCACGAATATGCCGTATTGCGACTGTGAGTCGGTAGTGGGGAGGGACGAACGCACACTACACGGGACGATTCGGCATATTCGTGCAAAGCCCCCCGGTCAGAGAGACAGCCTCCCCCGGACAACGAGAAGACCTATGATCCCGTTTCATCTCACCGGCCAGGCGCTGTGGGACCGGATGGAGCGAGCCGTGGAAAAGATCCAGCAACGGTTGGAACGGACGGCGACGGCCCTGGAGGAGGCGGGCATCCCCTACGCCATCATCGGCGGCAACGCGGTGCGCGCCTGGGTGGCTCAGGCGGACGAGGCCGCGGTCCGCACCAC
>JBBROG010000489.1:0-3018 GCA_038229635.1 Gemmatales bacterium
ACGCCGAGGCTCGCGTCGTCCCTGTTCAGCGGCACCAGCAGCGGCGGGCTGGCGCGGGTCAGGAGGCCGACTCGGGTCGTGGCGAGGGTCGGCCCTTCGATCAGGGCGACGGCGACGCGCTCGCGGCCGACGCCGCTGAGGTGGAAGCGTCCGTCCGCGTCGGTCGTCGCCGAAGAGGCAAGGCCGGGGACGTCGGGCGCCAGGATCTTGTGATTCAGATAATCACGCTCCAATTCGCGGTCATTGCCCTTGCCGGCGGCGGCCGCGGCGAGCCAGCGGCCGAGGTCGGCCTTGGCCGGCGCCAGGATCTCCAGCAGGCGGACCGTGGCGCCGGGCACGGGACGGCCTTCGAGGTCGAGAACGCGGCCGGAGACGGGAACGTCGTCCTTGACGAGCTTGAGTGTCAGATCCTCGGTATTGTCATTTAACTTCGGCTCGGCCCAGGCGGGGCCGTGGCCGTCCGCCGTCGCCACGACGGTCATGGGCCGGGGTCCGTGCTTCGCCCGAGAGGCGCGGAAGCGGAAGCGGCCGTCGGCGCCGCTCTTCGCGACCATTTCCGAGGGCGGAATGCGTTCGACGTAGTCCGCGGGCAGGGCGAGGAAGAGTTTGGCGTCGGCGACGGGCTGCCCGTCGGGGCCGATCACTCGGCCGGAGTAGGCGCGCGTCTCCTCGGCCGGCTTGTCCGCATCGCGCGGCGCCTTCGCCGGGGGCTTCTCTTGAGCCGCGGCCGCGACGTTCGGGGCGAGCGTCGGAGACGCCAGCCACCCCGTCCCGGCGACGACACTCGCGATCAGCAGTGCCGCCGCCATCACCTTGTTGTTGCCCGTGACCATTGTTCGGAGCCCTCCCTCGACGAGGGCGGCGACGGGCGCCGGACAGGAGTCCGTCGCCGCCCTCAACGTCAACCGGATCAGTCGCGGCGGCAGGGCACATCCTGCCGCCGGGGAGTTCTCCAGCGCCGCCAGCAGGCCCGCCGACAGCGCGAAGCCGCGGCGGACCAACCGATTCCGCAGCACCTGCCGCCCGCGTTCCAGGCGCCCCTTGACGGCGCCGGCGGACCAGCCGAGTTGCTTCGCGGCCTCGTCGCGCGACAGCCCTTGCAGGTAGCACAGCACCAGGGGCTGGCGGAACTTGTCGGGCAGGCGATCCAGTTCCTCGTGCAGTACGGCGGACGCCTCGCGCCACGACGAGTCGGGCGGCGTTTCGGATGTCGCGGCGCGGGCGGCGGCGCGGTCCTCGCACTGCCGGCGCCGAGAGGCGGCGGCCCGCGCCTCGGACGCCAGGCGGCGTGCGACGCGGAACAGCCAGCCACCCAGCGCCTGCCCTTCGCGGATCGAGGCGGCCTTGCGCAGCAGCACCAGGAACGTCGCCTGAAACGCATCTTCGATGTCGGCCTCGTCGCGGAGCACCTGACGGCAGGCGTTCAGCACGAGGGGGCCGTGCCGGGCGAGCAGCGTGCGGAATGCCGCCTCGTCGCCGTGGGCGCGGAACGCCGTCAACAGCTGCGCGTCGGTCCGCCGGGCCGCGTCGGCGGCGCCGACCGCCCGGCGAATGCAGCGCAACAGCGATTCCCCTTGTGCCTGAGCCATCGTCCTGTCCTCCGCGGGCGGGTGTCGAACTCCCTCCTTAGGAGGGGCGACGCCCGCCACACGGCACATTTTTCTTCACCAGCCGGCCGTGCCGCTCGCGGCTTCGCACTCGCCAAGCCGCAAGCAGCACGCTGTTCGGCGGTCCCTCACTCGTTGCCCGCCTTCGTCCGCACGTCGCCGAGGTCCTTCGTCTCGCCCGGCCGCAGGTCCGGCCCGAGTCCCACGCTCCCCTTACCGCCGGAAAGGCTGTACGACAGTTCGGGCAAGAGTCCTACGAGGCGGAAGCGACCCTCCTTGTCCGTCGTCACGCGCTCCGGATAATACGACCCCCAAACGACGCCGTCGGATCCGCGGAACGACAGACCCAACTCGACGCCGGGGCGCGGCCTGCCGTCCGTATCGACCAACCGCCCCGTCGCCGTCGCCGTCGGCCGCAGTCGCATTGTGACCGGAGTTCCCTTCTCCTTCGGCACCTCGAGCGCGCCGGCCAACCCCTTCTCCTTGTGGAGGAACAGCACGGCGCGGGGGAAGCGCGGGTTGAACGCCCGGACGGTGAACGACGGCGTCGTCAGCGGTTCGCCGTCCCAGCTGCCCCAGCTGGTCAGGCCGTGGACCCGTGCCCCGCTCAGCGGCTTGCCGTCCGGATCGACGACGGTGCCGGTGAGCGTCAGTCCCGGGTCGAGCGCCACGTCGCGCGTCACCGCGTCCGCGCCCTTGGCCGGGTCGACGCCCGCCACGGCGTTGAGGCTGATGGCCTCGAGGGCGAAGGGCAGCGTGTTCAGGAACTGTTGCCCCTTCGTCCCCTCCTCGTCGTCGCGCTGGTTGGCCAGCAGGTAATCTTCGCTCGCCTGGACCGCGAGGAAGCCCGGCCCCGGCAGGCCGACGACGCGGAACGCGCCCTCCTTCGCCACCCCACGCGGAACGCGCGCCCCGAAGGAGTTCGAGAAGCCTTCGTACTCGCCCGCGTGCGGATTCCGCGCCGAGGCGTAGTATTCCACGTTCGCCCACTCGACCGGCTTCCCCGTCGCCTTGTCGGTGATCCGCCCCGAGATCCAGACGCCGCGCTTCAACTCGACGTCGAGGGCCACGGGGTCCAAACCGGCCGTGTCGGGGACGTCCTTGCCGGTCACGAGGTACGGCTGGTCGTCGGCGGGGATGACCCGGATCTTGTTGCCCTCGCCTTTGGGCAGGCCGACGAGGCGGTAGCGCCCCGCCGCGTCGGTGACGGTGTGGAAGAGGTCGTTGCCGTGGAGCGGGCTGGACGCCAGCTTGTGACTCTCGACGCGGGCGCCGGCGAGCGGCTTCTTCGTGTCCTTATCGCGGACGACGCCGGCGACGATCTTCGTCGGCGCCGCCGTGTGCGTAAAGGACGCTCCGTAATAGGTCGTCACGCCGAGGCTCGCGTCGTCCCTGTTCAGCGGCACCAGCA
>JBBROG010000490.1:0-3012 GCA_038229635.1 Gemmatales bacterium
CACCCCCAACCCCTCTCCCCAAAGGGGAGAGGGGAGAAGATGGTTCCCGCATCATGGACGATTACCAGGTCAATCTCGACGATTTCCGCGGCCCGCTCGACCTTCTCCTCTACCTGGTCAAGCGGAACGAGGTGGACGTTTGCGACCTTCCCGTCGCGCGTATCGCCGACCAGTTCCGCCACTACCTCGACGTGATTCAGATGATTGACGTGGAGCGCGCCGGCGACTACGTCGTCGTCCTCGGCACGCTCATCGAGATCAAGAGTAAGTTGGTTTTGCCGCGCGGCGAGGCGGAAACCGCGGAGGAGGAGGGCGACCCGCGCCTCGAGTTGGTGCGCCAGCTCATCGAGTACAAGAAGTTCAAGGACGCCGCCGTGCTGCTGGAGGAGCAGGCGGAGCGCCAGGGGCTTCGCCTGCCGCGCCTGCCCGTCCCGCAGCCGGCGGCGGCGCCCGACCCGGCGCGGCAGCCGCTCCAGGCCGTCGAGTTGTGGGATCTGGTCAGCGCCTTCGGCCGGCTGATGCGCGAGACGCTGGCGACGCAGCCGCAGCAGATCGTCGTCGACCACACGCCGATCCACGTCTACACGGAGCAGATCGTGGACCGGCTGCGTCGCGAAGGCCCGCTGCCGTTCCGCGCCTTGTTCACGCCGCCGCACCACCGCGGGCGCCTCGTCGGCCTGTTTCTCGCCGTACTCGAGCTGATGAAGGAACGACTCGTCGTCGCCGAACAGCCCGAGCCGTTCGCGGAAATTGCGCTGGCGCTGGCGCGGGAGCCGGAAGCGGCGTAGGGGGTGAAGCGCGACCCGGGCACATCTCAGTCGAAGCCAAAGACGACGCGGCAACCGACGTAATCGTTGCTGCGGTGGGACGGAGGGCTGCGGCGGCGGTAGGCGGCGCGGCAGTACCGGGCGGAATCGCGCCAGGAACCGCCGCGCAGCACGCGGTCTTTCCCTTTTTCCGGCCCTTTAGGGTCTCTCACGGCGCCCGTGGGGTACGGCCCGAACCCGTCGGCGCACCACTCCCAGACGTTGCCGATCACGTCGTACAGGCCCCAGGCGTTGGGCCAAAAGACGCCCACCGGCGACGTGTAAACGTAGCCGCCTTCCCACGGCGCCGCCGTCCAGTCGGGGAACACCTTCTTCGCGGTCAGGTCGGCGATGTTGCACCACCCCTCGCCGTCCTCGAGGCGCTCGCCCCACGGGTAGGCCGTCGTCGTCCCGGCGCGGCAGGCGTACTCCCATTCCGCCTCCGTCGGCAGGCGGTAGCGCCGCCCCTGCCCGTCCTGGCGAGTCAGCCACGCGCAAAAGGCGACGGCGTCGTTCCAGCTGACGCACACCACCGGGTGTGCGTCGGTCTGGTCGAAGCCCGGCGTCCGCCAGTTCTTGCCGGGGTCGAGCTGCCACCCCTTCCCCGTCCGGGAGGGCGCCCCGCCGGGCGTCTCCGCCTCGGTCTTGTACCCGCTCGCCTCGACGAAGCGAGCGAATTGGCCGCGCGTGACCGTGTGAACGCCGAGGAAGCAGCCCTTCGTCAGGGTCACGCGATGCCGCGTCTCGTCGGCGCCTTTGTAAGGCTCGCGCCCCGCCTCGCCCAGCGGGCTGCCCATGAGGAACGAGCCGGGCGGAATCCGGGCGAACGTCATCCCGAGGAAGTTGGCGACCCGCGCGGGGCGGTGGTCGTCCGCCGTCGCGGCCAAAGCTTCGATAAAGGATCGGCAATCGGGCCAGCGGTCGTGCGGCTCCTCCCGGAGAGCGAGGTCCACGAGGGGTCGTTCGACCTCGGGCAGCATCGTCAGGTCGCGTTCGACGACGCGCGTGGGCCACCCGTCCCCGAACGGCAGCCGGTTGCCGCGCAGCTTGCAGTACGTCACCGCCAGGGAATACTGGTCCGACCAGGGCGTGTCCTTCGCGCCTGTCCCGAAAAACTCGGGCGGGGCGTAGGCCGCCGTCATGACGCCGGTCGTGTGGCTGGCGTGCGTATGCTGGACGGATTTGGCCATGCTGAAATCGGCCACAAGGGCGACGTCGCCTTTCAGCAACAGGTTGTCGGGCTTGACGTCCCGGTGGCGGATGCCGCGCCCGTTGAGGTGATCGAGCCCCTCGGCCACCCCGGCCAGGTAGCGCCAGAGTTCGTCGCGCGGGATGCCGCCCTCGCCCGCCCGGAGCGCTTCGTTGAGGCGGTCATTCAGCGAGCGGTCGGCGAGGTCCATCTCGATGATGAGGCTGTCGCCCTGGCGCAAATTCTGGAAGATGCGTAGGACGTGGGGGTGAGCGACGTCCTTCATCACGTCGAGGGAGCGCGCCTCGAATTTGACGGCCCAGGCTTCCGAGTGGACAAACTTCAGGGCGCAGCGCCGCCCCTGCGGCCCGGTCGCCTCCCAGACCTCGCTAAACCCCCCGCGCCCCAGGCGCCTGACGAGGCGATAACCGGGGACGGGGCTTGCCCCCGGCACGGGATACACTTGTCCCTCCGGGGGCAACGGCAGGGGGTCCAGGGGCGGGGTGGTCGGATCGGCGAGCGACGGCGGGGGGCTCCGGTGATCGGGCGGAAGCGGCATGACGGTCGCTCTCGCGGTGTTATGGCCCGGCAGTAAGACACGCCCGGCCATGATACACGACCCGGCCGCGCCGTGCCAAGCTTCGCCCGGGTCGCGAAAGGGTGCGTGCGCGGGTTCGGGTCGTAGGTCCTTTAGCCCCGTTCAGAGATCGTCCCGCTTTGGGAGCCTTGTCTGTCAATGGTTTACGTCGTCAGGGGTGGACAAAATGAGGGAAGCCGCTGCAATGACCGTGTTCTCTACGCCTTGTCCTCCGCGGGAGTTCCCCCGTGTCCCTCTTACCCCCCCCTCCCCGGGGCGACGATATTTCCCCTGTCCGTTTCCTCTCCCCGCCCTGGCACGACGACCCGCCCCAACGCCTGGACATTCCGCAACGCCTCCCGCACGATCCCCTCGCGCGGCACATCGCGCAGGCCGTCGCCCGACTCGACCTGCGACCCTTGCGCGCTTGCTACCACGGC
>JBBROG010000491.1:0-2952 GCA_038229635.1 Gemmatales bacterium
ACCGCTATTGCGGGTGGTCCGCGTCCGCGAGTAGGCTCCAGACGACGTCGCGCGTCGGGGCGGAGCGCAGCGAGCGGACGAAGCCGTCGTCGCGCAGGCTCCGGGAGACGTTTTCCAGGGCGCGAAGGTGGTCGCCGGGGCGGTCCTGCGGCGAGATCAGCAGGACGAACACGTGAACCGGCTCGCCGTCCAGGCTTTCAAAGCTGATGCCGGGGCGCGACAGGGCGACCGTGCCGACGAGCTTGTCGACACTGCCGTGCTTGGTGTGCGGAATGGCGACGCCGCGGCCGATGCCGGTGGAGCCGAGCAGTTCGCGCTTGAGGATGGCTCGGATGAGGTCCTCCGGGTCGCTGCCCTTGAACTGGCCGGCGGCGCGGAGGCCCTCGACCATCTCGCGGATGACGGCCTCCTTGGACGAAGCGGTCAGATCCGGGATGATGGCGTCGCGGACCACGAAATCGGACATGCGCATGCGTGGGGCCTCCCTCACTCCTCGGTCGCTTCCGGCGCCGGCGGCGCCCCCGCGACTTCGCCGGCGGAAGGCGTGCGCCGGTGGTCCTGGATCTTTTCCTTATGGCGGCGCAGCTGCATCTCCAACTTGTGGAGAACCAGGTCGACCGCCGTCATCACGTCGACGTTGCTCTCGTGAGCCACGAACTCGTGCTTGTGCTCGGCCCGGACGAGGAACTCGACCCAGGTCTGCCCTTCGTTCTTCAGGTCGACCGTCACCTCGATCATGGTGAGGCGCTCGAAGAGGCGGGGGAGCTTTTGGGCTTTCTCGCGGATGAATTCGCGCGTCGCTTCGCTGATTTGCCCGTGTCGAGCGGAGATCTTGATTTCCACGAACTCGACTCCTTAGAGCCTTTAGCAGGATGATGGAGGCCCCGCGAGCCGAGTGGGGCCGTGGGGCGAGGTGCCGCTCGGCTCGCGGCACCTACACATTACGCTCCGGGGAATTGTAGCATCCCCGGCCGACGCCGTTCAATATACGGAAGCCGGGCTCAACGGCGCGGGCATCGCTCGGTAGAATGGCGCGGTTGTGATTCGGGAAGGAGGCCGTCATGGTCAAGGCAGACTCCCCTCGCCTCGCGGTCCTCGGCGCCGGGCCGATCGGCCTGGAAGCGGCGCTGTACGCCCGTTCCCTCAACCTGCCGGTGACCGTTTACGAACGCGGCCGCGTCGGCGAACACCTGCGCCGCTGGGGCCACGTCCGCCTCTTCAGTCCGTTCGGTATGAACGTCACGCCGCTCGGCCGCGCGGCGATCCTCGCCGACGACGCGCGCCACGTTCTCCCGTCCGACGCCGACCTCCTGACCGGCCGCGAGCACGTCGCTTCCTATCTAGAGCCGCTCGCCCGTTGCGCGGCCTTGCGCGACTGCGTCCGCGCCGAGACGCAGGTCGTCGCCGTCGGCAGGTCCGGCTGGCTCAAGGAAGAGGCGCCCGGCGACGCCCGCCGCGCCGGGCAGCCGTTCCGCCTGCTGCTGCGCGGCCCCAAGGGCAAGGAGGAGACCGCCGAGGCCGACGTCGTCCTCGACTGCACCGGCACCTACGCCCAGCACCGCTGGATGGGCGACGGCGGCGTGCCCGCTCTCGGGGAAGGTGCCGCCGAGCCTCACGTCGCTTATGGGTTGGAAGACGTCCTCGGCGAGCGCCAGGCTCATTACGCGGGCAAGAACATTCTCGTCGTCGGCGCCGGCTACTCGGCGGCGACGACCGTCCGCGACCTGGCGGCTCTGGCGGAGAAGAACCCGGCGACGTGGGTCGTCTGGCTGGCGCGCGGGGCGAAAACGCAGCCGATCAAGCGCGTCGCCGGCGACGCGCTCAAGGAGCGCGACCGCCTCGCCGTCCGAGCCAACACCCTCGCCACGCGCGGCGAGGGCAACGTCGAGTTCCACGCCTCCTCCGTCGTGGAGAGCGTCGAATGGCTCGGCGCCGACAAGGGCTTCCGCGTCGGCGCCCGCTGCGCCGGCAAGCCGCGTACCTTTGACGTGGAGCGCGTCGTCGCCAACGTCGGTTACACTCCGGACAATAATCTGTACCGCGAGTTGCAAGTCCACGAGTGCTACGCCTCGCTCGGCCCGATGAGCCTGGCGGCGGCGCTCGCCAAGCACGCCGGCGGCGACTGCCTGACGATCCCGGCGCAGGGCGCCAACGCGCTGCGCAACCCCGAGCCGAACTTCTTCCTCCTCGGCGCCAAGAGCTACGGCCGCAACGCCC
Source organism: Gemmatales bacterium (assembly GCA_038229635.1). Lineage (GTDB taxonomy): Bacteria > Planctomycetota > Planctomycetia > Gemmatales > Gemmataceae > DATFNV01. Next base: position 2,218 of record JBBROG010000491.1, read on the forward strand.
ACTTCTTGCTGCGCACCGGCTTCGAGCAGGTGCGCGACGTGTTCGCGCTCGTCGCGGGGAAGGGGGATCTCGATTTGTACCGCAAGCGGTAGGAGGCGCGGCCGAATGTCGTAAGCGTTCCGGGGCGCTTTTCCGCCCCGCGCGTCGAGGATAGAATGTCCCCGGACTCGCAACCCCTGATCGCGAGGCGGTGGAGCATGGCCGAATTCGCCGACGGCGGCGTCCGCTTTCAGTACACCGACAACTGGGACCTCGAGCGCGAGGACAACGAGGACGGCTGGACCGTCTCGGTGCAGAGCCCCGGCACCGCCTTCCTCATGGTCTGCTTCCGCGCGGACACGCCCGACAGCGCCGAGGTGGCCGACGCCGCCCTCGAGGCCCTGCGTGAGGACTACCCCGAGTTGGAGGCCGAGGACTGCGTCGACGCCGTCGCCGGCCAGCCCGCCCTCGGCCATGTGGTCCGCTTCTTCAGCCTCGACCTGACCAACACGTGCTGGACGCGCAGCTTCTACTCCTCGCAAGGCACCGTCCTGGTGCTGTGGCAGGCGAGCGACCTGGAGTTGGAGGAAATCGAGCCGGTGCTGCGGGCGATCTGCGCCTCGTTCGAGGTGGAGGCGGACTGAGAGTCTGCACCGTAAGCCCCTCGCCCCTGTACTCAGGGGAGAGGGGTTGGGGTGAGGGGTGTCTTTTCCCCCCGGAAAAACCCCTCACCCCCAGCCCCTCTCCCCTGAGTAC
>JBBROG010000492.1:0-2939 GCA_038229635.1 Gemmatales bacterium
GCCAGGGACGCCGGCACCCCCGCCGTGGCGCCCTCGGTCAGCGCGGCGAGGGTCAGCATCGCGGACAGGGCGACGCCGCGCCTCGTCAGGCGCAATTGGAGGAGCCTTCGCGCCTCGGCGAGGCGGCTGGCGACGGTGCCCACCTTCCATCCGAGTTCGCGCGCCGCCTCGGCGCGACTCTTGCCCTCCAGGCAACAGAGGACGAACGGCGCCCGATACTTCTCCGGCAGCCGCTGCAACTCCTCGTCGATTACGGCCTGAAGTTCCCGCAGCGCGGCGTCCGGCGCCGTAAAAGAGACCGTCGCGGTCCGCAACTTCCTTTCGATGGCGGAGCGGCGAGCCGTGTCCTGTCCCGCCCGGAGGGCAATGCGATAGGCGACGCGGTGCAGCCAGCCGCTCACCGCCTGGTCGCGGCGGATCGTCGGGGCGTAACGGACGAGGGTGAGAAAGGTGGCCTGGAAGGCGTCCTCGGCGTCCTGCAGGCGCGGCAGGACGCGGCGGCAGACGCCCATGACCAGCCCGCCGTGCCGGCGCATCAGCAGGGCGAAGGCGTCATTCTCGCGGGCGGCGACGAAGCGGCGCAGCAGCTCGGCGTCGGTCGGCTCGGAGGGGGAAGCGGCGCCGGCCAGGCGGCGGACGTGGCGGAGGACGGGGCTGACTCGCGTTTGCGGCATGGTTGGTTCTCCCGCGGGCGACTCTTCCCCTTACATGAGACGGGAGAGGGCCGGGTTGATCGCGGTTTTCCGGCCGCTCGCGGCCTCGCACGTGCGAAGTCGCGAGCGGCCCGCCGACACTCACTCGTCCAGCCGGCGCACCTTGACGTCGCCGAGGTCTTTCGTCTCGCCGGCCTTCACCTTCAAATTCTCGAAGACCGCGCCGCCGTACTGGTTCCCTTTCTCGAGCACGCCGAGGGTGTATTTCAAGCCGGGGATCAGCCCCTCGACGCGGAAGCGCCCTCCCCGGTCGGTCCGGAACGAGCGGTCGGGGTGGGTGCCGACGTCGGGGTCGTCGCCGAGGAAGCCGCCGGTCTGGAAGAAGAGCATCACGTTCGCCCGCGGCTTGCCGTCGTCCTCGACGACCCGGCCGGCGACGACGCCCCACGGCTCCAGCGTCACGCTCAGCGGCCCCTTCTCGTCGGCACGCGCCTGGACCGACCCGGCCAGTTTCCGGCCCGCGTGCAGGAACAACAGGCGCCGCGCCCGCCCCGGCGCGAGGCCGCGGGCGGTAAAGTCGGCCCCCGGCAGCGGGTCGTTCTGCCAGTAGCCTTCGCGGTAGTAGCTCGCCAGCCCCTTCGCTCGCGCGCCGGCCAGCGGCCTGCCGTCCGGGTCGCGCAACGTCCCCGTCACGGCCCGCCCCGGGTCGAGCTCGAGGCGGCACGTCACCGACGCGGCGCCGGGCGCGGGATTCACCTCGACGAGCCGGTGGTAGTGTTCGGGGAAGCAAAGGCTCGGCACGGTGGCGAAGCCGTCGTTCTCCCGCAAGCCCTCGATCGCCTCGGCGCCGGCGCCGATCACGAAGCGGTCCCCCCAGTCGCGGGCGGCCACGAGGCCGCGGCCCGGCAGACCGGCGATCCGGAAACTCCCGTCCTCGGGCCGCGAGTCGAGGTAAGGGTCGCTCGTCCAGCCCTTGACCTCCTTGAGGTGCGGATTGTCCTCGAAGACGTAGTACTCGACCTTGGCCCGCACCGGCTTCCCGGTCGCCCTGTCGGTCACGGCCCCGGTGATCCAGACGCCCCGCTTCAGGGCGAAGTCGACGGTCGCGGCGCCGAGGCCGCCGGCTTCGGGGACGTCCTGGAGTGCCATCAGGTACGGCTCGCCGTCGGGACCCGCCGCCCTCAGGACGTTGCCCGCCCCCTTCGGCAGCCCGGAGAGGCGGTAGCGCCCGCCCTCGTCGGCGACGGCCGACAGGTCGCTCCGCGCGCTGAGGTTGCTGCCGGCGATCTGGTCGCTGAAGACGACGGCGCCGGGGATGGGCTTGCCGGTGTCCTTGTCGCGGACGACGCCGACGACGGGCCGGCTCGGCGCCGCCGCGTGGTCGAACGTCGCCCCGTAGACCCGCGCCAGGTCGCCGCCGGGGTTGCTGGCCCAGGCGGGCACCGTGAGCGTGGCGGCCGGGCGGGTCATGACGTGAACGTCGCCCGCCTCGACGTCCGGCCCCTCGATCGTCAGCGTGACGAGCCGTTCGCCGCCGACGCCGTCGATCCGGAAGCGGCCGTCGGCGCCGGTCGTGACGGCGGGGAACAAGTCGCCCGCCTGGCGGCCGACCGGCCCGCCGAGGCCGGTGAGGGTCTCGCTGAGGACGGAGTACAACTCCTTTCGCGCCCGGACGCCGTCCGCGAAGGCCGTCAAGTCCCCCTTCCGCGGCCGATGGAGGCCGCGCACCCGGACGCGGGCGCCGGCCGCCGGCCTGCCCTGCAAGTCGAGGACGCGGCCCAGGACCGGCACGTCGTCCCTCGTCAGGCGCACCGTCAGCGCCCCCCCCGCCCCGGCCTGTTCCGCCCACCCTGGGGCGTACCCGTCGGCCCGCGCGACGACGAAGGAACGGACCCACTCGTCGTCGGAAAACGACCGATCGAAGTCGGCCTTGGCGGCCGCGAAGTGGAACCGGCCGTCGGAGTCGCTGAGCGCGCGGGCCGTCACCGGGCGCGGCCGGCGCGCGTTGGCGAGGAGGTAGACCTTCGCCCCCGGCGCCGGCTTGCCGTCCGGGTCGAGGACGCGGCCGGCGAAGACGATCACGTCCTTCTTCTCCCCGCCCGCCGGCTTCGCGGGAGGCGTGTCGGCCGCGGCGGCACCCCGCGGCGATTCGGCGCTACCCCGCGTGCCGGCAACGACGGCGGCGCCGAGGAGGAGCAGTACGGTTACGACGGCCTTCGTCTTGAACGCCGTCAGCGACCCGAATCCTCTCCCGACGAGCGCGGCGACCGTGCCCGACACGGCGCC
>JBBROG010000493.1:0-2818 GCA_038229635.1 Gemmatales bacterium
AAGGGGACGTGGTGTCAGCGGTCCGCGGGCACGGCCGAGGCGCCGGGCGGGGGCGGTTGGAGACGCTGAAGATCCTCAGCCCGCACGCGCCAGGAGCGGCCGCGCAGCCGGAGGGCCGGTAGTTCGCCCGAGCGCACCATCGAGTACACAGTCCGCTTGGACAGCCGGAGGGCCTTGGCGACTTCGTGGACCTTCATCAGTTCGGTCATGACATCCCCCTTCGGGCGATTCCTCTGCTGTGTTATGCGCCTGGCTTCCCTTGCGTGCCGCGCCTTGCCCAATTATGGCCACGGATTCCCCTAATGGTCGCGCCTTGCCCCTCCCTGCCGGTTCGGAGCGGTCGCCAACCCCCGCCGCATAATTTCCGCCGCAACCGAACGCCGCAAGTCCCGTAATACCATTACCCTGCGTCCGACAGGGCCGACGCGCACCAGCCGGTATGTGCGAATAGGTGGGCGTGTCGTGCCTCCTACGCACTGTAGGAGGGACGCCCTTGCCCGAATACGACCATGTCCGTTTTTCGCCTTCACCCCCGTCAACTCGCCCCTACGGCCCTTGCAGGCAGTGGGGCGAGAACCAGATGCGTTCCCGCTTGGCCTTCGCCTTGCCGCCGCCGGTGCGGTTGCCGTACCCCGACGACGTCCAGGCGACGACGCCCCAGCCCTTCGCTTCCAGGGCGCCGTAGCCGTCCGTGTCGAGCCCGCATACCGCTATCCTCGTCATCGGGTCGACGCCCCGGCGGAGGCAGTAGGCCAGCACGTCGTCGCGGAGGCGGTCCAGCTCGTCGCGCGTCCCCTCGCCGGCGTACAGCCGCCCCGTGCGGGTCGGCCTCCCGGCCGCGTCGTGCGTCGGGTAGGGCGGGTCGAGGAAGACGGCCGTCGTCCCCAGCCCGGTCGTGACGCTGGGGCTGTCGCACACGCGCCGCCAGTCGCCGCAGCAGACCCGGACCGTGCGCAGCCGATCCCGGAGTTGGGTCATCCAGTCCGTCAGCCAGGCCCGCCGCCCGGCGCAGCTCCTCCCCCCGCGCGGGGCGTGGACGCCCCGGCCGCTGGTGCCGACGTCGCCCGACAGCATGGGCAGCTGCACCCGAAGGCGCCCCGTCCTGCCGGGCGTACACCAGCCCGAGCCGATCCAGGCCGACAGGCCCCAGGCCCACCAGCCGGCGAACCGCGCGTCGAAGTAGTCGGCGTCCTCGGCCATCCGCCTGCGGAACGCGGCGGCGTCCTCGCTCAGGACCAGGTGCCGGTGCCGGGCGTGCAGGTCGATCTCCGACACGGGGCCGTCGGCGTGGTAGGCCACGGCTTCCGGGTCGCGCGAGGTGGCCCGCCAGAAATTGGCGACCAGGGCGTTGACGTCGTTGACCGTCTCGACGCGGGGCGCCGTCGGCCGCCCCAGCAGGACCGCCAGGCTTCCGGCGAACGGCTCGACATAGTTGTCGGCGTCGCCCAGCCGGTCCCAGACCAGGGAGGCCACCCGCGACTTGCCGCCGAAGTAGGGGGCCGGGAACCTCAGCCTCCCCCCGGCCGGGGAGCGTCGCGCCGTCGTCGTCGCCATTCCAAGACCCTCCCTTCGGCTCGCCGCGCAAGGTTGTCCGCAGTTCGACTGCGGACAACCTTGCGCGGGCCTTCGCCCTACTCACCCGTTCGGGATCGTGGCTCGCGCCCGCAGGTAGTCCTCGACGTCGCCGGTCTGGAAGCGAATCGACCGCCGCCCTAGCCGGAGCGCCCGGAGTTGCTTCGTGGTCACGAGCGCGTAGACCGCCGTCCGCGAGACGGCCAGCCGCCCCGCCACTTCGAGCGCGGTCAGCAGCCGCTCGGGCGGAGCCGGGGCTTGGGGCTGGGACATGATGGATGCTTCCCGAAACACGAGGGATTGCGAGGCGCACGCCTCACTACTGAAGCCATCCTAACGGCGCCCGCGCTTTCTACCCGCAGCGTGGCAGTATATTTTTGTGCATCGGGGAAAAATCCTTGACCGCCTCGCCGAAAACCGGGCATGGTCGTTTTTCGCTTGCCGCCCCTAGTGGGTCTCGTCCATCAGCCCGGCGGCGAAGGCCGCCCAGACGGCGTTGTGCGTGGCGCGGTAGATGCGACGCTGGCTGTTGTCGTCGAACGTGACGCACTCCAGCAGGCCCCGCCGCTCGAAGCGCCCGTCGGTGAGGGCGTCGTGCATGTGGCTGACGGGCAGGTAGGTCTTCCACGTCGACGGGTGGGGGAGCGGGTAGACGTCGGTGACGACGAACGGCTTGCCGGCGGCGCGGGCGCCGTCGGCGAGGACGTCCTTGAGGACGCGGCGGTCGCAGTCCGTCAGGGCGAGGACGGCGTCGGTCAGATCGCGTAGGTCAGGGGTTCCTGGCACGGGTAGAGTCCCTCGATCTTTTTGAGAGTGCGGCGCAAGTTGACGTTCGCCGAGTCCTGCGGACGGACTGCAGGACTCGCTTCGGTGACGGCGGCGAGCAGGGCGGCGGCGTCGCGGCAGACGTCGGGGAGGGCGGTGAGCAGCGCCCGCAGGTGCGGGTCGACCCAGCCGCCCCGCCCGAGCCAAGCGACGTGCCTGCCGTTGGCGTCCATCAGCAACAGGCCGGCGTCGCCCCAGCGCCAGGGCGTCGGGTACTGGGCGAAGAACTCGGCGGCGGTCAGGCCGCGGTAGTGGTTGCCGGTGTCAGGCACGGTCGGTCACTCCGGGTCGGCGAGGCGGTAGGTCGCGCGGGTCTTGCCCCTCACGACAAGCGCCCCCCAGGCGGGGTGTTTGACGAAGACAGTATCGATGCGGCCGCCGTCCCGGTCGGACCCGCAGGCTTCCAGGAGGTATTCGCCGC
>JBBROG010000494.1:0-2813 GCA_038229635.1 Gemmatales bacterium
CTAACGTCCACTGTCAGTCGGGCCTCGCCGTGGCCGAGGCGGGACATGCCGAAAACCACGGGCGTTTTCAGCCACCCGCCAAGGGAAGAATACGGTACAACTACTGAACATGTTGGAAGCCCTGCCCCTTCGGGGTAGGGCCGGCGGCGGGTTACCGCGAAGCGGTTACATCCCACAGCCGGGGGTCGCGCAGCGCACCCCCGGATCACAACGCCGGGCCGCGTCCTCGCGCACCCCCGGAATCCCACGCCGGGCGTCGCGTCCTCGCGCACCTCCGGAATCCTGCCGCACACCGGCGCTTGCCAGGGGCCGGAGTCCGACTTAGCTTACCTGGGAAGGGTCTCGACGAGGAGGAGACAGCAGACATGACCATCCGCACCTTTCAGGCGGGCGACGACGCGGCGCAGGTGAGCGTCTACAACGAGGCCGCCGCCGACTTGCCGAAGTTCAAACCGGCGACGCTCGACGAGGTGCGCCGCCGCTGGAAGGGCGCCGGCGACGACGGCGGCACGCGCTTCTTCGCCGTCGCCAACGGCCTCGTCGTCGGCTACTGCGTCTTCCACGCCAACGGCCGCGTCAGCACCCCGTGGTGCCGCAAAGGCCACGAGGACCACGCCGAGCCGCTGTTCGAGGCGGCGCTGGCGGAGATGAAGCGGCGCGGCCACGCGACCGCCTTCGCCGCCTATCGCGCCGACTGGCAGGCGCCGTGCGACTTCCTACGGGGCCACGGCTTTCGGCAGGCGCGCGAGCTGGTCAACTTCGTCATGGAGCTGGCCGACATGCCGACGCCCGGCGCCCGCCTCGGCGCCTCCATCGAGCCGCTCCGCCCCGACGACGTGCCCGGCGTGCTGACCCTGGCCGAGGGGGTGACGCGCGCCCGCTCCGCCGCCGAGCTGGAAGAGCACCTTTTCCACAACCCTTTTTTTCCGCCGGAGTGCTGCTTTGTCCTGCGCAGCCGCGCCGACGGGAGCCCGTTGGCGGCGGGCGTGCTGATCGTCAACGAGGCCTACGCCGTGCCGACCGCGGTCGACCCGGCGATGCCGTGCTTCCGCCTCGGCGCATTCGGCACGGAGGGGATGCAGGCGAAGCGGATCGACGGGCTGTTCAGCTTCGTGGCGCGCCCCGGCCGCGACCTGACCCCGCTCGGCCTGGAGATGATGGGCCACGCCGCTTCGGTCTTGTGTACCACCGACGCCGACGCCCTCGCGGCGCAGGTGCCGTCCGACGCCGCGCACCTACTGCGCTTCTACCAGCAGATCTTCCGCCGGCAGGGCGGCTTTCCGGTCTTCGAGCGGACACTGTAGGAGCAGTGTTCAGTGTTCAGTGTTCAGTGTTCAGTAAATGCCTTTCTGAACACTGAACACTGAACACTGAACACTCCGAGGGATTCCCATGCCATTCGCCGCCGCGCTTTCTCAGCTGCCCGAAACCGCCCGCGCCCTCGACGCCGTCTGTGCCGCCGTGGCGAAACGCTTGCCGGGCGTCCCCGACCTGGCACTGCTCTTCTTCTCGCCGCACCACGCCAACGGCGCCGAACTCCTCGCCGCCTCGGCGCAGGAGCAGACCGGCGCCCGCTGCCTGCTCGGCTGCTCCGGCGAAGCGATCGTCGGCGGCGACGTGGAGGTCGAGGGGACGCCGGCCCTCACGCTCTGGGCCGCGCGCTGGGCCACGCCGGTCCACCTCGACCCGTTCCACCTCGTCGTCGAGGAGACGTCGGAGGGCTATAGTCTCCTCGGCTGGCCCGACGCCCTGGAGAGCGCCGACCCGGCCCACTCCGCCGTCCTGTTGCTCGGCGACCCGTTCACCTTCCCCGCCGACCTGTTCCTGGCGGAAATGAACGAGGCGCACAAGGGCGTCCGCGTCGTCGGCGGCATGGCGAGCGGCGCGAGCGGACCGGGGCAGTCGCGGCTCGTGCGCGGCGGCCGCGTCGAGAATCAGGGGGCGGTCGCCGTCCTGCTGCGCGGCGACTTCGGCCTGCGCTGCGTCGTGTCGCAGGGCTGCCGCCCCGTCGGCCGGCCCCTCGTCGTCACCAAGGCGCACGAGAACGTCATCGAGGAGCTGGGCGGCAAGACGCCGCTGCGCCAGCTGCAAGAACTGTGGCAGGAGTTGTCGCCGCGCGACCAGGACTTGTTCCGCCGCGGGCTGCACGTCGGCCGCGTCATCAACGAGTACCAGGGCGAATTCCGCCGCGGCGACTTCCTGATCCGCAACGTCCTCGGCCTCGACAAGGAGAGCGGCGCTTTGGCCCTCAACGACCGCGTCCGCGTCGGCCAGACGGTGCAGTTCCACGTCCGCGACGCCGCCACGGCCGACGAGGACCTGCACGAGTTGCTGCGGCAGGGCGTGGCCGCGCCGGGGAAGGCGCCGGCGGGGGCGCTGCTGTTCAGCTGCAACGGCCGGGGGACGCGGCTGTTCGCGGAGCCGCACCACGACGCGCGGGCGGTGCGCGGCGAGGTCGGCGACGTGCCGCTGACGGGGTTCTTCGCGCAGGGCGAACTCGGGCCGGTCGGCGGGCAGAACTTCATCCACGGCTTCACGGCGAGCGTGGCGCTGTTCGAGGAGTGAGCCGGGCCGCTTGCGGCTTCGCAACACTGCGAAGCCGCAAGCGGCGGTTCACTTCGTGTCGAGCGGCGCGTCACTCCTGGCGAACGCGACCACAAAGATTAAAAAATGTGAGACTTTAGCAAAGTTAGTGCAGTGACTCAGGCTTGGAGCGCGCCTGATGCAGCGTCGTCAAGGTATGCCGGCGTCTGGGGGCCTGCTGTTCGCGGTGCATGTCCAGCGCCAGACGCTGCTCCAGATGCTCCTTGGTC
>JBBROG010000495.1:0-2783 GCA_038229635.1 Gemmatales bacterium
AGAGGGGTTGGGGGTGAGGGGTTTTTCCAGGGCGTAAAGGCACCCCTCACCCCCAACCCCTCTCCCCTGAGTACAGGGGCGAGGGGCTTCTGGGACAGACTCTAAGCCGCAAGCGGAAGGAGGAGGATCGCGTGCGCATCCTGCTGACGAACGACGACGGGATTTATGCCCCCGGCCTGCGGGCGCTGCTGCCGGAGTTGAGGAAGCTCGGCGAGGTGACGGTGGTCGCGCCGGCGAGCGAGCAGAGCGCCGTCGGCCACTCGATCACGCTGCTGGCGCCGCTCGTCGTCGCCGAGGTGCGCGACGAGCACAACGCCTTCCTCGGCTGGGCCGTCGAGGGCAAGCCGGCCGACTGCGTCAAGGTGGCACTGCTGGAACTGCTGCCCCAGCCGCCCGACCTGATCGTCAGCGGACTGAACGCCGGGTCGAACGCCGGCATCAACGTCCTCTACTCGGGGACGGTGGCGGCGGCCGTCGAGGGGGCGTTCTTCAACCGGCTCAGCGTCGCCGTGTCGCTGGAGTACACCAAGCCGACGCCGCTCGACTTCCCGCGCGGCGCCGAGGTCGCGCGGCGCGTCCTCGAACAGATCCTCGCCCGCCGTCCCGCGGACGGGACGCTGCTCAACGTCAACGTCCCGAGCTTCGACAAGGGTCCGCCGCGCGGCGTCCGCGTCGTGCCGCAGAGCGTCGTGCCGTACCGCGAGTCGCTCGACCGCCGCGTCGACCCGCGCGGCCGCGTCTACTTCTGGGCGAACGGCGACATGCGTTGCCCCGAGCCGCACTCGGACAACGACGTGAGCGCCCTCGCCGAGGGCTACGTCACCGTCACGCCGCTGCAATTCAACCTCACGCACGAGGCGCTGCTGCGGGGGATGGCCGACTGGGACTGGGCGTTGTAAGTCGAACGGCCGGGACGGTTGATCCCGCCGCCGACGTCGTTCATCCTGCCCCCGCCGCAATTCGTCCCCTTTCCGTTTACCCGCGATTTTGCCGGCGTACCATGAGACACGCCGCGAACAATTCGCGGCCTGTTTCTTCTTCTGTCCGTCGTGTCTCGTATCCGTCATCCTTTCCAAAGGAGGTGTCTCATGGTGCGCTTACGCAGGCGCCGCGGCTTCACGCTGATCGAGTTGCTGGTGGTGATCGCGATTATCGCCATCCTCATCGGCCTGCTCGTCCCCGCCGTCCAGAAGGTCCGCGAGGCCGCCGCCCGCATGTCGTGCAGCAACAACCTCAAGCAGGTGGCTCTGTCCGCCCACAACTACGAGTCCGTCAACGGCCCCGTGCCTGTTCGTCTTGCGGACACACCACCCGCGCCGCCATCCCCGCCGACCTCCAGGCGCACGTCGTCGGGCCGCGTTTGAGCGCCACGCTGTCGTATCTCACCGGCTGTCATGGCCTGAGCAAACGGGGCGTCGAGGAGATCGCGGCCGCCGTCTTCGACGCCCCGGTCGCGTTGGGAACCGTCGCCAATCTCGAGCGGGAGATGAGCGAAGCCTTGGCCGCGTCGCATCAGGACGCGGTGGCGGCGGTGCGGGCGGCGGCGGCGCCTTCGGCCAGCCTGATGCCGGCGGCCTCGGCCTCCGTCGCCATCGAGGCGAGCAAGGCCCCCCACGGCGTGCCGGACAGGGCGCCCGCGAGGACGCCCTCGGCGATGGCCAGGGCCGCCTTGCCGCCGTTCTCCTCGACGTATTTGAGGGCGGGGGTCGAGTAGGTGATGATTTCGGCCTCGGCCTTGGTGAAGATGCCGTGGAACCAGTTCTCGATTTCCTTGAAGGTCATACGGTCCCCCGCCCTTACGCCGCCGGTGCCGGTGCGGGCGCCGGGGTCTCGTCCACCTCGACGTCGTCCCGGAGGGCGGCGACGCCGGCGGCGATGGTGTTGGTCGTCGTGGCGATGCCGCCGATGGCCGCGGTCAACGCGGTCAGGTCGGGCGCGGTGCCGGTCTGGGCGGGGATGGCGGCGACGGCCGTGGTCAGTGAGGTGACCGCCTGGGTCAGGGCGGCGGTCGAGGCCGTGAGGCCAGTGACGAGGTCGAGGATGGCTTTGACCTGGGTCTCGATGTGCATGAGGATTCTCCTTTGTGTGAATAGTTTTGCGAGGATCTGTAATGGGGTCATGGCGCGAGCGTACGCCCGCCGGCTCGCTCGGTCAACCGTTTAATTCAAAGTGGTCGCAGTCCCTTTGGTTGTTCGGGAAGTCCCCCCCCCAGACCAGCCCCAGCCCTTTGCCGGCGGCGACGGCGGCCTTCCATTCGGACGAGGCCAGATTCCAGTTGCAGGTGCCGTCGGCGTTGAGGATCGTGAAGTCGAAGGCCCGGGAGGCGGGCGTGCCGCCGGGCAGGGTGACGTTGTGCTTGGACCGGCCGCCTTTGGCCTTGGTGATGGTCCGGCCCACGACTTTGCCGTTCGCGTCCCGGCCGACGGCGTACGCGGCGTTCTGGTCGGCGACGCTGCGGTACGTGCAGATGACTTCGGCGCGGACCGATTGTTCCGCGCACCGGGCCAGCCACTGTTCGCAGAGCGGCTTGAGTTCGGGGTGGAGGTCGTCGAGCGAGCGGGCGGCCGCCCCGGTGCCCAGGGCGGCCGAGTTGCCGCAGCCGGAGGCGGTGAATTTGGTCTGGATGGTGTCGAGGGGGGGCACCCACGGCAAACGCACTTCAATTGCTTGAAAACCCAAGGAGTTGTGCCAAGTACCGAATGTTCCTCCCCGCCCGCTTCCGTTTGACTTTCAACGACCCTTTGCTTGGATCGCCCCGCAACAAGGACAAGGCCAACCGGTTC
>JBBROG010000496.1:0-2781 GCA_038229635.1 Gemmatales bacterium
CAGGTGAGCGACGCGCACCAGGTCGTCGACCGAAACCCACTCGTTCAGCGTGTGGGCGCCGCCGGCCGTCGGCCCGTGCGTGATCGCCGGCACCTTCGCCAGCGCCCAAAAGCTATTGCCGTCGTCGCAGAATGGCTTGGCCCCTATGGGCAGCGCTTTCCCCGCCGTCGTCGCATACGCCTCCTGGAACGCCGACGCGAACGGGTCGTTCGGGTCGAGCAGGAAGGCGTCGCGGATCAGGCGCAGCTCGGCGTCGATCGTCGTCCCCGTCTGACGCGCCAGGTCGTCGAACAGGGCGCGCAACTCGGCGCCGACCTCCTCGGAACGGGTGCCGGGCAGCCAGCGGCGCGTCCCTTCCAGAAGGCACTCGCGCGGGTACTGGTTGTAAATCTCGCCGCTGTGGACCTGGCCGATAAACACGCTCTCGCTCCCGGCCAGCGGGTCCGACTTCGTCGAGATCTTTTGGTGCAGATGGCCCAGGCGGGCGACCAGCTCGGCGCCGGCGGCGATGACGCTCGGCTCGTCGGGGCGCATCACCTCGTGGACCGGGGGGCCGGGGCGGCGGACGGTCGCCTTCCAGGTCATGGCGCCGCGGCCGACGACGGCCAGGCAGTCGTTGAGGTACTCCGGCAGCAGCACGGCGTCGCCGCGGAGGCCGTCGGCGATCAGGCGGTCGAGCTGACGGCCGTCGCCCCACGGCGCTTCGTGCAGGTCGTGGGCGGTCAGGAGGACGCGGCCGCCGGGAAGGAGGCCCGTGTCGCGCAGGGCGCGCAGCGCCTCGACCGCGGCGGCGACGCCGGCCTTCATGTCCGACGAGCCGCTGCCGGTGATGCGGCCGTCCTCCACCTTCGGCGGTGAGGAGTATCGCGGCCGCCTCGTGGACACGGCCTACGCCCAGACCTTCGGCCATTTCCCCGACCAAGGGGGACGGCGTTACTGGACCGAGGCCCTCGGGCACGGGCTGCGCGATAAGGAACTGGTGGCCGCCCTGACCAATTCCCAGGAGTACTCTCAACTGAATCATCTTTAGAAGCGGTGGCGAAACGGGAATCCGGGGCCGACGCGCGGCCCTGGGTTCCACCTCGGTACGCTCGACAGAACGTGGGCAACGAAACCCCATCGATCGCGGCATCATCGCTTCGGGATCCAAAGAAAGGTCTTGATCCCGGCCACCCCCGCCGAGCCGTTACCCACCGCAGTCGAGGAGACAATGCCCACGAGCGCCTCCACGCCTATCGCGGTGCTGCTCGTTGTGCTCTTGACGCCGGTCTCCGTCGCGCTCACGCTGACGCCCGTCTCGCCGCTGAAGGAGCCGCCGACACTGCCGGCGCCGGAGGCGGTCCCGTTCACGCCGGTGCCGCCGGTGCGGGCGAGGAAGTTGCCGCCGATGCCGGCGCCGAGGGCCTTGCCGTGGACGCCCCAGCCGGCGCCGTTCTGCTGGCCGAAGACGCCGATGCCGACCGTCCCCGTCGCCGGGCTGAACCCGAAGACGCCCGCCGCGCCGGAGCCCGGCGTCGTCGAGGAGATGACCCCCGTGACGCCGCTGGCCCCCGTGCCCGAGTTGGCATTCGTGCCGACGACGACGCCGTTCCCCGCGAGGCTGCCGCTGATCGGCAGGTTGTCCGTGCCGTCGAGTTGGTCGAGGAAGTAGCCCGTGACGTCCACGATGAGGTTGCCGCCCCCGGAGGAGTAGACGTCGATATTGCCACTCGCGTTGACGGGGACGATGGCGCTGGCCGCGATGATCTGCCCCGCGTGGTCCGCGAATACGGTCGCCGTCGCCGTCGGCGCCGGGCTGGTGCCCGTGGCGTAGGCCGTGAAGTACTCGGCCGTGGGTGCCCCGACGATGAACAGAATCACCGACACGGCGGTGACGTTCGCCGGCAGGTTGGAGGTGGGCGGCTGGTCGCCGATCGCCGCCGAAGGAATGGACGGGTCGGCCAGGTTTTACGGCGCCACGTTGATCGTGCGCGTCCCGTTCGCCACGAACGCCGGGCCGCCGTACTGGCCGGCGGTAGGATTGCGCGTGTCCACCAGCCGCTGCGGGCCGAACGCCTGGAAGACCGCTGGCAGGCCGACCTTCTTTGTCACCGCCTGGGGTAAGGCGCCGGCGCCGGCGGACAGCGCCGCGTGAACGGACCCGGCCAGAGACGTCTCCAGGCCGCCGACCGCGCCGACCGGCAACGACGAGGCCTCGGCGAACGTCCCCAAGACAGTAGACGTCGGCGCCGCCATCGCGGCGTGCTCGGCGCTGCCGGCGAGGGACGCCGTGACGTCGTCGAGCGATTCGCCCGCCGCCATCTGGCCGGCCCAGTAGGCGAGCCCGGCGGCGTCGCCGGCGCGGTGCAGCACCTGCTGATACGCGCCGCTCACCAGGGTCTTCAAGTGATCGGTGCCGTTGAACAGGGCGTCGAGGAAACCCGAGGCGCCGCCGTGTGAATGCGCGTACTCCGGCGAGGCGGCGACGGCGGTTTCGACCTGTTGCACGGATTGACCGTTATCGAGGGCGCTGGCGAAGAAGGCGCGGCCGCCCTCGTCGGCAGGGCGATTGAGCAGGCGCTGGTAGACGCCGTCCGCCTCGCCCCGGTGGAACTCGGTGCTGTGCGTGAGAGCGGACGCGACGGATTGGGTGGCGGCGCCTTGGTCGAGCTGTGCGGCCCAGAAGGCGAGTCCGCCGGCGTCGGGCAGGCGGTGCAGGAGGTCCTGGTACAGCGGATGCTGCGTGCGGCGAGATGGAGGCGGTGCCGGTCGAGGCGCGCGTCAACAGCCGCTGACGATGGA
>JBBROG010000497.1:0-2771 GCA_038229635.1 Gemmatales bacterium
CGAGTACGCTCCACCCGGGGCTACGATCCGTCACCCGCTACGCGGGTTCAGCACAATTCACACGTCCCCGGCCGTTGTCCCCGGGTTGCGCTCCACCCGCTGCGCGGGTTACGCTCCACCCGGGGCTACGATCCGTCACCCGCTACGCGGGTTCCATACAGGACGATGACGATGTCCCCGGATGGATTCCCCGGGTTGCGCTTCACCCGCTGCGCGGGTTGCGCTCCACCCGGGGCTACGATCCGCCGCCCGCTACGCGGGCTACACCACGCCGGCTCCTCGCTGCGCTCGGAGGGCAAAGAGTAAGAGGACAAAAGAACACAGTGTAAATCAGTCCAGTCAAAAGACGACGCGGCACCCGAAGTCGTCGTTACGGTAGGACGGCGCGATCCAGCAGCGGTAGGCGGCGCGGCAGTCCACCGGTTGAAAGTACCAGGAACCACCGCGAAGCACGCGGCTGTCGCCTTGATCATTTATAGGATCTTCTACATCTCCGTTCTGATAAGGACCGTAAGCGTCCTGGCACCACTCCCAGACGTTGCCGTGCGTGTCGTAGAGACCCCAGGCGTTGGGCGCCAGCTTGCCCACCGGCTGCGTCTGACTCTTGCTGGTCGCGCCGTACCAGCCGACCTTCTTCAAGGCCGCTTCGTCGCCCCCGGAGCAGTATTCGCTCGTCGTCCCGGCGCGGCAGGCGTACTCCCATTCCGCCTCCGTCGGCAGACGAATCGGCTTGGAAGTCAGTTGAGTCAGCTTGTGGCAGAACTCCAGGCAGTCGTCCCAGGAGACCATCTCGACCGGCCGGTCGTCGCCGCGGAAGTTGCTCGGGTTGTACCCCATCACGCCCTGCCACTGGGCCTGCGTGACCGGATAGATCCCCATGTAGAAGCCCTTGGTCAGCCTCACGCGATGCACCGGCTTCTCGTCATCCGCGCTGCCGCCCATCAGGAACGCGCCCGGCGGAACCCAGGCGAACTTCATGTCAATGTCCATGAAACGGATCTTGTGTGGTGATGTCGGGATCGATTCGGTACACGCTCTTACTAAACGGCTTGCCACCGCAGCGCGACCACTTCGCCCGGCTTATGCTTCGGGTCGGGGATCGACACGCGCACCGTCAAAGGCTGTCCCGGCTTGCGCCTCTCGGGAGGCGGCGCCGGCTCGGGCGGCCTCGGCGGCGGATCTTTTTTCTCAGGCTTCGGCGCCGGGCTGAGAAACTTCTCGATCTTCTCCGCCAGGTCGCCCGCGTGCGCCGGACGCTCGTCCGCGTCGTCGTCGATGCACGACTCCAACAGGTCGATCAGCCCCGACGCCAAACGACCGTCCAGCTTCTTCCGCCAGCCGCGACCGCCCGGACGCTCCGCCGTCAGGTCGCCCGCCAACATCTGGTGCCAGATGACGCCCAGCGCGTGGATATCGTCGCGCGGGTCCGGCTTGTCGCCCCGGCGCTGCTGCGGCGAGGCGTACAGCGGCGTGTAGGCCCCGCGCACCGCCGACGGTAAGGATTGCTGGTGCGACGTCCGCCGGCTCGCCTCCTGACGCAGCATGTACGCCGACGCCGCCCCGCCGATGCCGAAGTCCGTCACCCACAGCGTCACCTCGCCGTCGCCCTGCTGCTGTACCAGGATGTTCGCCGGCTTCAGGTCGCGGTGGACGATCGGCTTCGGACGCAGACCATGCGCGAACGCCATCGTCCTCGCCAGGCGCAGCAGAATCTGCGTCGCCAACTCCGGCGACAGGCCGCCGCGCGCCGACAGCTCCTGGATGTAGCCGCCAAGGTCGCCGCCCTCGATGAGCTGGTAGACCAGACACGGCGGGTCCGCTTCCAGGTAGGCTTCGAGCAGCGGCACGATACCCGGCCGAGGCCCCTGCGCCATCACGAGATCGACGACCTCCGCCTCGTTCTCCAGCACCCTCGCCGCCTGCGCGTCGAGGCAGAACTTCAGCGCCGCCACCCGGCTGGTCAGCTTCAGGTGCCGCGCCTTCCAGACCTCGCCGAAGCCGCCGACGCCGAGCAATTCGACCAGCTCCCAACTCACGCCTGGGATCGGCCGGTCGCCCGTCTTGAAGCGCGGCAACCGCGACGGCAGCAGACGGACCACATCCTCGGGCCGCTTCAGCGACAGCACGGCGGGCAGCGTCGTCCCCGTCGGGTCCTCGGGGCGGCGCAGCGACTGCCGCACCGCCACCGGCACCTGCATCAGTAAGGAGATCAGGGCGACGCGCACTTCGGCGGGCTGGTCGGCGGCGACCTCGCGGTCAACCTGTTGGGCAGCAGAACAAGCCTCGATGGCGCCGGCCAGAGCAGCGGCGGCAATTTCGACACGCAGTTCCGCCTCGTTGCTCTCGCGGCGGTAGTCGGCCAGGGCGTCACTGGCGATGTCGAAGATCTGCTCGCCGAGGGGGACGAGGCCGAGCAGGGCGCGGCCGCCGTGTCGGACCGCCGCCTTGCCGACGCAGCGCAGGAAGTGCAGGTAGCCAGGCATCGGGAGCGCTCCGCAGCCAGGGGGAAGAAGTCACGTTGAAGGTTATTCGTCGAACCCGAGGCGATATTACCAGAAATGGAACGCCGACGCGGGGGGTCGCCGAGGGTTCCGGGGGTGCGCGGGGACGCGGCGCCCGCCGTCATTGTCCCAGGGTGCGCGAGTAGCCGTCGTTGTCCCAGGGTGCGCGCGGAACCGACCCAGGGCGTTGGGTTGTAAACCCCTAGCCGGAAAAATACGCAAAAACAAACCCCAAAGGGGTCAATAGCACACCCCGGGGGGGCGTCCGCC
>JBBROG010000498.1:0-2730 GCA_038229635.1 Gemmatales bacterium
CTCGACAATGTCCTCTTCCAGATGATCCTGATTCCCCTTCACCGTCAGGACGTAGTCCGCTCCCTTCTCCCGAATCTTGGCCGCGATCTGCTTCTGACAGCCCATGGCGTCGATGGTTACAACGGCCCCCGCCAACTCAAGCACCTCCAGCAACTTGGGGATGGCGGTGATCTCATTGGACTTCTCGTCCACGACTTCCTGGCCCAGGAACAGGCGGTTCTCCGTCACCCAGGCGCTGACCACATGCAAGGGGTTGCGGCCCTTGGCCCGGTCCAGGGTGGCGCGGGCGGTCTTGCCGTCGATCGCCACCACCTTGCCGGCCGTCGATTCCCGCAGGGCCTCGACCCACAGCAGAAAGCAATCCACGAAGGCCCGCCCGTCCAGGGCCGCGAACACGCGCGTGAACGTATCATGCGAGGGGACGCCGTTGGGCAGCGAAAGATATTTCTCCAGCCAGACGCGCTTGGCCTTGCCAAACTTCTCCATCGCGACACAGTCGTTGGCGCCACTCACGACGGCACAGAGGGCGATGAAGAGGATGTCCAGCAGGCTGTGTTGCTTGGTACGGTTGATGCGGGGATCCTTCAAGCTCGCGAACGGGGCCAGCAGCGTGGAAGCGTGAGACTCCGACATGCCAATTCTCCGGGGTACGGGTGACCTCCCGGAGAATCCTTCGCAGAACCCTTGTCCCAGACAACTGAACAGCCAATAATGCACAGGCGTTTAGATGCGTTTGCCCTGGTTGCCAGTGGCGTTATCTTCCCCACGATTTTCCGCGCTGGGATGTAGTCTATTCGTACTTCCGGAAATGGGGGAAGGATGGCACCTGGGGCTTGATTCAGAAAGCGCTTCGCGAAGGCGTGCGCAAGAAAGTCGGGAAGAATCCAACGCCGAGCCTGTGTAGCGTAGTTCTACTGTGCGACTTTCTTGTTTCGCGGTTTCGGTCGCGGTCGTCGGGGCGGTCGCGGACGCCTCGGCGGGAAGTCTCCCGTGGCCCGGTGCCAGTGGTGGATGCGCGCCTCCTCGTTACGCCGCAGCACGCGGCGGACCACCGCGGCGATCCGCTCGGGACCCGCCGGGGGGTCGCGCAGCAGTTCCGTGAAGATCGCCCGCACCTGCGGCACCGTCACCGCCGGCGTTTTTCCCCCCCAAGCGCAGCCGCTCCGCCTGCAAGAACCACAGCGCCAAAAGCGACAGCGTCACGTGGTGGTGCCAGCCCGTCCAGCTCCTCACCTCGTAATGGCCAAGCCCCACCTCCTGGTTCCCCTCCCCCAGCAACTCCTCCACCCGGTGACGCGCCCCATGCACCCCCGCCAACTCCGCCCGCTTCGCCTCCCGGGCGTTGCTCACCGCGTACCACGTCCGCGGCTTCGTCTCACACGTCCGGATCACCACCAGGCGCTCGCTCGGCCCCACCCGACCGTCCTCCTCCTTGGCCTGGACGGTCGCCAACAGGACCCGCGCCGTCAGCGGCCCCTTTTCCCCGTCGCGGATCTTCACCGTCCGCCACCGGCCGGCCGGCTGGCGCGCCAGCCAGCGGTCCACCCGCTCGAACAACGGCCGCCGCTCCCGGCCGCCCGGCGGCGACGCCGGCCGCCTTTCGGCCACGTCCCGCACCAGGGTGTTGCAGGGCACGTCGAGCACGTAACGCAGGCCGCGCAGCCGCAACTGGCCCCGCAGCTCGGTGCCGCGGCCGAACTCGTCGTCCCCGGCCACCCAGGTGCCCGGCACGTCGCCGCGGGCCTTGTCGAGCAGCGCCAGCCCGATCCGCCACTTCTCCTGGAAGGGGACTTCGGCCGGCACGTAAGTCCGGGTCCGCCGCCGCCGGTCCTCGGCCCAGTCCCGGGGCAGGTAGAGGCGGGCGTCGAGCAAGGCCTTGCCGCGCGGGGCGGCGTAGGCCAGGAAGACGCCGGCCTGGCAGTTATCGACCTTGCCGAGGCGGCCGCACCACTGACGGGCCACGCCGCACGACGCCTCCCCCTTTTTGGGGAAGGCGGACCCGTCAAGGATGAAGACGCCGTCCGCGTCTCCCAACTCCTCGGCCACGTGGCGTCGTAGTTCCCCGAGGACGGCGTCGTCGTCCCAGCGGCCGGCGCCGACGAACAGTTGCAGGGGCCGCCGGGTGAGTCCGGCCTGAGTGGCGATGGGCTCGGTGGTCTTGCGTTGCAGTCCGGTGAGCTTCCCCTGGAGGACGGTGAGCGCATGGGCGCGTTGTTCCTTGCGGGAGAAGAGGGGGAGGTAGCGTCGGGCGAACTCCTCCAGCCGGCCGAGGCAGGAGCGGACGTCGTCGGGGGTCAGTTCGGCATCGCGGAGCAAGGGCAGCGCCGCGGGGTCGTCGAGCAGGTCCATGGCGGTCTCCAAAAAAGCACCGCCGTCAACCTAGCCGGGATGTCAGCGGCCGGCTAGGATAAAGTCGCACAGTAGAATTACGAATCCTAAGTTGTTATGGGCATTGGTTTATGGGAGAGGATCTCCGTCCGAAGTGTGAGCTGCGTCTCGATCACCTGTTGGCTCCAGGACAGCAGAGTGCGGAACGGCCGTTGGTTGAGATCGATGGCTCGGCCTCCCCGCCGCGGACGCGCCAGCACCGCCCAATGCAGCCACACCCAGACGTTCCGCAGGATCAGGGCGATCCCCACATACAGCAGCCGTAACAACGGGTCGCGCGTGCACGTCCGAATCCGCGCCTGACGCAGCTGCCGGTAGGTCGTCTCGATGCCGAAACGCAGC
>JBBROG010000499.1:0-2721 GCA_038229635.1 Gemmatales bacterium
CTCCCCTCTCCCCTTTGGGGAGAGGGGTTGGGGGTGAGGGGCGTACCCGCCGGCCGCGGGGGGGGGGGGGGGGGGGGGCCGCCGGGCCCCCCCCCCCCCCCCGGCGGGGGGGCGGGGGGGGGCGCGGCGCCCCCCCACGCGGCCGGCGGGTACGCCCCTCACCCCCAACCCCTCTCCCCAAAGGGGAGAGGGGAGGAATGCCCCCTCTCCCCTTTGGGGAGAGGGGGGAAGTCGGTGGGACACGATGCCGAACACGACCGAGCCGCCGCCGTCCGGCGAGACCGCCATCCGGGTGCGCTACGCCGAGACGGACCGCATGGGCCTGTTGCACCACGCGAACTACCTGGTCTACTTCGAGCAGGCGCGGACCGAGTTGCTGCGCTCTTTCGGACTCTCGTACCGCGACTTTGAGGACCGGGGCTACTTGCTCGTCATCACCAAGGCGGAGGTTCGTTATCGCCGCCCGGCCCGCTACGACGACCTGCTGACGATCCGCACCACCGTCGCCAAGACCACGGCGGTGCGCATCGACCACGTTTACGAGGTGAAGCACGACGGCGTCTTGATCGCCGAGGGGGCGACGACGCTGGCCTGCGTCGACCGCGAGGGCCGACCGCAGCCGCTGCCCGACAACCTGCGCAGCCCGAGGGAGGGAGGGACCTGATGCCGCGTCGCTTGCCGCTCGCCGCCGTCGCCCTGGCGGTGCTGTTGTTACCCCTGACCGGCTGCGGTCCGGTCGGAACGCCTTCCGGCTCGACCGGCGCCGCCGCGTCGCCGTCGTCGGCGCCGACGGGCAAGTCCGCCCCCGCGCCGGAGAAGGCGAAGTCGGACCCGTTCTATCCTGGTTGACCCGTCGCGGGGGAGGGCTCGTGCGCCGCACACTGATCCAGAACGTCCTGCCGCTCGTTTTCTGCGCGGTGCCGCTGCTGGCCGCCGTACTCGTCGCGGCGTCGCTGCCGGCCGGCGCCCGCGGCTTCTACCTCGCCAACCTGACGCCGCTCGACGTGCTGATCCTCGCCCTGGGCGGGAGCCTGTTCGCGGTGCAACTGCTGCTGGCGTGGCGCGCATTGGGCTGGCGCGGCGCGGGCTTCGACGAGCGGCCGGACCCGTGGCTGTCGCACCTGGCGCAGGCGGCGGAGTGGTTCCCGCTGCTGGGGCTGATCGGCACCGTGGCCGGCATCCTGCAGACGTTCGCCGGCATCAAGGGGCCGGTGCCTCCGGAGCGCATCATCGGCCTGTACGCGCCGGCGATCACCGCGACGGGGAGCGGGCTGCTGATGGCGTTTCTGAACATCCTGCCGAGCTGGGTGGTGCTGCTCGGGCGGCAGATCGTTCAGGCGCTCGGCGGCGAAACGACGCACGACGCGGAGCATTGAGCGCGGGCAGACGGGAGCGACCCATGATCGAAATGCCCCGGCGCAGCGTGACGCGGTTCTTCATCCCGCTCATCGACGTGCTGACGCTGCTGTTCTGCATCTTCCTGCTGATGCCGCTGGTCCAGGCCCAGCCCGAGGCCGGCGCCGACGCGGCCGCGCCCCCCGAACAGAGCCTCGAACAACTCCGCGAGGAAGTGGCCCGGTTGCGCGACGAGCGCGCCGGCACGCCCGACACGCTCCGCGCGGAGCTGGAGAAACTGCGTCAGGAGACCAGGGAGGTCCTGCAAGAGCGCCTCGCCGTCCGCGTCCTGGAGATCGACGCGGCGAACGGGCGGCTCTTTTTCAACGATCCGGAGCGCGTCGAGGTTCGCTCCGAGGCCGACGCCCGCGCCCTGGTCGGGCGCGACCGCAAGGCCCAGGCCGGCCGCAATCGCGAGCTGTATTATCTCATCCTGTACCCGCGCCAGCCGGCCAGCCCCTTCCCGCACCGCGACCAGCGCCGGCAGTACGACGACTGGTTCCGCGACGTGCCGCACGGCTGGGACATTCCGGGCCTGCCGCCCGGCCGGGGGACGCCATGAACGACCTGCCTCTGTTCGCGCTCGACGTCGCGACGCCGGGCAACCTGGAACAGCTGTTCGTCCGGAGCCTGGCGGTGGCCGGCGGCGCCGCCGTCGGCGGCTTCGGCGCCGGCGTCGTCACGCAACTCGTGTCGCGCCTGCTGACGACGCGGAAGGTGCCGCCGCTGGCGCTGCGATTCGTCCGCCTCCTCGGCGCCGCGGCCGTCGGCATCGTCGCGGCGATCCTTTTGTTCGGCAGCGGCGGCGGTTGGGGCGGCGGCGGCACCGGCTGGGGTCTGCTCGGCGGCGCCGGCTTGGATAGCGGCACCGGCAAGGGCAGCCAGGGCGCCGAGGCGACGGCCCGTGCGACGCCGCCCGACAAGGAAACCCGCAAGAGCGACGCGGGTCGCAAGGAGGTGCCGGCATCGGCGACGGCCCGCGTCGAAGTGCTGGGAGACGATCGCGTTCGCGACGGCCGCCTCTACCGCTTCGAGGGCGAGGAGCGGTTGCGCACCCTCGCGGAGATTCGCGATGCGCTTGAGGCGCGGAAGAAGGACCGGCCGCCGCTGGAAAAAGTCGTCCTCGTCATCTACCAGAACAGCCCCGACGAGCAGAAGCATCAAGTGGTCGCGCTGCGTAACCTCGCCGAAGACCTCGGCCTGACCGTCGGCAAAGACCTGCCGCCGCGCGACGCGCCGTGAGACTTGCCGCGCGCGGCGTAGCACCCAGCGAAGCCCCCGGCGGCCGACGCGCGGAGCCAGCCCCCAGTCCGAACCCACCCCCCC
>JBBROG010000500.1:0-2691 GCA_038229635.1 Gemmatales bacterium
AGCCAGGGCCTGCTCGACAAGGACTTCCAACTCTTCTACCAACTCGGCGACAAGGACGTCGGCCTGACGGCGCTGACGCACCGGCCCGTCGCCGCCGAGCCGGGCTTCTTCCTGGCGCTGGTGACGCCGAAGGTGGAGATGCGCAAGGAGTCCCAGGTGCCGCGCGACGTGGTCCTGGTGCTGGATACGTCGGGGAGCATGCGCGGTCCGAAGATGGAGCAGGCGCGCAAGGCGATGCGCTACTGCCTGGAAAACCTGTCGAGCACCGACCGCTTCGCCATGATCCACTTCGCCACCACCGTCAACAAGTACCGCGACGGCCTCCTCGACGCCTCGCCCGACCAGCTCGCGCAAGGGAAGAAGTGGATCGACGGCCTGGAGCCGACCGGCGGCACCGCCATCGACGACGCCTTGAAAGCGGCCCAGGAGTTTCGCTCCAAAGACGAGAGCCGCACGTTTAACATCATCTTTTTCACGGACGGCCAGCCGACGATCGGCGAGACGAACGTGGACAAGATCCTCGCCAACGTGCGGGCGCGGCACACGGCCAACACGCGCCTCTTCACGTTCGGCGTCGGCGACGACGTCAACGCCTCGATGCTGGACCAGCTGGCGGAGCAGACACGCGCCGTCAGCACCTACGTCCGCCCCGCCGAGGACATCGAGGCCAAGGTGAGCGGCCTCTACACCAAGATCAGCCACCCCGTGCTGGCGAACCTCAAGATCGCCACGACGGGGAGCGTGTCCCTGGCCGAGGTCTACCCGGCGCAGCTGCCCGACCTGTTCCACGGCCAGCAGCTGATCGTCCTCGGAAGGTACACGGGGAAGGGGCCGAGCGCCCTCAAGCTGACGGGGACGGTGGGTAAGGAGGCGAAGGAGTTCGTGTACGAGCTGACGTTCCCGGAGAAGACGGGGGACGAGCGCGGCTTCGTGGAGGAGATTTGGGCGCGGCGCAAGGTCGGCTACCTCCTCGACCAGATTCGCGCCAACGGCGAGAAGAAGGAACTCGTCGATGAGGTGGTGGTGCTGGCGAAGCGCTACGGCATCACCACGCCCTATACTTCGTGGCTCATCGTCCCCGACGGCCCCGTGCCCGTCGCCGCCGCGGGCCGCGCTTCCGCCCCGCTCGCGATGTCAGAAGCCGCGCCTGCGGCCTTGAAGGGCGGAGACGGCAAGGCGCAGATGCGCGTATGGGATTTCGCCCGCCAGGCCCAAAATAAGCCCGGCGAGTTGGGCACGAGTCGCGGCCACTTCGAGGACAAGCGACTGGCCGACGGCGAAGGCGCCAAGGGCGACAAGGATCTGAAGAAGTCGCTCGACGAGGCGAAGGCGAAAAAGGAGACCTTCGATAAGACGAATGACGCCCTGCGGCGGCGCGACTTCGGCTACGTCCAGGCCGGCAAGAACGGCGTCGACCTGGCGATCTACAGTTGCAACCTGCGCAACCAGGCGCGGCTCGAACAGTCGGCCCAGTGCAACGCCTACGGCCGCAACTGCATGGAGATCGGCGGCGTCTGGATCGACGAGGCGTTCCAGGACAAGACGCCGACCGTCGTCGTCAAGGCGCAAAGCGATGCCTACTTCCGCATCCTCGACTTGCAGCCGAAGATGAAGGACGTCTACCGCCTCGGCAATCATCTCGTGTGGATGACGCCGAGCGGCACGGCGCTGGTCGTCGATACGACCGACGGCAAGGAGAAGCTCGGCGACGAGGAGATCAACACGATGTTCGTCGCGAAGAAGTGACGTCCGCCGCTCGCGGCTTCGCATTCCTGCGAAACCCTCCGCGCCAACGTCTGTCGGCGCGGAGGGTTCTTCTTTGCGCCGCGCCCGTGAGGAAAGGAATCGCCGTCCGGATCGACATAATAGGTGAGGGATTCTCTCACCCGCGCGGGAAAGGAAAATGCCATGCGACGCTTGTTACCTGTCCTCGCCGTTCTGCTGTGCTGGACGGGCACGGTCCCGGCCCACGGTCTGCTGATTCCGGAGGAGAAGAGCCTGCCGCCGTTGGCGATGCTCAGCCACAAGGTCGTCATCACCCTGGAGGACCAGGTCGCCGTCACCCGCGTCGAGCAGGTCTTCCGCAACCACACCGACCGGCCGCTGGAGGCCACCTACGTCTTCCCGGTGCCGCGCGGCGCCTCGGTCAACAAGTTCACCATGTGGGTCGGCGGCAAGGAGACCAAGGGCGAGTTGGTCGAGGCGAAGAAGGCGCGTGAGATCTACACGAGCATCGTCCGCCGCACCCAGGACCCCGGCCTACTCGAGTACCTCGGCACCGACCTCCTCCAGATGAAGGTCTTCCCCGTCCCCCCCAAGGGCGATCAGAAGGTGACGCTTTCCTATACGGGCGTCGCCGGCCGCGCGGGCGACTTGGTGGAGTACGTCTATCCGTTGAAGACGGACGGCAAGGCGACGGCGACGCTGGAGGCGTTCTCGGTCGAGGCCACGATCACGTCGCAGCACGCCGTCCAGAACGTCTACAGCCCCACCCATGCCGTCACCCTCAAGCGGACCAGCGACAAACAGGTGACGGTGCAGTTCGAGAAGAGCCAGGGCCTGCTCGACAAGGACTTCCAACTCTTCTACCAACTCGGCGACAAGGACGTCGGCCTGACGGCGCTGACGCACCGGCCCGTCGCCGCCGAGCCGGGCTTCTTCCTGGCGCTGGTGACGCCGAAGGTGGAGATG
>JBBROG010000501.1:0-2654 GCA_038229635.1 Gemmatales bacterium
CGCCCGCGCCTCGGAGGCGCGGGCGCGAAGCCGCAAGCGGGCTTACAGCAGCCCCGACAGAAACGGCCGCAGCAGGCGGCGCGTGAACGGCTCTTGCGACCGGCGAATGTCCACGATCACGCGGGCGCTCAGCCGCTGCCCCGCGTTGGCGACGATCAGGATGTGCCCCTCGTGGACGCGCCCCTCGTCCATGAGCGACGAGTCGACCTCGAACGGCAAGACGGCCTGCTGCGGCCCGCTGACCGACGGCTCGAGGACGCGGAGCCACGGCATGTCGGTGTCGGCGTGGGCGTAGACCCACTTCTTCGCCGCGGCGCGCAGGACGATCTGGCCCGGCGCGACCTCCGGCGGCTGACAGACGTAGCGGAATTCGTCCTCGTCGAGAGTGACCGTCGGCGGCTTCGACAGGCCCATGCCCTCGAAGAACTGCTGCACGGCGGCGACGCCGCGCGCGGTCGGCCCCTGGACGGGGTAGGTCCAGCCGTTGGCGGCGAACCAGCGGGCGACGTCGCCGTGGGCGAGCAGCGGCACGGCCGGCTTCGGCTGAGCCTTCATGCGCTCGGCCAGCTCGCGCTGACTGCCGACGCCCTGGAAGGGCGGCCTGGGGAACGGGACGCCGACGATGTCGAGGCGAATCGGCACCTCGGCGACGCCGCCGTTGGTAACGACCGTCACCCGTGCCAGGTAGGCCTTCGGGCCGGGCAGGCCGCGGGCGTCGACGCGCAGCGCAACGACCTGCTCGCGCGGCGCCTTGAGCGCGAGGCCGCCGCCGGCGTCGCCGTCGACGAGACGCACCCACTTGCCGCCGTCGCTCAGGGTGAGTTTGCCTTGCAGAATGCCCTTACCGCTGTTGCTGACGACGAGGCGCACGTCGCGCGTCTCGCCGGAGCGGAAGGTGCCGAGGACCAGCCGCCGGGGCTCGAGTTCGAGGCGCGGCCCTTGTGCCTGATTGACGGGCAGGGCGTTGACGAAGGAGTGCAGGGCGATGTCGGGGTCGGGGTTGGCCCGCGCCTCCTTGGCGGCGCGCACCAGATCCTGGCGGCCGATCTTGGTCAAGTAGCCGGTGAAGGCGCCCCGGAAGAGGAGGTCGCGGGCTTCTTCCCACTCGTACTGGCAGCCCTGCACCAATTCGTCGAAGGTGCGGCAGCGGCGGCCGGAGGCGAAGACGAACTCCTGCGGCAGGCCGGCGCGGGCGCTGCCGCCGGCTCGCAGCTCGGTCCCGTCGAAATGGCAGAAGACCGCCTCGGGAGGGTTGGCATGTCGGCAGCGGGAGCAAAGGGTCGGGGGCATGGGTGTCCACGGAGTACGCGCCAGCGACCGCGGCCGACTCGGGCGGAGACAAGTCTCCTTCCTTGTTTGTAATGGGCGGCGCGTCTCATTGCAACGGACGAATGACGCGGCGGGCGGCCAGGCCGACTTGATTCAAAAAGCGACTTCCTTTACATTTCTCCCGTTCTTCGCGGGGCAGCCGTCGGCCGCCCGGCCGGCCGCGCCCCGCCCCGAGGGAGACGTTGCCCCTGGACCCACGAAGGACCGATAAGGGAACAAGGCACATGACGTGTCGATCAACCGCTCGGGGGCGACCCCCCCTCGTCCTGCTCCCCATCCTGTTCCTCCTCCTCCCGTCATCGGGGCGGGCGGACTACATCGCCAACTGGGGGCCGGACATTCCCACGGTCTACTCCGACCATACGGCCTGGCAGGTGAACCTCAGCGACGAGGCCCAGACCGGCACGCTGTCGGGCCGCACGACCCTGACGGCGGCCGTCCTGACCACGGGGTCCGTCAACCCGGCCATCGCGACCGGCGCGGACGCCTTCAGCCAAGGCCAGAAGGCGGCGCTGGGGCTCGACATCGTCGACGGCACCCAGCACGGCAACGTCAGCTTCCCCGTGGCCATCTCCGGCAGCTTGGCCGGCAGCGGCTCCGGCCTCGGCCTCAATTTTCCCGAGGGGCAAACCAAGAGCGTTGACGTCAACGGCCATCACTACACGGTGGCGCTCCTCGGCCCCGGCAGCGTGCCCGGCACGCTCCAGGCGAGCATCGACGACGGGACGACAGCGACGACGCCCCTGCCGCCGCTGCCGCCCCCACCGCCAACGGGCACCGGAAGCAATAGCGGCAACGGCGGCGGAACGCCGAACGCCCCGGAGCCATCGGCCCTCGTGCTGGCCGGCCTGGGACTGGCCGTGTTGGGCGGCGGCTGGTGGAAGATGTCGGGCCGTTCCAAGGGCGCGACCGCCTTGGCCGTCTGAACGACCTGGCCCGACGACTCGCCGCCCAGCCAGCCCCCCGTTGCGCGCGTAAGCACGCAACGGGGGACTTGGGCGTAACCCGGCCTAAAAGTCGCCGGAAGCGATCTCGCCGCCGGCGCGCGTGATGAGGGCGGCGAACGTGGCGGCGGGGATGCTCGCGGAGATCGAGCAGACCGAGGCGTCGCCCATCAGGGCGTTGACGACGCCGGTGTGGAACGAGTACGGCTCGCTGGTCCCCTCCGTCCCGAACGGCGACATGTTAGGCGAGGGGCGAGTTGAGAATTACCCGTGGACGGGCTTTCCAGCGGCCCGCCGAATCGTAGTGTGTCCTCTCATCGCCCGCGAGGTCATGCACCATGGACACCAAGCCCTTCGACGACGTGATCCGCTCGGCCGCCC
>JBBROG010000502.1:0-2644 GCA_038229635.1 Gemmatales bacterium
CCGGAAAAACCCCTCACCCCCGACCCCTCTCCCCTGAGTACAGGGGCGAGGGGGGCTAACGGAACAGACTCTTAATACTGCGACGCCCACGGCGCCGGCCGCTTGGCGAAGAACGCCTCCAGCCCCGCGCGGCACTCGTCGCTGAGGCGCGGCGCCGCGCTCGCCCTGCTCGCGTCCTCGACGGACAGCGCCTGCCGCGAGAACTGCTTTAATAACGCCTTCGTCGCCGCCAGCGCCTGCGGCCCGCCCTGGGCACAGTCGTGCGCCAGCGCCAGCGCCTTCGGCATGACCTCCGCCGACGGCACCGACGCATTGATGAGGCCGACCGCCTCGGCTTCGTCCGCGTCAATTAACTCTCCGGTCAGGAGCAGATGACGCGCCGTCCGCTCGCCGACGTGGCGCAGCAGGTGCGGCATGACCATCGCCGCGACGAGGCCGCGCCGCACCTCCGGGTAGCCGAAGCGCGCCTCGCGCGCCGCCACCGCCAGGTCGCACACCGTCACCAGCCCCGCGCCGCCGGCCACCGCCGGCCCGTTGACCGCCGCGACGGTCGGCTTCGGCAGCGCGTAGATCAGGTCGAAGAGCGACGCCAGCTTCAGCGCGTCGTCCCAGACGGGGGCGTCCTGACCCTGCCGCCCGAGCGACTCCTGCAATTCGCCGAGGTCCATACCGGCGCAGAAGACGGCGCCGGAGCCGGTCAAGATGACGCAGCGCGCCGCGGCGTCGTCGGCGGCGCGGCGGAAGGCGTCGGTCAGCGCGGCGATGAGGCTGCGGCTGAGGGCGTTGCGCTTGTCGGCGCGGTTCATCGTGATGACCGCCGCCGGGGCGCGCAACTCGTACAGGACCAAATCGTCACTCATGGGCACTCCTCGCCGTCGGGCGCAACAGGGCCTGATGATCTTCCGGCAAATCAACAGTCATTTGTAACAGGGCGAGCGCCAGTGTCTTCCCCTGCGTGTCGGTGCGCAACGACCGGCTGGCGCCGCCGGCCAGGACGTTCCGGAGGACGAAGTTGAGCGCGAGGAGGTTAGGCGCCTCGTAGCGCAACACCTGAGACGCGCCGAGCGTGACGAAGTGGCGACGGACGACGTCCGCCGTGAGGTACTCGTGCAGCCAGGCGAAACCGGCCGGCGTGTAGGCGATCACGGCGACGTTGGCGTGGTCGCCCTTGTCGCCGCTGCGCCCGTGGGCGATCTCGCTCAGCGAGTGTGTCACGGACATGACGCGATGACCTCCTTGGCGACGAGCGCAGGCCAGTAGGCGAATACCTCGCGGACCGACGGCCGGCCCGTCGTGTAGCCGGTCACGCCCGGCGGCCCGGACGTCACCAGCGGCGCCAGTTCCTTGGTGAAGCGCTCGACGGCCTCGCGCCGGCCGTCGCGCGCCGCGACGCGCAGCACGACCTCGCGCTTGCCGTCTCCCAGGCACTCGACGTTGTGGTGTGCCAACTCGACCCCGGCGCGGCGCAGTCGCGCGAAGATCATCTCGCCGCAGCGCCGCGCCTTCTTGGCGGCGTCTTGCCCGTAGATCAGCAGCGTCCCGCTCGCCATCCAGCCGTCGCGGAAGGCACACGACACCTTGTAACTCTCCGTCGCCGGCTTGCCGCGCGCCCCCTCGACGCGCACGACGTCTTTATCGACTTCGCGGAGCGTCACCGTCGTGAAATCGGCGGTCACGTCCGGCGTCAGGTACGCCGCCGGGTCGCCG
Organism: Gemmatales bacterium; assembly: GCA_038229635.1. GTDB lineage: Bacteria > Planctomycetota > Planctomycetia > Gemmatales > Gemmataceae > DATFNV01. Next base: position 1,708 of record JBBROG010000502.1, read on the forward strand.
ACCTCGTACAGCAGTTGCTCCGACACCGTCTCGACGTTCACCGCGCCGCCCGTGCCTTCCGGCTTGGTGATGGTAAAGACGCCGTCCTTCTCGATCTCCACAATCGGATAACCGACGTTCGCCAGGTCGGCCGCCTCCTCCCAGTTGATCCAGAGTCCGCCGGTCGCCTGAGCGCCGCACTCGATGAGGTGTCCCGCGACGGTGCCGGCGCACAACCTATCCCAATCGTCCCAATCCCAGCCAAGTTCGTGGACCGCCGGCGCCAGCGTCAGCGAGGCGTCGGCGACGCGGCCGGTGATGACGATTGAGGCGCCCCGCCGAAGGGCCTCCACGATGGGGCGGGCGCCGAGGTAGGCGTTGGCGCTGACAAGGCGGTCGCGCACCGTCGCAAGCGGCTCGCCGGTGTCGAGGTTGGTCAGCGCGTGGCCGTCGGCGAGGAGGGCGTCGAGGCGCGGCATCAGGTCGTCGCCGCCGACGACGCCGATTTTTCGACCTGTCAGGCCGGCCTTGTCGAGGATCGCGCGGGCCTTGGCGGCGCAGGCGGGCGGGTTTATGCCGCCGGCGTTGGTGACGATCTTCAGGTTCGGCTGGGCGGCGAGGATGGGGCAGAGGGGTTCGAGGACGTCGAGGAAGTCAGAGGCGTAGCCGGCGTCGCCGCGGCGCTGCTTCTGGAGGGCGAGGATCGACATCGTCAGTTCGGCGAGGTACTCGAGCGTCAGGTAGTCGAGGCGGCCTTGTCGGGCGAGGAGGACAGGGGCGTCGAGGTTGTCGCCCCAGAAGCCGCAGCCGTTGCCGATGCGCACGCGATCCATGACGTGGAACCTCCCCAGACAAGGTAGCCGACCGGGGCGGGCGCTGACAACCCCGGCCGGGGGGGGGGGGGGGGGGGGGGGGGGGGGGGGGGGCGGGGGGGGGGAGGGGCGAGCAACACGGAAAG
>JBBROG010000503.1:0-2550 GCA_038229635.1 Gemmatales bacterium
GCCCGCTCCCGCGACGGCGGCAAGAACTGGGACATGGCCGTTACCCTGAGCAGCAAGGGCGGCATGACGTTTCTCGCGACGTCGGGCGATGCGGCCTACATGATCTATGTGACAATGCGCGAGGCGACCCCCGGCTGTTTATTTCAAATCCGACCTTAGCGGCAACAAGCCCGCGGCACCGGAAAAGAAGGCGCCTTGAGGGGCCGCGCGGCTTGTGGACGACTCGGCCAAATTAGAATGACAGCGCTACTTGCCTTTTCTTTGAGGGACTTTCTCAAAACGGGCCGTTTGGGGGTGGCGAAGCGGACAGATTGGCGGCCGACGTGGCGACTGAAATCTGCCGTAACCACTTGGTATGCCTACTGATAGCCGCGCCGAACTTTCGGCGCCGAAGCGCCGAAACTGTCCGCCCAGCGCCCTCCCCGTGAGAAAGTCCCGCCAATTCAGTTGGCATGGACGGTGAAACCGCACGCAAACTGTCCGTTGCCAATGCCTCTCGAATGCTACAGATGAGACAGTGCCGGAACTCGACTCGTCGGTTGCTCGTTGCCGACCGCGCACCGTCGCTATCAAACGGGACTGGCTCAGTTGCGCGAAAGGCTCGAAGGCCGATGGATACCAACCCCCAACGCCCCGACGACCTGAGTGAATGGGAACGTCGGTTGTCCGCCTGGGAACCGGCTGCCGAGGGACTCCATCCCGACGCCATGCTGTTCGCCGCCGGCCGCGCCGCCGCCCGGTCCGGCTCGGCCCGCTTCGTCTGGCCGGCCCTCGCCTGCTTCCTGTCCGTTCTGGCGGCCGTCCTGGGTGTCTGGCTGGCGGCGGAGCGTACCGAGCGACGATTGCTCGCCCAGCGACTTCGGCACCAGCCGACCGCGCCCTCGCCAAGCCCGTCGTTGCCGGTGCCTGCCCTGATCGTCCCGGAGGAGCCACCGATCGCGGAGGAAGCCGCGCCGGACAGCTTCCTGGCCGCACGCCGCGCACTGGAACACGGGCTGGACGACTGGCCGGCTCGGGCTGTCGTTCGAGCCGATCCGCCCGATCCCACGCCCCCGAATCCGTCCGTCCTCCGGGTCGGGCAACATGACGCCCTGCTCGATCCGTAATTCGTATCCGCTCCCGTTGATCCTCTTCGTTATCCCCAAGGAGATATTGCCGATGACTCGGTCGCGCCGATGGTCCGCCCTCGCCCTGCTCCTTGTGCCGGCAGTGCTGCTTTCCGTCCTTCGCGGACAAGAGCCGTCCGCGAAGGAGAAGGGGGCCGAGAAAAAGCCCTCGGAGAAGTGGCTCGTTGACCGCGCCCTGACCGTCACGCCAGCGCCGGCGCCCGTCCCGGCCCTCAAGTACCGGCTGTTTCCGATGATCTCGGAACGTAAGGACGGCAACGCCGTGTCGATGTACCTGCGCTTCGCTCACGCGCGCAGCGATGCGCGGAAGAAGGAACTTCAGGCGAAGCCGGAGCAGTGGAACAAGCTGCCGCTGGAGAAATTGCCGCTCGCCGAAGTGAAGGCCTTTCTCGACGGCTACAAGTACAACTTCCGGCAACTCGACCTGGGCGCGCGGCGTACAACTGCGGACTGGAATTACTCGCTGGACGCCGGTAACCCCATCGGCCTGCTGATGCCCGACGCCCAGGAGATGCGCATGCACGCCCAGATGCTCGTCCTCAAGGCGCGCGCGGAAATCGCCGAGGACCGCTACGCCGATGCGCTGCATACTCTGGAGACGGGGTTCGCCTTCAGTCAGCAGGTCAGTGAGGGACCGTTCGTCATCAGCAGCCTAGTCGGTGTCGCCTGCGCGAGTTTGATGGCGGATTGCCTGCTGGAGTTGATCGAACGCGCCGGTTCGCCGAATTGCTACTGGGCGCTGGCGGTGCTCCCCCGGCCGGTGATCGACCTGCGCCGGGGCCACGAGTTCGAGCAGAACCTCCTGGAGATGCAGTTCCCCGAACTGGCCGACCTGAACCGACCGCGCTCGCCCGCGGAATGGGATGCGGTCCTGAGACGCGTCCGTCAGGAAGTGGAGCCGCTCGCCAAGATCGAAAGCGAGCGGCTCCAGCCGATGAAGCCGGGCAATGGGCCGACCGACTCGGCGGCCAAGTCGCCCGACCTGCCCGCCGCCCGGAGGTATCTCGCCGAGGTCGTCGGCATGACGGCGTCCCGAATCGACGCGATGCCCCCTGCCGAGGTGCTGCTGCGCTTCCTGTCGCACCACCATCACGAGCTGCGCGACGAGGTGTTCAAGGCCGCTTACCTCCTCTTCGCCCAGGCTCGGTCCCTGTTCGCCGAGGCTGAGAAGCGCTTGAAGTCCGCGCCCGACACGGAGGCAGCGCGGCTGTCCGTCCTCTTTCTGCCGGCCATCCGCAAGGTACACCTGGCTCCGATACGGATCGAGCGCAAGCTCGCGGCGCTGCGAGTGATCGAGGCGTTGCGGATGCACGCCGACGCTCACGGCGGCCAACTGCCCGACGAACTCGATCAGGTGAAGATCGTGCCGGTGCCGAAGGATCCCGGCACCGGACAGGCGTTCGAGTACCGACACGGGGGGTAC
>JBBROG010000504.1:0-2379 GCA_038229635.1 Gemmatales bacterium
CGATGCATGGAAGGCGGGGATCCCCGTTCACCGGGCGTCCGGGAGGATCAGGGCGAACTCGAAATCGATGAGGCAGAACCGGCCGTCGGATTGCCGGTAGGTGACGTTCCGCATCTCCGGATCGTCGTGGCGGACGCCGAACGGCTCAAGCTCCGCGAACAGTTCCCGCGTCCGCGCGGCATCGAGGTGCTCGACGCGGCTGCCGCAGTTCGTGGTGACGATGCGGAGCTTATCCGGGTCGGCCTCCAGCAGCTTGGGGACGAACGTGCAGCCTCGGGCTTCGAGATGCCGCAGCACGCGGACCTCGTTGGCGAACCGCTCCGGCGCGTCCGGACCATGGTACGTCTTGAAGACCCGGCCGTCGAAGCCCAGATGCACCGTCGCACGCAGCGTGTCCTTCACCTGGAGCATGACCCCAAGAACATCCACCGGGCCGCCCGGCGCAATACCAAAAGCCGGGAACCGTCCGCGCCGCCTGGAGGCGCTGGAAGGATCTGCGCACACCGCACAAAAAGGAGCACTTGACGATTGAGGCGCGTTCTCAGGATGAATATCTCCACGCAACGGGATCGGGCCGTCATCATGGCGGAAGACGCTTCTCCCGGGGCGTGAGGCGAGGGTGCCGAGGTCGGCTGGCACCCCGTCTGCTTTTCGGGCCTGCCGGACGCTGCTGACCATAACCGGACAGCGTGTCGTAAGGCCCGGACAGGTCGGGCGCTGACATCGCACTGCAACAACACACTCCACTCACATGGCGAAATACAAATTGGAATACATCTGGTTGGACGGGTACGACCCCGTCCCCAACCTCCGCGGCAAGACCCAGGTCAAGGAATTCGACGGCTTCCCGAAGCTGGAGCAGCTCCCGAACTGGGGCTTCGACGGCAGCTCGACGCGGCAGGCCGAAGGCCGTAGCTCCGACTGCTTGCTCAAGCCGGTCGCGGTCTACCCCGACACCACCAAGAAGAACGGCGTGCTCGTGATGTGCGAGGTCATGATGCCCGATGGCGTCACCCCGCATCCGACCAACGCCCGCGCCACCATCCTCGACGACCCCGGCGCCTGGTTCGGCTTCGAGCAGGAATACTTCCTCTACCAGGACGGCGTCCCCCTCGGCTTCCCGACCGGCGGCGGCTTCCCTCCGCCCCAGGGCGAGTACTACACCGGTGTCGGCTACAAGAACGTCGGCAGCATCGCCCGTGAGATCGTGGACACGCATCTCGAGCTCTGCTTGGACGCCGGCATCAACCACGAGGGCATCAACGCCGAGGTGGCCAAGGGCCAGTGGGAATTCCAGGTGTTCGGCAAGGGCTCCAAGAGCGCGGCCGACCAGGTCTGGATGGCCCGCTACCTCCTGATCCGCCTGTGCGAACAGTACGGCGTGGACGTGAACTTCCACTGCAAGCCGCTCGGCAAGGATGTCGACTGGAACGGCTCCGGCATGCACTCCAATTTCTCGACCAAGCACATGCGCGAAGTCGGCGGGAAGGAGTACTTCGAGGCGCTCATGGCCGCGTTCGACAAGTACAAGAACGAGCATATCGCCGTGTACGGCCCGGACAACCACCTCCGCCTGACCGGCCTGCACGAGACGCAGTCCATCGACAAGTTCAACTACGGCATCGCCAACCGCGGCGCCTCCGTCCGTGTCCCCCACAGCTTCGCCAACAACGGCTACAAGGGATATCTGGAGGACCGCCGTCCGAACTCCCAGGGCGACCCGTACAAGATCGCGAGCCGCATCCTGCAGACGATCGCGACCGTGCCGCTGCCGGCTCCTGCCAAGAAGGCCAAGAAGTAAGGCGACAAGACCGCTTCAGACAGGACGGCGCGGGAACTCCCCGCGCCGTCTTTTTTTTGTCGCTGTCTCCCTGGGAGGGCGGACTTTCAAGTCCGCCGGATGGCCCACGGCAACGTTCACCTCGCCGCTCCATCAGGCGAAAAGTAGCGCCCACACATCTGGCCATCTGCCCGTCGGCTGGACCGCAAGCGGGCGGACTGCCGTGCGATCGCCTTCCGCTTGCTTGCGAACTGCTCCTGCTTTGACGCCCTTGGAACCCGGCTCCGCGACCCGGCCGCCAGCCCGGATTCGCGCCGACGCCAACTCTACCTGTGAACCGGACAGGAGCGCGGGCGGCTCGCCCGCGCGGATCTCGTGGCGCCTACCAACGGGCAGGCGGGCCGCCCGCGCTCCTTGCCACACGTCGGTCCAGGGACGCGCTCCATGGGTCTTAGCGGCTCATGGAAACTCTCCAGGCGCCTTGGAAAACATGGGGCTCACCTCTGACCCTGCGTTCCCAGCCCGTCGGGCTTTCACCCCTTCCTCTTGCCCGCCTGCAGCTCGCGGACGAGGTCCTTCGCGCCGTAGACCTTGCCCAG
>JBBROG010000505.1:0-2376 GCA_038229635.1 Gemmatales bacterium
CACTCCGCGACGAAACCGAGGCATGGTCGATCGACGTCAACGCCACGCAACGCGGCGTCGATTGGCAGATGAGGATCGATGACGCTCGAACGAAACTAAAGTCGGTTTACCCGAAAATTAAGCTGTGACAGAGCACTAGTCATGGTTCTTCGTCGGCCGATACGTGCCCTCACCCATCAGCACAGAGGCAGTGATGCGAGCGATCCGGATACTGGCGTGCATCACCATCGTGGTCTGTTGCCGCTCCTCGGCAGCGGATGATACGTTCTCGCCGACAGACATCGCGGAGAAACTTGACGCGTGTCCCGTCGTCCCGGCTGACGAATGCGGTCGGTTTGTCGAGACGGGGCATACCCCCGACAACCCGACCAAGTCGCGGTACTCGTTCGAAGTGGTGTTCTTCACTAAAGAACCGAACTGTTGCGAGTACATTTACAATAAATCAAGAATCTATGCGCGTATACAAAATCCAAAGTATTCATGCTTCATCGATATTACTGGCGAGGCGAAGAGTCTTATGGAGGTTGACATGACGAGCAGGCCCGAGCTTGCCAGGACTTGGGCCGCGCACCGTGTCCGCGGTCTCGCGAACCCAGTAGGTCAACCGGGGCTTGCCGTGGACTCCAAGAGCGTCGATCTGTCGATTTACTATGGTTTCGCCAATTTGACGCACCTGGGTTTGGATTGGTTCAGCGATCTCCTTCTCGACACGTCGCTCTCGGCGGCGTGCCGCTCGCTCGGCAATCGGGACATCGAGATTACCGGCCGACGAATCAAGCCACCGGCGGAACGGATCACACCCAGCCAGCAGGTTGAGGACTTTACGGCCGTGGTACGCGTCGCGAAAGACGGAACGTATGCCTACCTCCTGAGCGGAACGATCCGGTACTCGAAACCGCTAACTTTCGCCGAGATTATCGTCCGCAATGAGGTGGAGGAGACGCCGACGCATCCGCGGTTGCTGTCCAGCAAACACACCGCCACCAACCGTTCCACCAGCCCGCCGACCATCGACAAGTGGGAGAAAACGTACTTTGTCGGGCCGGAGCACACCAAAGGGCACCAGCCGCTGTTCCGGCTGAGCGACTTCGGATGGCCCGAACCGGACCCGGCGGTGTTCCTCCCGCCGCCAGCACCGCCACCGGCCGACCGCGGGATCGCCTACCTGTGGCTGTTCGTGCTGCCGCCTGTCGGCATCTTCTTGGTTCTCCTCGGCCGGCGGCTGAAGCCCCGCCTCGCCGCGCCCGCCCCTCCCGACGCGCCGGCGGGCTGATGTCATCGATCCGCTTGTTCCGCCCCCCGATGCAGCCAGGGTCGTCCACATCGCCCGGCGCGGCCGAATTTCTCCTGGGTCGTTTCGCGAGGACCGCCGAGGCTCCATGCTCGCCGAACTGTTCCGCTACGTCGCCACCCCCTGCCCGCGCTACGCCCGCGCGATGGGCTACCTGCACGAACAGATCAGCATCAGGGCGCGCCACCAGCGCTGCCGCCGCGCCTGGGAGCCGCACCTGGAGCGGACCAAGCAGGTCATTCGCGACGCCGTCGGGCGCTGCCAGCGACGGCGCAAGGCCGTCATCTTCGGCTCGGGGATGCTGCTCGACGTGCCGGTGGCGGAGTTGACCTCATCGTTCCGCGAGGTCGTTCTTGTCGACGTGGTCCACCCGCTCGGCGCCGGCTGGCGGCTGGCGAACGCCACGGCCCTCGCCGCCGACGTCACCGGCACCGCCGAGACGGTCTATCGCCTCGCCCACGCCGGCGGCGAACCGCTGCCGCGCGTCCGGCCGACCCTGTTCCGCGACGACGCCGAGGTCGATCTCGTCGCCTCGGTCAACCTGCTGTCGCAGCTGCCCTACATCCCGTGCAAGTACCTGGCCGCCGCCGCCGCCTATCCCAAGGAGGAGATCGACGCCTTCGCGCGCCACCTCGTCGAGGCTCACATCGACTATCTGCGGGAGTTGCCGGGGGTGGTAAGTCTTGTGTGCGACCTGGAGCGGCTGACGCTCGACCGGAGCGGCAAGCTGACGGAGCGGCTGACGGCCCTGCGCGGCGTGAAGTTGCCGTGGTCGGGCGAGGAGTGGGTGTGGGATCTGGCGCCGCGGCCGGAGAGCAATCCGCATTACAGCTATCAGCGGCGCGTGGTCGGCATCCCGGACGTGAAGTCGGCGCCGCCCGCGGCGTGAGGCCGACTCACGTCTCTTGCTTGACGCGCGCCACGCGACTGAGCCGCAGCGGTCGCCGGCACGACGGGCACGACGCCGGCCCGCCGGGCGCGCCGTCGGGCACCTCAAACGACAGCCGGCAGATGGGGCAGGTGCAGGAATAGGACTGCGTCACGCGCTTGCGGCCGAAGAAGCGCTCGAGGCGACTCTGGCTGAC
>JBBROG010000506.1:0-2364 GCA_038229635.1 Gemmatales bacterium
AAGCGCCCCCCAGGCGGGGTGTTTGACGAAGACAGTATCGATGCGGCCGCCGTCCCGGTCGGACCCGCAGGCTTCCAGGAGGTATTCGCCGCCGACGTCGGGGGTGCAGTTCTCCCACGCCTCCCAGAGAATCTTGACGACGGCGGCTTGCATGGGCGTCAGGTGGTAGACGCGGGGCGTGCCGTCCGGGTCGGAGCCCCAGCGGTCGGAGCGGAAGTCGGGGCCGTGGGCGACGACGCGGGGGCGGAAAGCGGGGGCGGGTTCGGGTTGGCAGGTGACAGTCGGAGTCGTGTTCATCGGGTATTCACGGGTGTGGGTCCGGGCGACGGTGGGGAGGCCGGGGGCGACGTCGCCCCCGGCGAAGGTGATGCGGTCAGTAGGCGACGGCGTCTTCGTCGGCGGCGGGTTGCGCGGCGAGCAGGCCGAGGGCGGGGCGGGCGACGGCGAGGAAGCGTTCCCCCTCGTCGGTCAGGACGGCGCCGGCGTCGTGGCATATGTCGCAGCGGACGTCGAGGCACCCGAGCGGGGTCTTGACGTTCAACTCGGCCACGCTCTCCATGAGGGCGGTCTTCAGTTCCCTGAGCTTCCGCCTCGCGTCGTCGCACGCGGGGCAGGCTCCGAATGGGGCGCAATACGATTGACACCTTCCCCGCGAGGCTTCGCGAATTGCGCGAAGGGAAAGGGTTGTCGAGAGAACAAGTGGCCGTGTCTGCGGGAACTTCCTCGCACAGTATCGCCAAGCTGGAACAGGGGACGCGGGCGCCGAGCCTTGAGCTTGCCTGGCGGGTCGCGCAGGCCATCGGCTGCACTCTTGATGACCTGGTCAAGCCGCCAGAGACGGACGTAGCGCCGTCGAAGCCGGGGAGGCCGGCAAAGGCCAAGGAGGGGGAGGGGGCGCCAGCTGTCGATGCGCCGAAGCGGCCGAGGCAGGGCAAGAGGAAGGGTGGGGCAGGGTGAGCGGGTCAGATGCGACAGCGGTTACTGTTTCACTTGTTGCACTTGCTTTCCCCGGACGATACACTGTCTTGGGCGTGCTTTACGCCCGCAACGGCCCTGGCCGAGGGAGGTGTCCCGTGTCCAACCCGCCGCGCAAGGGCGCGATGACGTCGCCGCCGATCCAGCCCGCCAAGGCCAAGCGGGCCGCGAAGGCGCGACGGCAGGACGTCGGGAAGCCGTTCCCGAATCGGGGGAGGCAGGCGGGCGACGTCCGCGTCTCGGTCGGCGGCGTCGCCGTCGAGGTGTCTCCCGAACTGGAGGCCGCCGTGCGCCGGGCCTACGAGGGCCTGCGGGAGCCGATGCCCGAGGAGATGACGACGACCCAGGCCGCCGCGTTCCTGGACGTGTCGCGGCCGTTCCTCGTCAAATTGGTCCGACGCGGGGAGTTGCCGTGCCGCATGGTGGGGAAGCACCGCCGCATCCCCGGCGCCGCCCTGCGGGACTACCGCGCGAAGATGTTCCGGCGGGCGAAGGACGCGGCCGACGAGATGGTACGCCTCGCCGAGGAGTCGGGCCTGAACGAAGTCCAGGGGATGGTGCCGACGGTCAGGTGACGCGCCCATGAGTTCCCTCGTCGCCGTCTACGACGCCTGCGTCTTCCACGGGGACTTCCTCCGCAACTTCCTCGTCCGCCTGGCCGTCCACGGGCAAGAGGGAGGGCTGATGCGGGCGAAGTGGACGGGGCGGATCCACCGCGAATGGATTCGCTCCGTCCTCCGCGTGCGCCCCGAAGCGAAACGCCCCGCCCTGCTGCGGACCCGGCAGCTCATGGACGAACACGTCCGGGGCTGCCGGGTGCGGGGCTACGAGCGGTGGGAGCAACGGCTGACGCTGCCCGACGCGAACGACCGTCACGTCCTCGCCGCCGCGTTGGCCTGCGTCGCCGACGTCATCGTGACGTTCAACCTCAAACACTTCCCGGCGGCCGTCCTCGGCCCCTTCGGCGTCACGGCCGTGACGCCCGACACCTTCGCGGCCCTCCTTATCGACTCCGGCCTTGTCGCCGCCGCCGCGTCCGAACACCGGGCCTCGCTGCGACGGCCGGCCCTGTCGAAGGCGGAGTACCTCGAAGGGCTCCGCCGCAACGGCCTCGCCAACGCGGCCGACGCCCTCGAAGGCCAGGACGTCTGATCGCCGGACGGTGACGGTCCGCGACGAAGAGAGCGCCGCGAGGGGCACGTCCGGCGTCGGCCTCTTGGCCGGCGCCTCGGGGGCGGGAGAATGGATACGGTCCCGAATGGCACTTCCTTGGCCTGTAAAGTAGCCTTCAACGCACCCCGGACGCCGAGGGCGTTGCGCAGCTGCCGTTTTCCCACTTGACACGAGGCCTTCCTGCCCTATCTTGATCTATTACACGGGCCTTCCTTG
>JBBROG010000507.1:0-2325 GCA_038229635.1 Gemmatales bacterium
AGGTCGCGCCAGAACGCCCGCATCGACCGAAGAATCCCCGGCGCGATCTCCGGAATGTCGTCCGCGCCGACGTCGGCGGGGCGCGGCCGCGCTCCCGGCAGGCGCTCGTAGACTTCCGCGCGGAGGAGGACGTAGGCGTCGTGCGTGAACGAGTCGACCAGCCACACGGGCTCGCCGTGCCGCTGTTCCACGGCCTGCCGCTGCTCGGGGGTCAGCTCGATCATGACCACGTTCCCGCTCGAAGGGGGGCGCTATTTGCGGTCATTGTACCCTCTGGGATGGGTGCGGTGCCAGTTCCACGCCGTCTCGACGATCGGCCGCAACTCGTCGTAGCGCGGCCGCCAGCCCAGCACCTCGCCCGCCTTCGCCGACGACGCCACCAGCGCCGGCGGGTCGCCGGGCCGGCGCGGACTTTCCTTCACGGCGATCTTCTTCCCCGTCACCTCCTCGGCGGCGCGGATCACCTCGCGCACGCTGTAGCCGCGGCCGGTGCCGAGGTTCAGCTTCAGCCCCTCGCCGGGTCGCACGTTTTCCAGCGCCAGCAAATGAGCCTCCGCCAGGTCGTCGACGTGGACGTAGTCGCGGACGCAGGTGCCGTCCGGCGTCGCATAGTCGGTGCCGTAGACTTCGACGTGCGGGCGCCGCCCCAGCGCGACTTGCAGGACGAGCGGGATCAGGTGCGTCTCGGGGTCGTGGTCCTCGCCGATCGCGCCGTCCGGAGCGGCGCCGGCGGCGTTGAAGTAGCGCAGGGCGGCGTAGCCCCAGCCGTAGGCGGCGGCGTAGTCGGCCAAGGCCCACTCGACGGCGAGCTTGCCGTTGCCGTAGGGGTTGATCGGCTTCTGCTTCTCCTCCTCGGTGATCGGCACCGCGTCGGGGACGCCGTAGGTGGCGCAAGTGCTGGAGAAGACGAAGCGGCCGATCTTGTGGCGGCGCAGGCACTCCATCAGGCCGAGCGTGTTGACGAGGTTGTTCTGGTAATACTTGCCGGGGTCCGTGACCGACTCGCCGACGTAGGCGAAGGCGGCGAAGTGGACGACGGCCTCGGTGCGGTGCATGACGAGGGTGTGGTCGAGGCGCTGCGTCTCCGCGAGGTCGCCGACGACGAGGCGGTCCGCCGGCACGGCGCTGCGGTGGCCGTGGCAGAGGTTGTCGTAGACCCGGACGTCGTGGCCGCGCGCCAGGAACAGGCGAACGGCGTGACTGCCGATGTACCCCGCGCCGCCGGTGACGAGGATTCGCATGTCAGTTGGTGATTCCCTTCGTGATGCCCATGAACACGTCTTCGAGGTCGATTTCCTCCTCGCGGAGCATCTTGAGGCGGAAGCCATTCTTGACCATCACCTCGGCGATGAAGCTGCCGTCGGCGACCTCATCCTTGAGCGTGACGCGCAGCGTGTCCTCCTCGTTGTTCACCTCGACCTTGAAGACGTCGGCGTGACTCTCCAGGTGATCCTTCGCCATGTTGTTCAGGCCGTTGGCCACCTGCACGTCGTAGACCGTCTTCTGGCGCACTTGCCGGATCGCCGACTGCACGTCGCCGTCGAACAGCAGCTTGCCGCGCTCGATGATGCCGATCTTGTTGCAGATGTCGGCCAACTCCGGGAGGATGTGGCTCGACACCAGGATCGTCTTGCCCATGTTGCGCAGCTCTTTCAGCAAGCCGCGCATCTCGATGCGGGCGCGCGGGTCGAGGCCGCTGGCCGGCTCGTCGAGCAGCAGCACCTGCGGCTCGTGGAGCAGCACGCGCGCCAGGCCGAGGCGCTGCGTCATGCCGCGCGACAGGCTCGTCACCAGGGCGTCGCGCTTGTAGCCGAGGTCGACCAGCTCCAGCACCTGCTCGCACTTGCGGCGCCGCTCCGGCCCCTTGATGCGGTAGGCGGCGGCGAAGAATTCGAGGTATTCGATCACCTTCATGTCGTCGTAGACGCCGAAGAAGTCCGGCATGTACCCCATCATGCGGCGGATTTCCTTGGCGCCGTTGTAGATGGAATAGCCGCACACCGTCGCCTCGCCCCAGGTCGGGTTGAGCAAGGTCGCCAGGATGCGCATCGTCGTCGTCTTGCCGGCGCCGTTGGGGCCGATGAAGCCGTAGACGTCGCCGCGCTCCAGCTTGATCGTCAAGCGGTTCAGCGCGTACAGGTCGCCGTACATCTTCGTCAGGTCGCGCGTCTCGATCATGGGAGCCTCGTCGTTATCCGGGGGTGGGGGGGGGGGGGGGGGCGGGGCCCCGGGTGGTTGGGCAGAGAGGGGGGGGGTGGGGGGACGGCGCCAGGGCGGGGGGTGGGGTGGATCGGAGCCGGGCGGGGGGGGGCGGGGGCGGCGCGG
>JBBROG010000508.1:0-2257 GCA_038229635.1 Gemmatales bacterium
CGCCCCTCACCCCCGACCCCTCTCCCCAAAGGGGAGAGGGGAGCTTTTCGGCCCGTCAACCCCCTGGAGGAACCCTGGCCATGTCTCCCCCCGTGGAACAGGCCCCGACTCCCGCCCCGCCGCCGGCCGGGCGGCCCGATTTCACGGCGGAACAGCGCCACCAGGTCGTCGCGGCCGCCGCCGCGCTGCTGCGCGACGCGGTCGCCTACGGGCACGCCGCCCTCGGCGACGGCCTCGGCGAGCTGCGCGACCGGCCCGTCGCCGGCGCCTTCGTGAGCCTCAAGCGCGGCGGACATCTGCGCTCCTGCTGCGGCCTCCTGGTCGGCTCCGTCCCGCTCGGCCGCGCCCTCGAACACGCCGCCGCCCGCACCGCCTGGGACGACCACCGCTTCCCGCCCGTCTCCCCGGAGGAATTACCTTACCTCGATCTGGAGGTCTGGATTCTCCACGGACCCGAGCGCGTCGAGGCCAAGGGCGAAGATCGTCTCGGCGCGATCACCCTCGGCAAGCACGGCGTCCAGGTGCAGCGCGGCGACGCCCACGGCCTGTTCCTGCCGGGCGTCGCGACCGACAACGGCTGGGACGCGCGCCGCCTCCTCGACCAGGTCTGCGTCAAGGCGGGCCTGCCGCCGACGGCCTGGCGCGACGACGACACCGCCCTGCTCACCTTCGAGGGCGAGGCGCTGCACGGCCCCGTCGTCGCCGAGGGCGCCCCGAGGCCGTCGGCGCGCTCGCGCGTCTGCACCCCGTCCGACCTGCCCGGCTTCGTCGACTTCTGCCGCGGCAACCTGTCGGCGCTGCTGACGGGAGCCACGCCGAGCTACTACCACTACGGCGCCCCCGACGGCAACCTCAGCGGCGTCGTCCTCACCCTGCAGCGGCCCGACACGACCGAGGTGCGGCCGTTCATGCAGGTGTCCGTGCGCCCCGGCCTGCCGCTGCAATCGACGCTGTTCGCCCTGACGCAGACGGCGGCGCAGTACTTCGTCCAGCAGGGCTTGCGCCTCGGGACGCTCGGCTCGGTGCCGATGGGCGTGACGCTGCTGCACGACCCGATGATGCACGGCACCGTCGCCGACCCGCAGCTCGCCGGCTTCGACCCGAGCCGCCGCGCCCTGCTCGTGCTGGAGCGCAACAAGTCGGGCCTGGTCTACGACCCCGAAAAGGCGCCGGAAAAGGTGCTGGAAGAGGCGGCGCGGCAGGCGCACGTCACCCACCCGAAGGCGGCGGCCGTCTACAGCCTCGACGTCATCAGCAGCGTGCAGCCGGTGAAGGTGTCGACGGCGCCGCGGGCGCTGCGCGGCCCGGCGGCGCGCCCCGCCGCCGTCGCCGGCAGCTTCTACGACGCCGACCCCGCCGCCCTGTCGGCCGCCGTCGACCGCCTCCTCGAAGGGGAGCGTAAGGAGGAGACGTGGCGGGCGGCGCTGGTGCCGCACGCGGGACTGAAGTTCTCCGGCCGCGTCGCCGCCGACGTCCTCAAGAGAATCAAGATCCCCAAGCACGTCATCGTCCTCGGCCCGAAGCACACGGCCCTCGGCGTCGACTGGGCGGTGGCGCCGCATCAGACCTGGGAGTTACCCGGCCTCAGCGTCGCGTCCGACTTCGTGATGGCGCGGCAGCTGAGCCAGGCGATCCCCGGCCTGGAGATGGACGCGGCGGCGCACCAGCGCGAGCACGCCGTCGAGGTCGAACTGCCGCTGCTGGCGAAGCTGGCGCCGGAAACCAAGGTCGTCGGCATCGCCCTCGGCCACGGCGACCTGGCGAGCTGCAAGCGCTTCGCCGAGGGGCTGGCGAACTTCGTGCGCGGGTGTCCGGAGCCGCCCTTGCTGTTGATCTCCAGCGACATGAACCACTTCGCCGCCGACGCGGAGAACCGCCGCCTCGACGCGCTGGCGCTGGAGGCGCTGGAAGCGGGCGACCCGGAGCGGCTGTACGAGACGGTGACGGAGAACCACATCAGCATGTGCGGCGTGCTGCCGGCGGTGATCGTGCTGGAGACGCTGCGCCTGCTCGGCGGCGCCCGCAAGGCGGAGCGCGTCGGCTACGCGACAACGGCCGACGTCACCGGCGACACCAGCCGCGTCGTCGGTTACGCCGGTATGCTGTTCGCGTGAGTCGTTCCGGGGGTGCGCCGCGCGACCCCCATACGGATCAAGTTAAGACTTGGGAGGTGCCGTCTTCGCCCAGGCGATGACCTTCGCCTGCCTGGCCCAGCGCCGCCCAGAAGCGCCGGCAACGGCTGCGGCGACGGGCCAGC
>JBBROG010000509.1:0-2230 GCA_038229635.1 Gemmatales bacterium
CGTGCAGGTTCGCAGCGCCTACCTGAGCGAAGACGGCCGCGCCGACCGAAACTGGCGACGCCCTCGTCCCTATGCCCGCTCGGTCGGCCGCCACCGCCTCGGCAAGCCTACCTCAAAGGCGCAGTAACGGGAATGGACCCGGGCAAATCGCTCACGCCGACAGCGGCTGTTCCGCCACCGCCTCGATCCGCTCCCAGAACTTCTCCAGCGTCCCGCGCCAGGTCGACGGCAGCCCGCCCTTGGCGTACAGCACCCGCGCGTACAGCGCCGCCAGGTGCCGCCCGTCCGCGTCGAGGGCCGGCACGTCACCCCCGACGCGGTCGGCGAACTCGATGGGCGTCTCCTGGGGACGCCGGCCCAGGTCGCGCTCGTAGGCCCACGCCTCCAGCGCCTCGAAGCTGTAACGCGCCAACTCGGCCGGCGTCATGTCGTCGCCGCGCCCGTCGAGGAACGGGTTCGTGAACGCGCGGAACGGACGCCGCGGACGACGCTCTTCCGACTCGCCTTCCGCCTCCCCTGTCGCCGCGCGCCCGGCGCGACGCCCGCCGCCGAAGAGGCTCTCCCACAGCGCGCGCAGCGCCTCCAGCAGTTGCCGCGCCCAGTCGAAGAAGTTCGCGAGGTAGCGCAACCCGCCGCGCAGCACGAAGACCACCGCCACCGCCGCGAGGACGGCGAACACGACCCACTTCAGCACGCCGGCGGTCTTCCCCACGAACGCCGGCGGCGACCACGACGAACTGCTGCTCTTGCGCGACGAGGTCGAACCGGACGTCTTCCCCGACTTCGGGTCGCGCGCCTGCTGATTGTTTCCCGGATCGCTTTTGTTGTCGTTGCCGTCGCGGTCGTCCTTCCCCTCGTCCTTGGCGTCGCGCTTGCTCGCGTCGTCCTTGCTTTCTCCCTTCTTGCCGTCGCCGCTCTTGTCGCCCTTGCCTTTCGCGTCGCCGCCCTTCTGCTGTCCTTTATTCTCCCCCTGGCCTTGCCCTTTCGCCTGGCCCTTGCCGCCGCCGCCCTGCTTGTCTTTCTGGTCCGAATTGACGGGGGCGCCCTTCTTCTCGTCCATCTGTTGGGCGCCGGCGCGGCCGTCGCCCTTGCCGGGGTCGCCGTCCTTCAGGGCGTATTGTGAGGCGTCGCGATCCTTCGAACCGGCCGGCGTAAAGCTGAGGAGCGAATACTCGGCGTTCGGCCGCGGCAAGAGCGCGCCGACGGTCAGGAAGGCGAACGTGAGCAGCGCCCCGGAGCCGAGCCAGGCGCCGGCGAGGGCCTTCGGCATCGGAATGCCGCGCTGCCGCAGGTAGCGGCGCAGGCCGAGGAACGACGTCGTCACCAGCAGCCCGAGGGCGCTCGCCCCGTAGGCCGCCATCAGCCAGAAGACGTAGCGGCGTTGGCCGATTTCTTCCGCCGGAATCAGCGCCTGACCGAGTCCGAAGATCGGCAGCGCCGCCAGCGAGTAGTAGACGACCCAGACGCCCGGCGTCGGCGCCTTCTTGTGGGCCGCGCGGTACTCCTGGTAGCGCTGCCACCAGTCCGGCTTCGGCTTGCCGGCGTAAGCTTCTTCCTCCTCATCCTCCTCGGCGGCGTCGCCCGGCGCTCCTTCTTCCAGGCCGGCGGCCTGCAAGACACCAGTGCCGATCGCCTCCGCCTTCTCGTCGATGTAGGTGCAGTCGTAAACGAGCTTGTAAGACGTCCACCAGACCAGGGCGACGAGCCCGGCGTTGACGACCCAGCTCATTCCCTCCAGCCCCGCCGGGTAGTCGACGAAGCGGCCCATCGAGAACCAGCCGAGGAACGCCAGGACGGAGCCGTACAGCTTGGCGCGGTCCTCGATGCCGTACTCCATCGAGATGCGGGCGACGAGAACGATGCCGAAGGTGAACCAGAACATGCCCCAGTTGAGGCGGCCGACGAAGGCGCCGCCGTAGCAGACCGCGATGAGGAAGAAGACGAGGCTCACTTCCAGCGCGATGATGAGCGCCGGGCTGAGGGCGATGACGACGTAGTCGGCGAGCATCGGGCGCGGCTTGTTGACGGCCATGCGTGACTTCCCCCGTAAGCTCCCCTCTCCCCTTCGGGGAGAGGGGTTGGGGGTGAGGGGCGAAGTCACAGGAGGCTCGGGGGGGCGGGCCCCCCCCCCCCGCCCCCCCCGGGGGCGGGGGGGCGGCGGGAGAGTAGTAATAAATGAGACGGCGAGACAAAATAAAAAGAACGACCCCACCCACACACGCCCCCGCCC
>JBBROG010000510.1:0-2215 GCA_038229635.1 Gemmatales bacterium
AAGGAGCATCTGGAGCAGCGTCTGGCGCTGGACATGCACCGCGAACAGCAGGCCCCCAGACGCCGGCATACCTTGACGACGCTGCATCAGGCGCGCTCCAAGCCTGAGTCACTGCACTAACTTTGCTAAAGTCTCGAAAATTCTTGCTTTCGCCCCGCACGCCGTTACAATCGCTCTCACCGACGCTGCGCAATACGACATTGTGATTGCGAGCGGTTCGCGCTTTCATCGATCGGAGGCCCCCGTGAAACACTTCACCTTTCTGGCGGTGCTGTTCTCTCTCCTGGCGATCTTCCCCCGCCCCGTGCTAGCGGGGGTCATCGCGCGCAGCACCTTCGACGTCGACAGGGACGGCTGGATCGCGAACGAACTCGGCGGGGGCAACAACTCCCTGACCTACAACCCCAGCGGGGGCAACCCGGGCGGCTATCTCAACGCCGCCGACATCCTGGACGGGCGCACCTGGTCCTGGGTCGCCCCGGCGAAGTTCCTGGGCAACGTTTCGGCGGCCTACCGCGGTACGCTGACGTTCGACCTCCGGGAGCATCCGGGCGGCACTCAGTACGACGAGCCCAACGGAGACGTCACGCTGACAGGCGGAGGAATTACCCTGGCGTTCGACACGCCCAACAACCCTGCCGTCGGCAACATCTGGACTTCCTACAGTGTGTCGCTCCTCGAGAGCGCCCAGGGCTGGCACCTCAATAACCTCAGCGGGGCAACCCCCACCCAGGCCCAGTTTCAGACGGCCCTTGCCTCGCTCACCTCGCTGAGGATTCGCGGCGAGTTCATCAACGGGGACGACAACGGCGACCTCGACAACGTCATCCTCAACTCGCCACCCGCCGCCGCCGTCACCATACCGGAGCCCGGCAGTTTCGCCCTCCTTGGCGTGGGGTCTCTCAGCCTCCTCGGTTGGTATTGCCGCACCCGGCGCCGGTCGGTAACCGATCTGGGATAGTCTTTGGCCGTAGCTCACGGCCGCACTGTCACGGGCGCGCGCGGCGGCAGCGCCGTCGTGCCGCGGTTGCGTTGGGCGATCAGTTCGGCGACGATGCTCACCGCGATCTCCGGCACCGTCTGCGAGCCGATGTCGAAGCCGAGCGGCGCGTGGACCTTCGCCAGCGCCTCGGCGGAGATTCCCTTGGCGATCAGGTCCTCGTAAATGAGCTTGATCTTGCGCTTGCTGCCGATCATGCCGACGTAGCCGGCTGCCGTCGGCGCCAGGTGGTACAGCGCCTCCTCGTCGTGGCCGTGGCCGCGCGTGATGACGAGGCAGTACGTCGATGGGCCGACCTCGGCCGACAACCTCTTCAACGTGTCGCCGATGTCGCCGACGACGAGGCGCTGGGCCGTCGGGAAGCGGTCGGCGCCGGCGTAGGCGGCGCGGTCGTCCACCACCCAGACGTCGAAATCGACCTCGGCCGCGAGGCGCGCCACGGCCCGGCCGACGTGGCCGCCGCCGACGAGGAGGAGCGTCACGCGCGGCAGGATCGGCAGGAAGGCGATGCCCTCGCGCGTCGCCGGGCCAGGGCGGCGCTCCAGCGGCAAGACGTTCCTCACGACGACGTCCGGCGCGGCGTCGGCTCCGAGCCGGGCTTCGGGGTGCCCGTGCGTGTTGAAGAGGTAGCGCGCTCCGATCGTGAGCCCGGACGACTCGGCGATCACCACCGCCTCGGTGCAACCCTGGCCCGCCTCGACCAGGTCGCGGAAACGGGTGTAGTAGGCGGCGACGGCGGGACGGTCCTCGGTGGTGAGCGGGTCGGCGAGGATGCTCATGCGCCCGCCGCAGATGAGGCCGTCGTCCCAGCCGTAGTTGTCGTCGAGGCAAAAAGTGAACACTTCGGGGCGCCCGCCGCCCTCGGCGAGGACGCGCAGGGCACGCTGCTTGACCTCGGCCTCGACGCAGCCGCCGCCGAGGGTGCCGCGCTGGCCGCCGTCGGGGAAGACGAGCATCGCCGCGCCCGCCTTCTGCGGCGTCGAACCGCGCGTCTCCACGACCGAACAGTAGACGCAGGCGCGGCCGCCGTCGAGGGCCGTCGTCAGTTCCGCGAGCAGGTCACGCATGGGAGTGTTCCGGGGGTGCGTGTGATCGTTCCGGGGGTGCGTGTGATCGTTCCGGGGGTGCGCTGCGCGACCCCCGGCTGTGGGATATAACCCCTTCGGGGTAGGGTCGGGGGCCTTTTACCCCGAAAGGGGTTACATCCCACAGCCG
>JBBROG010000511.1:0-2209 GCA_038229635.1 Gemmatales bacterium
AGACCTCATCTGGTCCATGTACCGCCAGCACTACGGCCTTCCGGACAGTCAGGCGCGGCCCGACGACAGTTCGTGGACCGGCGCCGAGGTGAAGTCGTGCTGCCGGTTAGCCGCCCTACTCGACGTCACGCTGACGCAGGCCGCACATCACGTCGTGCCCGTCGCCGTCACGGCGGCGGAGCAGGTGGAGCGGCTGCGGACGTGGGCCAGCGGCCGCTGTCTGTCGGCCTCCGCACCCGGCGTCTACCGCTGCGACGGCGAACCCGTGCCCAAGCCCTCACGCCGCGTCCAACGCGGCCCCGCCAACAACTGACCCCCATGCCCCGCCCGCCGCCGGGCCGTGTGGCACCAATCCTGGCGCCACACGGCCCGTGTTCGTCATCCCTCCCGACCGACCCCCGAAAGGAGTGTGCCCGTGAGTACGTTGACCGTCGCCGACATCCCCCTCGACACCGAGGCGCCCGCCCAGCGCCTCAGACGCACCGCCGCGGCCGTGCGCGTCGGCCTGCACTGGTGGGGCGTCCACCGCGCCCTCACCAGCCCGCAGCGCGAGGAGTTCGGCACCGCGACCGCAGCCGACGCGCGCGTGCTCACCGCCGGCAAGAAGCTGATCGACACCCGCCACGAAGCTTTCCGCCGCCTCACGTCCGTGCGCAGCCGCCTGACCAGATACTGGCGCGGCCTGACCCTGCCGTTCACCGAGCCGGGCGTCCGCCTGCTCCGCCAGTCCGACGTCGAGGCGTTCGTCCATACCATGGAAGGCTTCCGCGACGAACTGACCCAGGCGGAAGTCGAGCTGGGCGCCGCCTACGGGGCGGTGAAGGACGACGCCCGCCGCCGGCTGGGGCGGCTGTACAACCCGGCCGACTACCCGGATTCCGTCCGCGGCCTGTTCGCGGTCGAATGGGACTTCCCCAGTCTGGAGCCGCCGTCCTATCTCATGCGCCTCAGCCCCGAGGTCTACGAGGAGGAGCGGCGGCGCGTGGCCGCCCGCTTCGACGAGGCGGTGCGCCTGGCCGAGCAGGCGTTCGCCGCCGAGTTCGCCCGCCTGCTGTCGCACCTGGCCGGCCGCCTCGCCGACGGCGACAACGGCGACCGGCGCGTCTTCCGCGACTCGGCCGTCACCAATCTCGGTGAGTTCTTCGAGCGCTTCCAGAACCTGAACGTGCGCAGCAACCCCGAGTTGGACGCGCTGGTCGAGGAAGGGCGGCGGTTGGTCCGGGGCGTGGCGCCGCAGGAGCTGCGCGACGACGGCGCCCTGCGGCGCCACGTGGCCGCCGAGATGGCGGGCGTGCAGGCGCGGGTCGAGGGGCTGATCACGGATGCGCCGCGGCGGCGGCTCATCCGCATGCAGCCGGCGGCGAACGGGGGTGGCCATGCGACTGCGGATTGACCCCGGCGGCGTGGTGACCTGCCTGTACGACGAGCGCCTCGACCTGGCCGCACTGGGAGAGGTGTCCGTGCGCCGTGCCAGTCACGTCGAGCCCGACGCAGCCGGGCGCTGGTGGGCCGACCTGTCACCGAGCGCCGGCCCGCGGCTGGGCCCGTTCGCGCTGCGTTCCGAGGCGCTGGCGGCCGAGGTCGTCTGGCTGGAGCGCTTCCGCCTGGGCGGCGCGGGCGACTGACCCCCGCCGTCGCCGGCGCGTCCCGCACTTTCTTCTCAACCCATTACTTCGTGGAGGTCGCATGAACGCCCCACCCGAACCGGTCGGGGAGCAGCGGCGCCACCTGCTCTTCTTCAGTACGCCGGCGCTGTGGCCGGCGTGGCCGTTCCTGCCCCTGACCCGCCGGCGTGCCGGCGGCGGGCAGGACCACGGCGTGCTCTACGACTGCTGGACGCGGGCGCAACGGCCCGGCTACCGGGCAACCGTCTTCTTCACGAACGTCTTTAGACTGCCGGCCACCGAGGCCGAACTCCTGGCGCTGCCCCGCGAAGTGTTCGACACGCCGGAGGAGATCGCGGCGGCCGGCTGGCGCGTCGACTGACCCGCGGGTATCGTCCCCATTTCTCGCGCGCCCTTGACCCAACCAGAAAGGAAGGTGACTCTGTGATCCCGATCCCGCGCGCGCTGGTCCGGACGTTCCGGACGGTGGTGCGACGTGCGCTCTTCGACTCGGGGCCGCGGCGCCCGTGGCCGCTGGTGCTGTGCCGGGCGGGCGCCGACGGCCTGCGGCTGTTCGCACGCCACGGCGACGTCGGCGTCGGCTA
>JBBROG010000512.1:0-2188 GCA_038229635.1 Gemmatales bacterium
TCCGCCTGGGTCAGTTCGTCGCGGAAGCCTTCCATGGTATGGACGAACGCCTCGACGTCGGACTGGCGGAGCAGGCGGACGCCCGGCTCGGTGAACGGCAGGGTCAGGCCGCGCCAGTAGCCGGTCAGACGGCTGCGCACGGACGTGAGGCGGCGGAAAGCTTCGTGGCGGGTATCGATCAGCTTCTTGCCGGCGGTGAGCAGGCGGGCGTCGGCGGCGGTCGCGGTGCCGAACTCCTCACGCTGCTGGCTGGTGAGGGCGCGGTGGACGCCCCACCAGTGCAGGCCGACGCGCACGGCCGCGGCGGTGCGGCGCAGGCGCTGGGCGGGCGCCTCGGTGTCGAGCGGGATGTCGGCGACGGTCAAGGTACTCACGGGCACACTCCTTGCAGGTGTTGGTCGGGAGGGACAACGAACGCGGGCCGTGGGCGCCGGGATTGGCGCCACACGGCCCGGAGGCGGACGGGGCGTGCGAGTCGGTCAGTTGTTGGCGGGGCCGCGTTGCACGCGGCGTGAAGGCTTGGGCGCGGACTCGCCGTCGCGGCGGTAGACGCCGGGTGCAGAGGCCGACAGACAGCGGCCGCTGGCCCACGTCCGCAGCCGCTCCACCTGCTCCGCCGCCGTGACGGCGACGGGCACGACGTGATGTGCGGCCTGCGTCAGCGTGACGTCGACTAGGGCGGCTAACCGGCAGCACGACTTCACCTCGGCGCCGGTCCACGAACTGTCGTCGGGCCGCGCCTGACTGTCCGGAAGGCCGTAGTGCTGGCGGTACATGGACCAGATGAGGTCTTTCTCGGCGGCTGCGGGCAGGTCGAGGAAGTACACCGCGTCCCAGCGCTCGGCGCGCGCAAACTCGGGCGGCAGTTTGCTGATGTCGTTCGCGGTCGCTACCACGAAGACGTCAGACTCGTGGTCGCTCAGCCAGGTGAGAATCGCGCCGAAGAGGCGGGTGGAGACGCCGCTATCGCCCACGCCGCCGAGGCCCGCCAGCGCCTTCTCGACCTCGTCGAGAAACAGGACACAGGGGCTCATCGCGTCAACGATCTTCAACGCCTGGCGCACGTTGGCCTCCGTGGCGCCGACCAGGGAGCCGTACAGCGCGCCGACGTCCAGGACCAAAGTCGGCCGCCCCACCTCATTACCGAGTGCTTTGCAGAACTGCGACTTGCCGCAGCCGGGCGGAGACAGCAGCAGCACGCCGCGCGCCTGGACTTGCTTGCCCGGGCGCAGCGCCCGGCGGCAGAAGTCCTTGAGGCTGTTCAGGCCGCCGAGGGCGTCGAAACACTCGGCGCCGCGGTGCAGCGTCAGCAGGTTGTTCTTCTTGAGCGCCTGCGCTTTCAGCTCCCAGACGCTGTCCGGCCGGAGGACGTTGTGGCGCGTCAGCGACAGGGCGAACGCCCCCTCGGCCTCGTAGCGCGTGAGCCCGGCGGCCGCGTCGAGTACGCGCTGTAAGTCCTCGCCCTGCGGCAGGTCGTCGGGCCGGTCGCCGGTCAGCTCTCGGGCGATGCGCTCCAGGGCCGCGCGGTCGGGCAGGGCGTGGTCGAGGACGACGAACAGCTTCTCCAGCTCGACGGGGATCTGCACGACCGGCGCCAGCACGACCACGAAGGTGCGCCGCTGCTTGCCGGCGACGAGTTGGCCGAAGCAGGTCTGCACGACTTCGGGGTTTGCCAAAAATCGGTGGAAGTTGTGCAGGAGGAGCAGGGCCGTGCCGTCGCGCTCAGCGAGGGCCGGCAGGGCGCGCAGGGCGGCGAGCGGGTCGCCGGCGGCGCCGTCGGGTCGCGGACCGTCGCCGTGGCCGTTGCCGGCCAGACGCAGGCCGTTGGCGACGTCCCAGGCGGCGAGCTTCCAGCCGCGCGCGCGGGCGAGGCGGGCGATCTCACGTTCGGCCTCGTCGGCCTCATGGGTCTGCACCCACAGGCCCGTGAAGGCCGCGTTCACGTAGTCGGTCAACTGCTCGGTCAGCTGCATGGCGGTGATTGTCCTTTCTTATCTATTGAGAGGCCGGTGACGGGGGACGAGTGGTGGTCGCTACAGGCCCCGCGAGGACCGCCGGGTGCGGTCCCCGCGGGGCGCTCGGTGCTACTGGGTGACGTGCTGTTCGGCCGTGGCGGCCTGGTAGAACTCGGCGGTCTTGACGTCCGTGGCGGCGACGCCGAGGGCCTGCTCCAGGAACTGGCTCGCCA
>JBBROG010000513.1:0-2141 GCA_038229635.1 Gemmatales bacterium
AAGAGGGCGCCTTGGAGCAGGACGGCGAGTCGCCAGGCGGGGCGTTGGTGGAGGAAAGAGGCCATGGCGCGAATCAGCCGTTGCAGCGTGGCCGGGAGGTATGCGACAGTCATGGCGGCTCTCCGGGCTGGGGTCGGGGCCGTACAGCAACCCCATCTTGGCCCGGGAGCCCTCGTCATGCCAGAAAGTCGCTAAATCACTCCGCATAGGACACTATTAGCTTTTCTAGGAAAGTGCAGGACTCTCCTCAACGCGCCGCGCCGCCCTCTGACCCGGTCTCCCGGGAGTCGGCGTCCCCGCGTGGAGTCCCTCGAAG
The DNA here is from genome assembly GCA_038229635.1 of Gemmatales bacterium. Classification (GTDB taxonomy): domain Bacteria; phylum Planctomycetota; class Planctomycetia; order Gemmatales; family Gemmataceae; genus DATFNV01. The sequence continues at coordinate 317 of JBBROG010000513.1, forward strand.
ATCGCACGCTCCTCGACTTCGGTCTGACCGCGGCGCTGAACTTGTTGACCTCCACGCAGCCCAACCTGGCGCGCGGACGCACCCCCTTCGCGAAGGATGTCATCCCCGGATACCCGGACCTGCATGCGGAGGCGAATCTGAATGACGGCCAGTATGGCAATTCCCCCAGCTGGACTTTCGCAGTTTTTCCTGAACGAGCGTCCAGGCCACAGCGGAGGCGGTCGGTGTGAAAAGGAAGGGGGTTCCTCGTATCCTTGGGGGTATATACAAGCCTCAAGGAGTGGGAGGTTCCCCCATGTGGACCATGATAGGCTCGTTGGAGCCCTTCGTCGAAGGACTCGCCGTCGCCTTCACCCAACCGACCGCCCTCACGAGCTGTCAACTTTTCCTGGCCTGGGTCATGTGTCTGGGCAAACATACCCTGCGCCGCGTCGCGGAGAACGCCCACCCCAACGTCGTTCCTGATCATACGCGCCGTCACGGCTTGGACACCTCCTACAACTTCTTCGAGCGCGCGGCCTGGACCCCCACGGGCCTGGCCCATCGCCTCGGCGTTCTCATCCTGACGCGCCTCAAGTTCTTCGGCGCGGTAACCCTCCTGGTCGATGACACCTTGGCCCACAAGCGCGGCCGGAGTGTCTGGGGTCTCGGCTGGTTCCGCGACGCCGTCGCCTCGACTCAGAAGCGCGTCGCTACCGCCAGCGGCCACAATGGGGTCGTCGTGGCCGTGGCGGTTTGTCGGCCCGGCCCCGGTATTCCCATCCTGGCGTTGCCCCTGTCGGCCCGGCTGCACTTGCCCGGGAAGAACCGGCCGAGTTGCCCGTCGTTGGCCCGGCAGAGGCTCGCCGAAGTCCTGGGGTGGTGGCCCGGTTGGCGGTTTACCCTCGTCGGCGACGGGGCTTACGCCACCAAGACCCTGCTGGCCGACCTGGACGAGCGCGTGACGTTCGTCGGGCGGTTGCGCGGCGACGCCGCCCTGTATGATCCGCGGGTGCCCCAGGCGTTGCCGGGGAAACGCGGCCGGAAGGCGACGAAGGGGCCGCGGTTGCCCGGCCCGAAGGAGGCCGCGGCCAAGGCGGATCGGAAGCGGTTGCCGGTCGGCCTGTGGCAATGGCGGGAGGTGGCGGTAACGGTCTACGGCCGCCTCCGTTCGCTGCAGGCGTTGGCGTACCCGGCGGTGTGGCCGACGGTGCTGGGCTCTCGGACAATCCAAGTCGTCGTGGTGCGTGACCCGTCGGGGGCGATGCGAGACGGATACCTGTTCACGACGGACTTGAGAGCAAGCCGGTCGTGGGTGATAACCCAGTTCGCCTGGCGCTGGGCGATTGAAGTGCTGTTGCGTGCCAGCAAACAAGTCATGGACATCGAGGCGCCGCAGCAGGGGAGTCGGGAGGCGGTGGAGAAGGTAGCGCCGTGGGTGTGGTCGATGCAGAGCGTGGTGATGGTGTGGTATCTGACAGCGGGCCGGTCGTCGCCGGAGGCGGCGGAGTTGCGCGGCCGGATGGGGGCGTGGGACAGTGAGTGGTCGCTGCGTCATAGGGTTCAGGTGCTGCGTCGTGCCATCCTCAATGCATCAATTAACACCGACTCTGCCGATCCGACCGAACTGCGGGCAATCGTGAAAACGCTAGAAAACTGGGTCGATCTCGCGGCCTGACACAGCCTGAAATCTGCGAAAGGCCAGATAGGTGTCCACCCGACATTCCACCAGTCCCCGAGCCGGACGGCAGCGGGGTTATCCCAGGATCTCGCGCAGACAGGTCAGCACGTTCGGGAGCGGGTCGGCCCACAACCACGACACCTCGACCCGGAAGCCGGGGAGGAC
>JBBROG010000514.1:0-2112 GCA_038229635.1 Gemmatales bacterium
AAGGAGCATCTGGAGCAGCGTCTGGCGCTGGACATGCACCGCGAACAGCAGGCCCCCAGACGCCGGCATACCTTGACGACGCTGCATCAGGCGCGCTCCAAGCCTGAGTCACTGCACTAACTTTGCTAAAGTCTCTATTTTCACCAGGATTGGGCTCGGTGGTTTGAGGTGCGGGCCTACCCGATCCCGGAGGGCCTGAGCCTGTTCGTCACGGAGGTCACCGAGCGGAAGCGCGCCGAGGAAGCACTGCGGGAGGCCGCCCGCCGCAAGGACGAGTTCCTCGCGATGCTCGGCCACGAGCTGCGCAACCCGCTCGCCCCCATCCGCAATGCCCTCGGCGTCGTCCGCCTCCACGGCCTGGGGGCGGAGGAAAGTGTCCGCCAGGCGTGGGAGATGATCGAGCGCCAGGTGGATCATCTGGTCCGCCTCGTCGACGACCTGCTCGACGTGTCGCGCATCACCTCCGGCAAGATCAACCTTGTGAAGCGGCCGGTGGACGTGGCGACCGTCGTGGAGCGGGCCGTCGAGAGCAGCCGCCCGCTCATCGAGCAGCGCCGGCACGCGCTGACGGTGAGCGTCCCCGACGAGCCGCTCCGGGTCGAGGCCGACTTAACTCGCCTGGCCCAGGTCGTCTGGAACCTGCTGAACAACGCCGCGAAGTACACCCCCGAGGGCGGGCACATCGGCCTCACGGTCGAACGGCAGGCGGGCGAAGTGGTCCTGCGGGTGCGCGACGACGGCATGGGCATCCCGCCGGACGTCCTGCCCAAAGTGTTCGACCTGTTCACGCAGGCCGAACGGACCCTCGACCGCGCCGAGGGCGGCTTGGGCATCGGCCTGACGCTGGTGCGCCGGCTCACCGAGATGCACGGCGGCACGGTGGCGGTGCACAGCGACGGCCCCGGTCGGGGGAGCGAGTTCGCGGTACGGCTGCCGCTCCTGCCCGACGAGCCGGCGCCCGCGCGGCCCGGACGGCAAGAGCCGCGCGCCGCCCCGACGGCCGCGCCCCGGCGCATCCTGGTCGTGGACGACAACACGGACAGCGCGGAATCCCTCGCCACGCTGCCGCGGTTGCTCGGCAACCAGGTCCGGACCGCCCCCGACGGGCCGTGTGCCCTCGACGCCGCCGCGTCGTACCGACCCGACGTGATCCTGCTCGACATCGGCCTGCCGGGCATGGACGGCTACGAGGTCGCCCGCCGGCTCCGCGCCGAGGACCGTTACGGCCGGCCGCTGTTGGCGGCCCTGACGGGCTACGGCGGCGAGGAGGACCGCCGCCGCGCCCGCGCCGCCGGCTTCGACCGCCACATGATCAAGCCCGTGGAGATCGAAGTCCTCCAGGACATGCTGAAGTCTTTGCCGGCCGTCGACTGACTCACTTCTTCTCGGCCAGCAGCTCCTCGATCTTCTTGCGCATGACGTCCTGGCCCTTGACGCCGCTCCAGTCGAGCTCGCCGTCCCAGCGGTAGCGAACGTCGCCCTGCTTGTCGATGAGGTAGACGCAAGGCCAGTAGCGGTTGTCCCAAGCGTTCCAGGTCTTCATGCCGTTGTCGATCGCCACGGGGAAGGCGAGCTTTTCCTCCTTCACCTTCTTCTTCACCCTTTCGACGTCGGCCTCGCCCTTGGTTTCCGGTGTGTGAACGCCGAGCATCACGAAGTCCTTCTTGGCGAAATCGTCCTGCCAGCCCCTGAACCAGGGGTAGTTGCGGATGCAGTTGATTCAGCCAAAGGTCCAGAAGTGCAGGACGACGACCTTGCCCTTCTGGTCGGCCAGTTTGAACGGCTTGCTGTTGACCCAGTCGGTCACCTCGACAAGCTCCGGGGCCTTCACCCGCATGGACACCGGCTGCTGGTCCGCCTTGACCGGCGCCGGGGCGGCCAGGAAAAACGTCAGCGCCGCCACGGCGGCAAGAGAAAACGTCATCGCCGCCACTGCAAGAATGTGTCGCATCGTGCTTCCCTCGGACGAAAGAATTGCGCCCACTCCACCCTGTTTGGACGCTCTGCCGGGCACAACGTTACAGACCGAGGCGCTCCGGCGGCGAAGAAACTCGTGGGGGGGCCTGGACGAGAGGGGGCGTTGGACGGGAGACTTACGACGTGACCGACTCG
>JBBROG010000515.1:0-2043 GCA_038229635.1 Gemmatales bacterium
ACCCCTTCGGGGTAGGGCCGGGGGTATTTTACCCCGAAGGGGTTGCATCCCACAGCCGGGGGTCGCGCAGCGCACCCCCGGTACGACGACGCCCACCCCCGGAACACTAGCGCAGCGGCACGTCGCGCAGGACGAACGGCACTTCCACCACGGCGGTGCGCCGCCCCTGGAGGATCAGCTTCGTCGGCTCCGCCTGGCCCGGCGCCGGCTGGAACGTTACACGATACTCCATCGGCCCGCCGCTGCCGTCGTCCAGGTTCTCGGCGCCGGTCTGGCGCACGGGATGGTCGTTGGCGTCGTGAAGCACGAGGTTGCTCATCCCGCCGTCGACGCTGCCGCCGCCCCAGCGACGCATGCCCCACCACATCGGCATGTTCTCCGGCTGCGGCACCTCGACCTGAATGCGCAAGCGCAGCAGGCCGTTCTCTTCGCGCTGGACCTCCAGCAGGCGGAGCTGCGTGCCGTCCGTCGCCTTGGCACTCTGGCTCGCCGCTTTGAGGACGTTGTCGATCACGGCGATGGTCTGGGGCGGCGTCTGCACCTTGACCGCCACCGTGCCGCGCAGCTCGACGAGCCGTTCCGCCGGCTTCTTGCCGAGCCGGAGGCGCGCCGGGACGTGTTCGCCGCCGCCGGAGACGGACTGCTGATTCGGCGAGTACGACCCGTCCCAGAACATGGGCTCCTCGTAGGAACGCTGCTGCGGGCCAGCCACCTGGAACCCCTGCGGCTGGGTCAGGGATTGTCCCTTGTCGTCGAGGGCCTTGTCGATCCGCAGCGACTGGACGCCCTGCCAGCCGATGCCGGGCTCGGAGCCGACCTCCAGCGCGAGGAACACTTCCTGATCGCCCTTCGTCGCCGCCCACGCGCCGAGCGGCGTGCCGGGCGGGAGGGCGCGGACGCGCAGAGCGCCGGCGAGGAAGGTCGGCAAGGGCGTGGGCTTGCCCTCCGTCAGCGTCATCTGAGCGCTGGAGAACGTGGGCAGGCCGCTGTGCCCCATCGCGCCGCCGCCGCCCATCTGCCGCATCACGAACATGCCGCCGCGCCCTCCGTAGTAGCTCCGGACGGGCTGGGAGGACGTTTCGACCTTCATCGGGGTGAGGCCGGCGGCGCGGCAGAACTGGTCGAAGGCGTCCCAGAAGGACGTGAGGCCGGTGTCGAGCGTGATCGTCTTGTCGGCGAGTCGGCCGGCGAGCGCGGGGTCGAGTACGAGGGTGCAGCCGCTGGCGCGGGTGAAGTCCTGCAGGGCGAAGCGGAGCGGCACGTCGCGGTAGGCGAGGCGCAGCCGCTTCGGCTCGAGGACGTCGGCCGCCTCGCGGCGCCTGGCCCAACGCTCGGCGACCGCGCGCGCCTGGCGGCGCACGTCGGCGTCGCCGCTGACGAGGGCCCGTTCCAACGCCGGGCGGGCCTCGGGGCCGGCGTCGTCGAACGCCTGCCGAGCGGCTTCGCGCGTGGCGAAGTCGTCGCTGCCGAGGTCCGCGACCAGGCGGCCGAACTTGTCGGCCGCCTCTTTCCTCGTCGCTGCCGGGGCAAGCTCGCCGGCCGAGGCGCCGGCCATCCCTGGGACGAGCGCGAGGAGCAAGAACCACAGCCGCCTGGACATGATCCGTTACCTGTTCAAAGCGGGAGAAGACCAGGTGCCACCGCGCCCCGACGTCTCTCCCAAGGGAGCGACATCCGGGGTGGTGAGGATGATCGTATCACGGCGCGGCGCCGGTTGCAAATAAATGAAGGGGAAGAAAGGAAGACCGGGGTGAGGGAGGAGTGAGCCCGCCGTCCCACCCCCAGGCTTGGTACACTGCCGAGGTCAAAAAAATCCCGCCAGGCGCGCTCAACCCGTCGCCGGTCGGGCTCTCTCTTGAGAGGGAGACGTTATGGACCACGAGTTGAAGCCATTGCGATCCCTGTTACGCGAAGGGAGTGCGTCATGAGCGAAGGCCGTCTCCACGAGGTCATCGCCGCTTACCTCGAAGCCGACGCCGCCGGCGCGCCGCCCGACCGCGCGGAGCTGCTGGCCCGCCACCCCGACCTGGCCGACGAGCTGCG
>JBBROG010000516.1:0-2005 GCA_038229635.1 Gemmatales bacterium
ATATCGGCGTGGAGTGCGCCGGCCGGGCCAAGGGGCCTGCCGTCCTCCATCAAGGTGCAGCCCGACGCGGCCCCGGACTCGGAGTCCCCCGGCCGCCCCTGGCGGAGAATGGCGACGTAGCAGAAGCCGCCCTCGGCGCGGACGGTGGCCGGCTCGATCCGTTCGACCCTCGTCTCGACGATCTCCTTCTTCGACTGCTCGACGACCTGCGCAGCAGCGAACGTCGCGGGCAGGGTCAGAAGGGTCCCCCAGTGGACAAGCCAATTCATTCCAAGACCCTCCCGATCGCGATGGGTGGTACGCTCTCGTGCCGCCTAACGACCAAGCTCAGCGGCCGCGCAGTGGCGACATGAGCCCCGGAACAAAGCCTGAGACCGCGGTCCGCTGCAGCGCCTGGTTCGGCGTCTGACGCGCTGCCAAGCAGGATAGCCGACACACCCACTCTTGTGAGCCTGCCGCGAAGCCGCAACTCCCGCCATTTGCCGCCCCGTTCGGTGTGGCACGGCGGGGGCGCTCTTAAGATGCGTTCGCCTTGGCTGCAGCCTTACCACAGCACGGCAAGCGCGATCACACCGGCGAGTGCGATCGCGCACCCGACCAGGAACAGGTCAAGGACGTGTGGCGCGCCGACGGCGAAGCACGCGTTATCAACCGCGCTGATGACCCGGAGCCACACAGGCTTGTACTGGGGGATCACCTTGACGCTCGGCTCGATCACGCGGGCCGCACGCCGGCCGCTCTCGACGGCACCCTCGATGCTCCACACGTCGGCTTCCGTCTCGGTGTGCGCCCCGGCCAGGACCAGGTTGGGGACCGGAGTGGCCTGGGTCGGCTGATACGGCTGCGTGTCGGTCGTCGTCACCCACTTCCGCTGGCATGGCCTGATCCCGTCCGGAGAAAAAAGCCACTCCGGCCAGACTTCGACCCTGACGACCGGAACCGTCTTCCAGCTGCGGCCGTTATTGGCCTCCTTGACCAACGAATCGAGACCCTCGCAACTGCCCAGCTGTGCCATCACTTCCTCGATGAATTGGCCCTTGGTGCAGCTGATGAGCGGCACACCGTGGAGCCGGCCGGGGACCGTCGCCACGCACGCGGTCCCGGTCCACAGGGACTTCACGCCGTCACCGAGAGCCACGTCTGCCGCCCATGCTTGCTCTTGGGCAAAGAGCGTCAGGTTGAACTCGGAGTCCGCGACGACTACCGCGGTGCGCTCGCGGGGCCAGGCGATCTTCTCCGCGAACGCGATCCGGAAGGACACCTGCGTGTGCGGGCCGCCCCGCGTCAGGGGGCGGAAGAGGTGCAGCTGCTCTTGTCCCGCGAGCGCCGGGGTCCGCCCTAGGATGTCTGCCGCGGCGAAAGGGGTCGTGGCCAGGACGTAGACATCGGCCTGCACCCGGGCACCGGACCCGAGCTGCGCGGCGGTGACGGCCGTTCCGTCGTAATCGAGCTTGTCCAGGGGCTCCCCCCAGAAGAACCGCACGCCGTTCTTCTTGAGGTGCCAGACCCACTTGTCGAACCAGCACTCGCTGCTCGCGCCGCGCAGCAGCAGCCAGCCGTCACGCGCCCCGTGAGTCCATGCGGGACCTTCGTCGTCGGCTTTGTGGGGGTGCGAGGGCTTGGTCATCAGCTGCTTGCGGAAGAACTGGCCCGCCTGGTGGAACGACACGTTGGTCCAGTCGGAGCCGATCCACGGCCCGAAGGACGCCCTCCATGTCCGCCATCCCAGGTCACTCAGGACGGGCTTCCACTGCTCGGCGGCGTTCAGCCTGGAGTAGTACTCCCGGGACCGGCGGTCGGACGCCCACGTCTTGAGAAGGAGCCAGGCCCACCGGACGCCCTCCCACCGCCCCATCCGGAACATCTTCGGCAGGTCGAGTATTCCAGAGTAAAAAGCCGCCCGGCCGGTGTCGGGAGCGAGGCAGAAGTCGATCGGCCGCGAGAGGCCCTTGTCGTACACGCTCCCCGTCTCGTCGAAGGGGATCTGCCGCAGCAGGTCGAACAG
>JBBROG010000517.1:0-1960 GCA_038229635.1 Gemmatales bacterium
AAGGGGACGTGGTGTCAGCGGTCCGCGGGCACGGCCGAGGCGCCGGGCGGGGGCGGTTGGAGACGCTGAAGATCCTCAGCCCGCACGCGCCAGGAGCGGCCGCGCAGCCGGAGGGCCGGTAGTTCGCCCGAGCGCACCATCTCGTAGACGGTCCGCGCCGACAATCGGAGAGCCTTGGCGACTTCGTGAACCTTCATCAACTCGTTCATGGCGTCCTCCTTGGGCGATTCCTCTGCTGTGGTTATGCGCCTGGCTTCCCTTGCGTGCCGCGCCTTGCCCAATTATGGCCACGGGTTCCCCTAATGGTCGCGCCTTGCCCCTCCCTGCCGGTTCGGAGCGGTCGCCAACCCCCGCCGCATAATTTCCGCCGCAACCGAACGCCGCAAGTCCCGTGATACCATTACCCTGCGTCCGACAGGGCCGACGCGCACCAGCCGGATCGGGTCGACGCCCCGGCGGAGGCAGTAGGCCAGCACGTCGTCGCGGAGGCGGTCCAGCTCGTCGCGCGTCCCCTCGCCGGCGTACAGCCGCCCCGTGCGGGTCGCCTTCCCGGCTGCGTCGTGCGTCGGGTAGGGCGGGTCGAGGAAGACGGCCGTCGTGCCCAGCCCGGTCGTGACGCTGGGACTGTCGTACACGCGCCGCCAGTCGCCGCAGCAGACCCGCACAGTGCGCAGCCGGTCCCGGAGTTGAGACATCCAGTCCGTCAGCCAGGCCCGCCGCTCGGCGCAGCTCCTTCCCCCGCCCGGGGCGTGGACGCCGCGGCCGCTGGTGCCGACGTCGCCCGACAGCATGGGCAGCTGCACGCGGAGGCGCCCCGTCCTGCCGGGCGTACACCAGCCCGAGCCGATCCAGCACGACAGGCCCCAGGCCCACCAGCCCGCGAACCGCGCGTCGAAGTAGTCGGCTTCCTCGGCCATGCGCCGGCGGAACGCGGCGGCATCCTCGCTCAGGACCAGGTGTCGATGCCGGGCGTGCAGGTCGATCTCCGACACGGGGCCATCGACGTGGTAGGCAACGGCTTCCGGGTCGCGCGAGGTGGCTCGCCAGAAGTTGGCGACCAGGGCGTTGACGTCGTTGACTGTCTCGACGCGGGGGGCCGACGGCCGGGCCAGCAACACAGCCCCCGAGCCGGCGAAGGGCTCGACGTAGTTGGCGACGTCGCCCAGCCGATCCCAGACCAGGGAGGCCACCCGCGACTTGCCCCCGAAGTAGGGGAACGGCGCCTTCACGGCCGCCGGCCCGGACGGTTGCCGCAGCTTTGCTGCGGCCTTCTTCCCCCGCGCCGGCCGCACCCGGCCGTCCCGGCCCCTCACCTTGCCGCCGTGCGGGTCAACTGTATCCCCCGATACAGTCGCCTCCCCGAGGTCTCGCTGGACCTGGCCGAGACTGACCCCCTCGGCCTGCGCGATGGCGCGGAGGCTCAGGCCCTCCCGCCGCCACGCGACCACCCGCCCGACGCGCTCCCGCCGCGGCAACATCGCCCCGGCCTGCCCGTTCGCCCCCATCGCCGGCCCTCCCCCTTCGGCCCCCGCATGTTCAGCCGCAGCTTGCTGCGGCTCGCCTTCGCCCTGCTTACTCTTTCGGGATCGTGGCTCGCGCCATCCTAACAACGGCCTCGTGCGCCACCCGCAGCGGGGGCGAATCCTTTTGTGCAGTGGGGAAAGATTCTTTGACCGGCCTCGAATCGTCCGCAGTCCGTTCGCCCACGAATGCCGACAGCGACGGTCGTCAACGAAGAGAGGCGAAGGGGGATGTGCCGTTCGCGGAAGGGAGGCGGATCGCCGTCGGGAGGAGAATGCCAGGACGAAGGCGGAGAATGGTGCCCGTCTCGAATGGCACTTCCCTCCTGAAGTTCCATGCTGACAACCACTTATGCTACTGAGTTTTTCACCCGTTGGCCACGCGGCTACCGGCCTCCCCGCGCGCCCCGCTTCCCCCACGGCGGAAGACCCGACACCGT
>JBBROG010000518.1:0-1911 GCA_038229635.1 Gemmatales bacterium
AGGCGCCGTTGCCGAGGAACACGTCGTCCACCGCGACGCCCTTGATATGCTTTTGCTGCGTGTAGTGGACGATCGCCTTGCGCGGCGCGAACAGGCCCTTGGAATCGGTATAGCCCGCCGCGTTCGGCAGGTTCCTGATCATGTCCTGGACGATCTCGTCGGGCGGCTCGAGCCCGAACGCGGCGATGTTGCCGATGTTTAGCTTGATGATGTGCTGGCCCTCTTCCTCCATCTGGCGTGCCTTCTCGAGGACAGGGCCGCGGATGTCGTAGCAGACGTTGGCGAGCTTGCTCGACTTGAGAAGGGCTTGCACGGGAAAGCTCCGGCGATGGAAGGGCCTGAAGGCAACCTGATATTTGACCACAGGGGTTGCGCGCGAGCGGCGTTGGCGGTCGGTTCACGACGGCGCCGGCGCCGGCTCCGATAATCACGTCATGAAAATGCGCGCCGACCGGATCGAGGGCCATAACGCGATCGCCCGCCACGGGCCCGACGGCGTCGTCGTCAACGGCATCGAGCGCACGGAAAGCGTGCTCGTCCCCTGGCGCGGCGAGGTCCGGCCGTGGCAGGTCTCAGACTTCGACGCGCTCACGGCGGAACACTTCGCGCGCGTCGCGGCGCTCACGCCCGAGCTCGTCATCTTCGGCAGCGGCGCGCGCCTGCGCTTCCCGGCGCCGGCGCTGCTTCGGCCCTTGATCGACGCCGCGATCGGCGTCGAGACGATGGACACCGCCGCCGCCTGCCGCACCTACAACGTCCTCCTTGCCGAGGGCCGCTCGGTCGTCGCCGCGCTGCTTTTCGGCGCCTCGCCCGCCGTCGTGCAGCACGGCCCGGAGGGGTCGGCGCGCTCGGGTCAAGCCCTATAATCGCTGGCTACGCCCCGAGGAGGGGTCACCTGTTGGCGGCCCGCCCGGGCCGTTCGGGAACGCCCAACCGGGCATAGCGACAAGAGCTTCATGACGCCTGCAATCAATAAACCGGTCCCGGAATTTGAAGCGCTCGCAACAGGAGGAGTGAAGTTCACGCCGCAGGCCTATGCCGGCAAGATCGTCATTCTGTATTTCTACCCCAAGGACAACACGCCGGGCTGCACCACTGAGGCAATGCAGTTCCGCGATCACTACAAGGAATTCGTCAAGGCCGGCGCCGTGCTGTTCGGCGTCTCGCGCGACAACATGGCCTCGCACGATCGCTTCAAGCAGAACCTCGAGCTTCCGTTCGAGTTGATCGCCGACACCGAAGAAAAGCTTTGCCATATGTTTGGCGTTGTCAAGAACAAGATCATGTACGGCAAGAAGGTCAAGGGCATCGAGCGAAGCACCTTCCTGATCGACGGCACCGGCATGCTGCGCGCCGAATGGCGCGGCCTGACGGTCGCCGGCCACGTCGAGGAAGTCCTGAAGGCCGTCAAGGCCATCAAGAAGACCGGCTGAGCGGCGCGCAGCCGCCTTGCCCGCCGGCGCTCGCCGACGCTCCACGATTCACAGGCGTTCCCGCCACCGAGCTCCCGATGCCCCTGCCTAAGCCTCCGGCCAAGCGTGCCGATTTCCTGAGCCCCGCCGACTTCGAGTCGCAGGCCGCCGCCCGCCCGGCGCGCCGCGGCGGGCGGGCGCAGCCCGAGGTCGGGCCCGGCGCGGCCGTCCTCGAGCTGTCGAACGACGGCATGCTCCCTGCCGCGCCGCCGGTGGGCGCCACGGCCCCCGCCCCAGCCCCACGCCCGCCTGTCGCCACCTACGCCGCGCCGGAGCGCGCGCGCAAGCCGCGCGGCAACGGCCCGGCGACGCTCTTCGTCCTCGACACCAACGTTCTGATGCACGACCCGACGTCGCTGTTCCGTTTCGACGAGCACGACATCTACCTGCCGATGATCACGCTCGAGGAGCTCGACGGCCACAAGCGCGGCATGACCGA
>JBBROG010000519.1:0-1883 GCA_038229635.1 Gemmatales bacterium
AATTTAACACGCCACGACGCCATTGGTTTTCTCGTGTCGAACGCCAGCGTCCACTTCCCTTGCCTCAACGGAACATACTGTTTCGTTTGGGCGCAACCGGCCGGGCGCGGGGACGAACGCGGTTAGTGCGTAAGGGGTTGCAGTTGGGAGGGGGTGGACAAAAAGGGCCTGCGGTAGCAGAACAGGAGATACGAAACAACCCGTTCCCGCCCCCGGAGGCCCCCGACGATGATGGCACAGACCAAAGCCAGCGACAAGGCCATTCCCCTCACCGCCGCCCTGGACGACCTCCGCTCCTTCGTCCTCTCCTCCGCCACCGACGGCGCCACCTTCCACGCCTTCGAGGACGGCCTGTGGCGGCGCATCCTGCGTCTGGGCCACGACGCCGTCCAGCACTTCCTCGACCTCCAGGGCACCGGCGACCTGGGCGAGGCCTTCACCCTGCCCGACGGCAAGGAGGTTTTCCGCCTGGGGCAGACGCACGACCGGCCGCTCACCTCCGTCTTCGGCCCCTTCACCCTGCACCGCACCTGCTACGGCAGCCGCGAGGGCCAGAAGTTCGACTTCGTCCCCCTGGACACCCGCCTGGGGCTGCCCCCGGGCAAGTTCTCCTACCTCTTGCAGGACTGGGACCTCCTGCTGAGCACCGAGCACCCCTTCGCCAAGACGTCCGCCGCCCTGGAACGCATCCTGGGGCTGACCCAGCACGTCGATAGCCTGGAGCGGATGAGCAAGCAGGCCGCCGAACAGGTCGAGCCGTTCCGCCAGTCCCTGCCGGCGCCCCCGCCTGCGGAGGAGGGGGAGTTGGTCGTTCAGAGCGCCGACGGCAAGGGCGTGCCGATGCGCCGGCCCGCCGACGCGCCGCGGGTGGCCGACCACGACCGCAAACGCGGCCCCAAGAAGGACCGCAAGCGCAAGGCCATCGTCGGGGCGGTCTACACGGTGGGTCGCTACGCGCGCAAGCCCGAGGACGTCCTGGAGGCGCTGTTCCGCGAGGCCGAGGAAGAGAAGATCAGCATCGCCCCACGGCCGCGGCCCTGCCACAAGCGGGTTTGCGCGCGGCTGAACGACTACGTGGACGCGGAGGGGAAGCGTCACGACGGGATGGTGGACGTGTTCTGGTGGATGACGGAGCAAGTGCGCGACCGCAATCCTGGGGGGGCCAAGGAGGTGGTGAGCATCTTCGATGGCGAGGAGGGGTTGTGGGAGGCGCAGGTGGCGTTCCAGCCGCTGGGGACTGTGACGACGGGCATCCTGGACCTGCTGCACGTGACGCCGCGGCTGTGGCAGGCGGCGCGGCTGTTCCACGCGGCGGACAGCGCCGAGGCGTTGGCGATGGTGCGCGACCGAACGCTGCGGGTGCTGCGCGGGGAGGTGGTCTCGGTAGTGCGCGGGCTGCGGCAGATGGGGAGCAAGCGCGGGCTGCGGGGGGCCAAGGCGAAGGAACTGGCGACGCTGTGCAACTACCTGGAGAAGAACGCGGGGCGGATGCGTTACGACGAGTACCTGAGGAAGGGCTACCCGATCGCGTCGGGGGTGATCGAGGGGGCGTGCCGGCACTACGTGAAGGACCGGATGGAGCGGACGGGGATGAGTTGGGTCAAGCCGGGGGCGCAGGCCATGCTGGAGTTGCGCAGCACGGCGTTGAACGGGGATTGGGACCACTTTTTCACGTTCCGCATCGAGCAGGAAACCCAACGCCTCCACCCCCATCGCGGCCTGTTGGAGGCTGTTTCATGGCCCATGGCGGTCTAGCGGCCGGCCGGTTGCGCCCGTTTCGTTTCGTCGTGGAAGACCACTAACCAATCTTGAAAGATCAAATCAGTCTGCTGGTGTTGAAGATACTCGAAGTTCGCTGTAAGGCCGACCCCGAGGAGCGCGCT
>JBBROG010000520.1:0-1873 GCA_038229635.1 Gemmatales bacterium
AGGTAGCGGACGGTCCGCGCCGGCGACAGGCGGCGCGTGTGCAGTTCGCCGGGGCCGGCGGCGACGACGACGCGGCCCTTCAGCAGGCGCGTGACGACCTCCTCCTCCCAGCGGTAGCCGCTGGTGAGGATGGCCTCGACGAGGGGGCTGTGGTCGAACTCGGGCGCGGGGACGTCTTCCTGCTTACGCAGCTTCGGGTCGAGGGAACTGTAGTAGAGAAAGCGCTCGCAGTCGTGGAAGAAGTAGCGGGCGATGGTCGACGGGTTGGTGCGGAACGGGGGAGCGGCCATGAGTGCTTCCGACCGGAAAAGGGGACGACCGGAAAAGGGGACGGGCACGAATGGCATTAAGTTAAAGAGTCAACGCTTGGTTAGGCGTCTGCGGACCCGCCGACCAAGTCGAGGAAGCGGGCCACGGCCGCGCGCCCGTAGACGGGCTGGCGCCACTGGCGGGCCTTGGCGAACGGCCGGCCGGGCGTGAACCCGGCCTGGCGCAACAGCCGCCGGATGGCCCGCAACTCGGCCACCGTGTTGGCCACCAGGCGCACCTCGTCGCCCTTCTTGTAGCCCATATACCCGTCCGCGCTGAGGCGCTCCGGGTTCTGCCAGCGGACGTAGCCGTGGCGGCGGAACAGCGCCGCCAACTGCTCGACGACCGCCGGCGATGGGACGACCTCGGCCACCCGGATGCCCTCCGCGTCTTTCGCCTAACTTGTTATTATCTTACGCCGGGCGCAAGCGTAACGGACAAACCTTGCGCCCGGCGCAAGATAACATGTTCAGGTCAGCCGTCGCAAGTCTTTTGCGATTCCTTTTTTCCGCCGTCTCTCGGCCCGATCCTTCGTCGCGTTACAAAGGGCCGGCGCGATACCGCCAGGGGAACTCACGTCGCGTACAGCCAGCGCCAGCGGGCCGGCAGCAGATGGCATTCTTGCCCGTCTCCTTTTTCAAGTCCCGTGAAGGTCCCTCAAGACGCGAACTCCGCGGGCAACTCCCGCCGGCGATGCTCGACCGTCGAAGCCAACACGAACCCATCCAGCCCGAATGACCCCATGATGCGATATCCCACCACGCCGAGTTGGCCGAACTGCCGCGACAGGTCGGCGAGGTCCTCGAATTTGACCAGCGGCCACCCGTAGTTCTTGCGGCTGGCGAACAACTCCCCCCACTGCTCGACCACCCACGCCGCCTCGACCTGCTCAACCCGTGCGGACGGGAGACCGAACTGTCGTTGGTTTGGGACTCTCGGGCGGGGAGTCGGACCGTCGGAACGCGACCCGCACCGATCCGGGCCGGTTCTCGAACTGGCCGGTAATCCACACCGGGCCCGCGGGGCCTGGCCTCTTGAACCAGAGGCGGCCGGTGAACACGTTGACGGCTGTGCCGGCTTCCGCCGCGGATTTGGCGGCGAGGCACGCGAGAAGCGGTCTCAGCAGGCGGCGCGATTGCCGGTCCGTGACGGCATCCGCATCGAGCACCAGCTCCTGCACTTGACCCCCGACCTGTGTCTGGTGAAAGGCGATGGCGCCGAGCAATTGCTCCGCCAGCCCTTCGATGGTCCAATCCGGACTGAGCGGGGCCGCAAGGAGGTCGGTGAGAGAAATGTCGGCGTTCACAGGGGGATCACCCGTTTCGTGAGATTGTGCCATTCCGCCCGCAACTCATCCAGCCCGCTCTCCGGCTCGAAGCGAATCTCACCGCCCCTCGCCAGCCCCGCCCCGATCGGATCGGCGTAAGGCGAGGGGCGGGACGAAATTTACCCGCCCCTTGGCTTCTTCGGCTTAATCGTAATGTCGTACTTCGGTAGCGTTGCCGACCGCCCCAGGCGAGCGTTATAGACTTTCATCTCTTTCGCCGGGACCCGAACCTTTGTC
>JBBROG010000521.1:0-1849 GCA_038229635.1 Gemmatales bacterium
CGCCGGCGTCGGGCAGGCGGTGCAGCAAGTCCTGGTACAGTTGCGTGACCGTCGCGGAGGCGGCGGTCAGGACGACGCGGTCCTCCATCGACTCCTCGAGCGGGCGCCGCGTCCGCAGGCGCGGGCGGCGGTCGGAGGGGAGCGACGCCTGGTTCTTGACGCGGCGGGGGGAAGAGAACGCCATGAGTGAGACCCTCAAAGGTATGTGGCCGCGCCGCGCCGGGCGCGACGCGCGCACGGCGGACGGGCCTGTCGCAGGTGATAACCGTGGCGATGACGAAGAAGCGCTACCCCGTCCCGGGTTTCGGCGGGGGGAGAAGCCGCCTCTATATCCCTTATCGCGAAGGGAAGCGACGTGTGACCGGGAATCGGCGCCGGGGAAGAAAAATCGCTGTCGGGGGGGGGAGAAGGTGGGAGCCCCGGCCCGCCGGACGACGGGGCTCCCGCCTGACGAGGGCAGGCCGAGGGACTACGACGTCGCCCCCGCCGACGGTACGCCCGTACCGGCGCTGGTCGTCCAGAGGCGGTCCCAGCCGAGGTTGTGGGCGGTGGTGAGGTTGACGGTGCCGTCGGCGTGGTAGGTCCCGTTGCCGATGAGTGTCTGCCTCTGCGTGTCCGTCAGCCAGGCCGGCAGCGTGTCGGTGGCCGAGTGGGGGACGTAGATGCGGTTCGGCTGCACCGGGTCGTAGCCCAGGTAGCCCTTGCGCACCCCCTGAACAAGGTAGGAGAAGTCGAGATCCTGCGAGCCGAGAACGACGACGCGGTCGAGGTCCATGCTCTGGACGGCGACGGTGGCCAGGCTGCCGATAGGCGTGATCTGGACCGTCATACCGGCCGGGTCCGTGACGAGGCGGAAACTCTCCGGCACGTCGATGGTGGCGGTGCCGAGGGTGATGTGGCCCCGGCCGCGGAAATAGGTGCCGGCCTCGGGGCCTTCGAGAGAGACATAGGCGATCTGCTTCGACGCATCGACCGGGTTGGGGTCGACGAACGACTTGATGCCGGTGGCGCCGGTGTTGCCACTGGAGAAGACGCCGAAACTGCTACTGCCCGAGGCGAAGCCCCGGACGCCGAAACTGCCGGTGCCCGAGGCGGTGCCCTGGACACCGGTCCCGCCCGTGGGGGTCGCGAAGGCCGCGAGGCCGCGTACACCGATGAGGCCCCCGCGGCTGTAGCCGTCCACACCGACGCCGGTGCCTTCGGTCGCGCCGTAGACGCCGACGCCGGCGCCGGCGGTCGAGCCGTAGACGCCGTAGCCTTTGTTCGCCGTGTCGTGGTTGGCGCCGCGCACGCCCGCCGAGGAGTCGCCCGGTGACGTCGAGGTGATCTCGCCCAGGACGCCGTACACCCCCTCGGTAGAGGAGGCGTTGGCCGTGGAGGCGTTGGTGCCGCGGACGCCCGCGGAGCCCGCGGCGGCCGAAGTGCTGCTCACCTGGCCGAGGACGCCGCCGACGGCCCCGGTCCCCTGGGCGCGGGCCACGACGCCGAAGTCGGTCGCATCGAAGTTGCCGCCGATGCTGCCGGCGCCGAAGGCGGACCCGGCCACGCCCGTACCGCCGGCGGGGAAGCTTACGTTGCCGACGACCCCTTGCACGCCGATGCCGTCGGTACCGGCGATGAAGTTGCCGCCGATGCCGTTGTTGCCCGCCGTGCCGAGGACGCCGTAGCCGTTGCCGGCCAGCGACCCGAAGACGCCGTAGCTGGCGCCGTTGGTGCTGTTGTTGATGCCGCGCACGCCCGCCGAACCGATGGACTGCGCGGTCGTGGAGACGACCCCCGTGACGCCGTTGGCGAAGCCGCTCGTGCTGGTGTTGGTGCCGACGATGACCCCACTCGTCGAGCCCGACAC
>JBBROG010000522.1:0-1829 GCA_038229635.1 Gemmatales bacterium
AACGCCGTCTCCTGGCCCCGACGGTGGTCATCGCGCGGCCGGCGCACCGGGAACTTCTCCGCGCGACAGCACGCCGCGCCCTCGGACGCCATCGGTACGCCGCGCAAGGTCCTCATAGTTGGCGGAGTGGACTCGGCCGTCTCGTACGCAGTCAGGCGACAGGGGCGTCCGGGGCATCCGCCGAATGGTGGCACAGCAACCTACGCCCTCGACCAACTTCCTTGAGCGGGCGATCCGTGCCGCCGGTGCTGTCCCGTTTCGCCGGTATCGTCCGCGACGGAGGAAGTCAGGTCCCAGACCCGGTTCCCACCTTGGGCCTCGGCTCGGAGCCCGACGGGTACAGCGAGCGGGGAGTTGTCTTCCTCCTTAGCGCGGCGGAGCCGTTGGTGCCGAGTCGATTAGCGGCGCTGACGTCGCTGGGCTGCGAGGCGTAGCGGCCGCGGCAGGGCGGGCCATAACGGCGCCTACTGTACAGAGAGTCGGCTCGGCAGACGACGGGCCGCCGTGGGAGGTCGGTTGAGGGTCGGCAAGCGCCGTACGTCCGGTCGAGGCGGCCGCCGCCGCGGTGATGGGCGTCGGGCAACGTGGCTGCGGGAGATTCGGCGAAGCGCCCGGCAGCGGCGAGAGGCGGTCGTCGAGGGGGACCGTGCCGGTCGCCGGGTTGCGGCCGGGTTTGAACGGAACTTGGGCAGTCCTTGAGCGAAGGGTGCGGCCGGGGAATTACTGGTACGGGTGTGGGCATCGAGTTGTTGGCGGCGGTCGTCACCGACGCGCTGCAGTCCGGCCACGGCGCGTTCGTAGGGAGCGACGCGCGGAGTCGCACGCTCTCGACCGGCGACACGACGCAAGTTAAAGCGGCCCATGCGAAACTTGCGGCGCGGCGAGCCAAGAGCTGCCGTGGGTGACGGCGGCGGGGCCGAGTACCGGCTTGGTGCAGGTGGACAGCGGCAGTGCCGGCCCCGCAACCAGTCTGGCCTTTCCCGGAGTGATGGTGGCCGTCAGCGAAAGTGGCGGCGTCGCCAGTGTTCCCGCCGACGCCGAGGAGAAAGCCGCCAGTCTGCCGGCGGCAGCGCCGCCCGTCCGGCTACACCCGGCGTCGTCACCATGCGGCGGGCGTTGCGGTAGACGACGCGGGCCGAATTCGCGAACGTGCGGGCCGCCAATGGGGCCGTGCCAGCACGGGGTACCAAAGAGACTTGGGAGGGGCCGATCCTGCTCTGGCAGGAAGCCGGCCGGCGGGGCAACCGGACGCTCCGCATCGGTCCGGAGTACTGCGGCGTGCCGGGGCTGCACGCCGACGCCGCGCACCCGGAGCTGATCGGCCTCTAAGACGCCGGCCTCGTGTCCGTCCGGCGCTGGTCCGGCCGGACACGCCAGGTGACCCTGCTGATACCGCCGGCGCCGCCGCCGACGTACTGATGTGGCCGGTGCCTGTCCGGACCAGGTTTCGCCGCGGTCGGGAGGGCCGCGGCGACACGGGTCAGCGGCCGGTAGCGCGCCCAAGTCCGTGGGCGGCCTCATCCGTGCCCACGGCGGGCGGGCCGCCGTTGTCGGCGACCGCGTCGGCCACGAACCCGTCCCTGTTCCAAACACGGGCTGCTTGGCGGCGGCCGCGCCGACGCGCCACTACCTACCTACCGGGACGCCGGCCGAGAGCCTCGCCACCCGCGTCGCGTGGCCGTCACCGCCCGCCTTCTCGGCCGGGAGGGCCTTCCGAGCGGGCGCCGCGTAAGGCGTGGTGCCGGCGCCGAGGGGGCCGGCGGCGGCAACGACGCGGTCGGCCCCGTCACCGCCGAGGATCAGGCCGCGGCCGTCGGCGGGCAGACCCG
>JBBROG010000523.1:0-1801 GCA_038229635.1 Gemmatales bacterium
GCGGTCGCACATGTGTGCAAGACCGGAAAGACGGAGGGAGGGGCGGGAAAGTCGGGCACATTGGCGCGAATTCTGGGCGAAGCTTGGATCGGTGCCCGAGAGCCTCGGGGGCTCTCCAGGTGCGAGGGAGACTACGCGGCGAACGAATGGAACTCGTCGATGAACGCGTTCCTCGTGCGCGGGTTCCCAGCGAGGTCGGCGAGGTCTGGGATCTTGTCAGGGTCTCCAGGAATCTGGCGCTTCGCTATCTCCGGGACCTTCTTCGCGTAGTAAGGAGATTGTGGCATGGTCCCGCCGGCCCGCTCTCTGACGTCGGGAGGGCCCCTACGTCCGGCTGGAGCCAGCTGCACTTGAAGCGCCGCGTGCGTGCAAGCGTCCCGCCTGGGGAAGCCCTGTGGAGAAGGAGGGAAGACCTGGGGAGAGGACCGCGCGGGCGCCCGCGTGGTCCGCGCCCTCCCGGACGCACTTTCGCGAGGAAGCTCGACGAGGGCCGGCCCGTAGGATGAGCCATGAGAACTGCCGTTCATGCAATTGCTCCCGCGCTTCTGGCCCTCGCGTTGGTCAACTGCTCGTCGGCTCCGATCGAGCCGAGCGAAGTGTCGTCGGCGGCTCTCTCGAACGTCACCGTCGAGCCCGTGCCCCTGACGCTGCCGTCGGCGAGGCCCGGGTTCTACACGTTCAAGACGCTGAACGACTACCTGGGCACGTTCCGCGCGCCGCCGCCGCCCGGGGTGGACTTCTCGCGCGACTGGGTCCTCGTCTTCGTCGCCCAAGGACAGGGCGTCGTTCCGTCCTTTCACTCGGTCGAGGCGTACACGGGCCTGGATGGTAGACCGCACGTCGCCGTGGTGACCAAGTCGGCGACGGCGCATTCCGCCTGCACCACGTTGAGCCGCGAAACGGTGCAAGTCGCCGTGAAGATCCCGCGGCAGCCGGCGACTGCGGACGTGTCACAAATGACTTGGGAAGTCACGCGCGATTGCCCTGAAGCCGATCTGGCACCGCCGGCCACGCTCGTGGGGGCTGTCTGGTATCGCCGCAACCCGGCGGCGCGGCCATCGATGGCGTGGTTGCCGAACGCGATTCGTTTCTCGAACGAAAGGGACGCGAGTGGTAAATACCGTTTCCTGGGCTTCAATTACGATGGCGCCGGGAACATCGTTCGCCGCTTCGAGGGTACGTATGGGGTCAAGACGTCCATCTACAACGACGGATATCTCGTCGAGATCGACGGCGCGCGCCTGTTCCCGCGTTTCGCCGGGGGATCCATGACCCTCGCCCTGGACCAGGCTGGCGCCGGTACGTACGAGGCCGGCCCGTCGGTCTGCCAGGCCGACGCCGATTGCGCCCTGATGCCGTTTCCGAAGCTCCCCTTCGACGGACAGGTGACGTGCGCGACGGACCCTCCCAACCGCGCCGGCATGAGCCTGGACGTGA
This sequence comes from Gemmatales bacterium, assembly GCA_038229635.1. GTDB lineage: Bacteria > Planctomycetota > Planctomycetia > Gemmatales > Gemmataceae > DATFNV01. Next base: position 1,438 of record JBBROG010000523.1, read on the forward strand.
CGAGGCGGCCCATCGTTCCGCGAAACCGCTGCGAGTTCGTCCGGACGGCGAGCGCCGATTACCGTGATGGGTTTCCGGCTGGGTTCGAGCATGGCTTGGTTGGAGCCCTCCCGGAAGGCGCCTGGTTTCACGCGGCCATTTACGATCCCAATTTCGCTGACGATATCAAGATCGAGTTGCGTATGAGCTTTTCACTCGAGGAAGCTTCGCGCTACTCCCGTATCGTAGCCACTCTGTTCGACCGAGGGGGACAGGCGGTGGTGCCACACGCCCCCCACGGGTCCGTCGGTTTGTCGCGGGCCAAAGAATGAACCCGCCCGCAACAGTAACCCGGGGTGAGGGGCACCTAAACCGAACCCGGCCC
>JBBROG010000524.1:0-1796 GCA_038229635.1 Gemmatales bacterium
CTGCCCGGCGCGGTACTGGACGCGGACGAGGCCCGCACCCGTCTGGCCGAGCGGCTCGCGCTGGCCGGGTTCCGCGACGAGTTGCAGGCCAAATTCGAGGTGGTGCCGCGCCTGGCGGCCGACGCCGGCACCGGGAAGTCCCGCCGGATTGTCACCCCGATCGGCCCGCCGGACGACCTGCCGCGCCTGGACCCGGCGCCGCCGGTCGAAATGCTGTGAGCCGCCCCGCCGGGGGCGTGCCCGCAGCCGGTGTGACCGTGCGGTCCGACGCCGCCGTGACGAGCGGCATGCCGCCGTGATGAGCGGCCCTCGTTCTCTTCTGTCACAGTCTGCTCGCGGCGGCCCCGCGCGAAGCTCCTGCACAGCAATCGGGACGTGATACCGCGAGACTCCTGTTAACCCCCCGGCACCGCCCCTCGGCGAGACTCTGAGACTTTGATCTTCCCCACAGATTGCGGACAAGTTAAGAGCGGTGGTTCGGGTTGTGCGTCCGCTCGTACTCGTCGGGGGAGATGTACCCCAGGGTCGAGTGCCGGCGGACGCGGTTATAGAACACCTCGACATACTCGAAGATCGACGCCCGGGCCTCGTCGCGGGTGGCATAAGTCTCGTGGTGGACCAACTCCCGCTTCAGTTGCCCGAACGTGCTCTCGACCACGGCGTTATCCCAGCACTGGCCCACGCCGCTCATGCTGCACGTCATCCCTTCCGCACCCAACGCCCGCTGGTAGTGGCCGCTGGCGTACTGGCTGCCCCGGTCCGAGTGCGCCACCACGCCCGCCGCCGAGCCCCGCCGCGACACCGCCATCCCGAGCGCATCGACCACCAGCCGGCTCGTCATCGTCGCGCTCATCGCCCACCCCACGATCCGTCGGCTGAACAAATCCACCACGATGGCCAGGAACAGCCACCCCTCCAGCGTCGGCACGTACGTGAAGTCCGCGCACCACGACTCGTTCGGCCCCGCCGGCGTGAAGTCCCGGCCGAGGACGTTCGGGGCGACCGGCAGGGCGTGCCGCGAGTCGGTCGTGCGGACGAACCGCCTCGATGTCCTGGCTCGGATGCCGCCGGCCCGCATCACCTTCGCCACGGTATTCACGCAGCACGCGACCCCGCGGGCGGTCAGCTCGGCGTGCACCCGCGGGCTGCCGTAGCGGCCCTTCACCCCGGCGTGAACCTCCCCGATCCGGGCGGCCAGCTCGGCCCGCCGGACGGCCGCGGCACTCGGCGGTCGCTCGCGGCGGGCGTAGTAGCCCGACCGGGATACGCCGAGCGTTCGGCACATGACCGCCACCGGGTACTCCTGCCGGCGTTCCTCGACCCAGGCGAAGGTCACTTCGTCAGGGCGGCGAAGAACGCCGTCGCTTTTTTCAGGATGTCGCGCTCCATCTCGAGTCGCTTGACATCGGCCCGCAGTTGGCGGAGTTCCGCCTCCGCCGGGGTCTGGTGGCCCGAGCCGGGGAAGGCCGCCGCCCCGTCCTTGAGGTGCGCCTTCTTCCACTCGTGCAGGCGGCTCTCGTGGACGCCGAGCCGGCGGGCGGCCTCGGCGACGCTGAGCTTCTGCTCGGTCACCATCTGGACGGCCTGGAGCTTGAACTCCGCCGTGTACGTCGCGCGCTTGGTCGCCATCGGTGCTTCCCCTGGTCAGTGAAGGATACACCGCTTTCCCGCTGTCCACGATTCCTGGGGAGGGTCAGACCAAGCGTGACTTCGCGGAGCAGATGCGGCGGCTGTGCGACGAGTGGTACCCGGAGGCGGAGGTCATCCGGGTGGTGCTGGACAACCTGAACACGCAC
>JBBROG010000525.1:0-1734 GCA_038229635.1 Gemmatales bacterium
AGGCGCCGAGCCGTCGTTGCGGCAGGCGCTGAAGGGCACGCCGTCGCCCGAGTTGCGCCGCCGCGCGGAAACCCTCCTGGCGGACCTCGGCGCGACGTTTCCCACCGGCGACCGGCTGCGACTCGGGCGCGCGCTGGAGGCACTGGAGCGGGCGGGCACCGCCGAGGCTCGAGCCCTCCTTGAGGAACTGGCGCGGGGAGCGCCGGAAGCGTCCTTGACGGGCGAGGCTCTGGCCGCCGCGGCGCGTGTGGCACGACTCGCCCGGCCGTAACGACGCGCCCGGCGTGCCGCTTCGCGCCTGTGCGACGGCTCGGGCGCGAAACGGCAAGCCGAAGGACGCCTCACGGGAACAGCCCGCGCCGCACCTTCTCTTTCGCGATCTTCTGCACCCCGAGGCTCAGCGCCGCCGTGCGCATCGACAGCTTCCGCTCCAGCGCCAGCCGCCGCACCTGGCGGAAGGCGTTCAGCATCAGGTCGCGCAGCTTGGCGTTGACCTGCTCCTCGCTCCACATCAGCTGCTGGATGTCCTGCACCCACTCGAAGTATGACACCGTCACGCCGCCGGCGTTGCACAGCACGTCCGGGATGATATAAAGATCGCTCGCCGCCAAAATCGCGTCGGCGTCCGGCGTCGTCGGGCCGTTGGCGCCCTCGGCGAGGACGCGGCAGCGCAACTGGCCGGCGTTCTTTTCGTTGATGACGCGCTCCAGAGCCGCCGGCACCAGGACGGTACACGGCGTCGTCAGCAGTTCCTCGTCCGCCATCGGTTCGACGCCGGGGAAGTCGATGACCTTCTTGCCGGAGGCGGCGTGGGCCAGGAGGGCCGGCACGTCGATCCCCTTCGGGTTGCGGACCGACCCGTAGCGGTCGCCGACGGCGACGACCTTGACGCCGCGCTGGTGCAGCTCCTGGCAGGTGACGCCGCCGACGTTGCCGAAGCCCTGCACGACGGCGGTCGACTCCTCGGGCTTCAGGTTCAGGTCCTTGAGCGCTTCGAGGATGCAGTAGGTGACGCCGCGGCCGGTCGCCTCGCGGCGGCCGATGCAGCCGCCGATCTCGACCGGCTTGCCGGTGACGATCTCCGGGCAGGCGTAGCCGACCGACATGCTGTAGGTGTCGTAGATCCACGACATCGTCTGTTCGTCGGTGCCCATGTCGGGCGCCATGACGTCGACGCGCGGGCCGATGACCGGCAGCACCTCGACGGTGAAGCGGCGCGTCAGCCGCTCCAGCTCGCCGCGCGTCATCTTCGCCGGGTCGCAGGCGATGCCGCCCTTGGCGCCGCCGAACGGCAGGTTCATGATGCCGCACTTCCACGACATCCACATGGCGAGCGCCGCCACCTCGCCGATGTCCACGGCGGGGTGGTAGCGCAGCCCGCCCTTCGACGGGCCGCTCGTCAGGCTGTGTTGCACGCGGTAGCCGATGAACATCTCGGTGTGGCCGTCGTCCATGCAGACGGGGATGCTGACCACCATGGCGCGCTTCGGGAGGCCCATGCGGCTGAGGATGCCCTTGTCGAGGTCGATGACCTCGGCCACGGTTTCGACCACTGTCTGCCTGGAGGTGTCCAGATCGAGCGTCGAGTTAGCCGCCGAGATCACGCGATGCAGGCCGCGCAGCTCGGCCATGCGCCGCATCAGGTCGGCTTCCCACTGGCGCGTTTGCTGCTCATCACGTGCAGCACCATAGGCCATCAACAGCTCGGAGAGCACCACGCCCGGTTCGATTGTC
>JBBROG010000526.1:0-1658 GCA_038229635.1 Gemmatales bacterium
CGATGCGGCGGGCTTCTTCCGCTGGGCGCTGCCGCGCCTCGACCCGGCGCTGGCCTTCGCCGGCTGGCTGGACTCCCGCACGGTGCCGCCGCCGGAGGAGACCGAGTTGACCTGCGACGCCCTGGCCGAGTTCGCCAACGCGGGCCGGCTGGATGAGCCCTGGATCTTCGTGGCGGAGTTCCAGACCGAGCCGCGCCACGACGACCTGGAGCGCCTGCTGGAGTACGCGCTGCGCTTCCGCCGCGAGCGCCGGCCGCCGTCGGACCCGCGGCTGAAGTACCTGGTGGGCGGCGTCATGCTGAACCTGACCGGCCCGGTGCAGCCGGACGCCCTGACCATGCCGTACCCCGGCATGGCGGGCTTCGGCGTCGGCGGCCGCGTGGCGCGTCTGGCGCTGCGCGAGGAGGACGCGGCGGCGACGCTGACGCGCGTGGCGGCGGGGGAGTTGGGCCCGTGTGTCCTGCCGTGGGTGTCGCTGATGCGTGGCGGGGGCGAGTCCGCTCTCCTGGACGAGTGGAAGCGAATAGCTGATCTGGAGCCGAACCCGCAAGTTCGGTTACAGTACGCGACGGACGCCCTGGTGTTCGCGGAACTGCCGGGCGTAAAGAGCGAATGGAAGCGAGCTTTGGAGGGCTGGAACGTGCGCGTATCCCAGCAAGTCCTGGAATGGCAGGCCGAGGCCGTCGTGAAGAATCAACGGGCCATGATCTTGCGTGCCCTCGAATCGCACTGCGGGTCCAAGGCGCCTGCCGATGTCGTCTCGACCGTCCAGTCCAGCGAGGATACGGAGCAGCTGTCGCGGTGGTTTGACGCCGCCCTCGCGGCCAAGTCGTATGACGAGTTCCGGGTGGCCATCAAGGCGTAGGCGCCGCGACGGCGCGGCGCCCAGCGCGCTCAGGAGGTCGGCACTCAGGACCGTCCGGTCGGCGCCGGTGTCAGCGAGAAGAAGCGCCTGCACGCGCGGCCCGTCTCTCCCTGGACGTCGGCGCGGAAGACCGGGCGGACGATGCCGTCAGGACAGAGAAACCACTGCCCGTCGAGCCGCGGAGATTCGCTCCAGCGCTTCCTTGGGGACGTAGAGGATGAAACGCCCTTCGTCCTCGGGGTGAGCCGCCCGGGCCCGCCCGAGAACCTCGCCGGGGGAATCGCCGCTAAAGAGTTCCTGTCCGGAAACGCACAGGTGCTTGCCCCGGTGAACCGCGTAGATCTCAGCCGCGCGGGGCCTGAACCAGGCGAGATTCCGGTCGAACTGACCGTCTCTTTCTCGCGCGCGGCGCAATTCGTCGGGGTCGGTGACTTCGGAAACAGCGATACGCGGCGGCCGGAGCGTCATGACGTTGCCTCCCCGGGAAGAGTCTTTCCGACCATCCTACCATGACTCTCCCCCGACGCCATAAGGGTGGCAGCGCGAGCGCGGACGGGCGATCCTCACCCGCGTGGGGCAGGTCTTCATGAACCGAGGGAAAGGAGAATCTCGTGGGCGTGTTCGACGTGACGGGTCGGCGGGCGGCGAAGCGCGATGCGGCGGGCTTCTTCCGCTGGGCGCTGCCGCGCCTCGACCCGGCGCTGGCCTTCGCCGGCTGGCTGGACTCCCGCACGGTGCCGCCGCCGGAGGAGACCGAGTTGACCTGCGACGCCCTGGCCGAGTTCGCCAACGC
>JBBROG010000527.1:0-1584 GCA_038229635.1 Gemmatales bacterium
GGCTCACACCAAGCTGATCGCCGAGCCGTGGGACGCGGCGGGGCTGTACCAGGTCGGCGGCTTCCCCTTCGGCCGCCGCTGGGGCGAGTGGAACGGCCGCTACCGCGACGACGTCCGCCGCTTCTGGCGCGGCGAGCCCGGAATGGCCGGCGCGTTGGCGACGCGCATCTGCGGCAGCGCCGACCTGTACCAGACCTTCGGCCGCGGCCCGCGTCACTCGGTCAACTTCGTCACCTGCCACGACGGCTTCACGCTGGGGGACCTCGTCTCCTACGACCGCAAGCACAACCGCGCCAACGGCGAGGACGACCGCGACGGCCTCGACGCCAACTTCTCCTGGAACTGCGGCGCCGAGGGGCCGACCGACGACCCGGTCGTCGCCGCCCTGCGGCGGCGGCAGGCGAAGAACCTGGTGGCGACGCTGCTCTTGTCGCAGGGGGTGCCGATGCTTCTGGCCGGCGACGAGTTCCTGCGGACGCAGGGCGGCAACAACAACGCCTACTGCCAGGACAACGAAGTGAGTTGGGTCGACTGGCGCCTGGCGGAGGAGAACGCCGACTTCCTGCGCTTCGTCCGCGAGATGATCTGGCTGCGGCGGCGGCACCCGGCGCTGCGGCGGCGCGACTTCTTCCGCGGCCGCGACGTGCCGCCGTCGCGGGGGCCGGACGTCGTCTGGCACGGCGTCGAGCCGGGGGCGTCGGACTTCTCGTCTGGCAGCCGGACGCTGGCGTTCGCGCTGGACGGGCGTCGGACGGGGCGCGAGGCGGACCGGGACTTCTACGTGGCGTGCAACGCCTGGGGCGAGGCGTTGTCGTTCCGGGTGCCGCTGTCGCCGTCGGGGCGGCGCTGGCGTCGGGTGGTGGACACGGCGTTGCCGTCGCCGCGGGACGTGGTGCCGGAGAGCAAGGGCCCGGAGGTGCCGGCGGCGTCGGTGTACGCGGTGGCGGCGCACGCCCTCGTCGTCCTCATCTCCGAGGCCTGAGCGGCGCGTATTCGGACGAAACGACGCGTCAGGAATAATCGGGAAAGTGCGCTTGCCATCGTTGCCGCCGGCCGTTACCCTTCTCTCCAGTCCGTTCGCGCTCCTCATCTTCCGCCTTCACCGTCGCAGGCGGCCGGGTAGTATTTCGCCGTCTCTGCCGGACCCGCAGGGAAGTCGCGATGATCCGCCCCAAGAAACCTCGGCCTCACCGTCGGTTCGACCTCTTCCGCGCCCTGCTCGGCGTGGAGTTGCTGGAAGGGCGCGCCTCCCCGACCGACCTCGGCCGCACCGCCGTCGCCAACCTGCTCTTCGACCCTCTGCAGACGTCCCTCCTCGGCGACGACCTCGCGCGGCCGTCTCGCCCCCTCCCTTCGTGGGCCGCGCCGCCCGCCGACGCTTCGCCCTCGCCGGAGCAGCGTGCCCACCCCGGCGCAGGCTCGGAATCGACGGGGACCGCTCCCTTAAGGCGAGGGGCGAGTTGAGAATTACCCGTGGACGGGCTTTCCAGCGGCCCGCCGAATCGTAGTGTGTCCTCTCATCGCCCGCGAGGTCATGCACCATGGACACCAAGCCCTTCGACGACGTGATCCGCTCGGCCGCCC
>JBBROG010000528.1:0-1536 GCA_038229635.1 Gemmatales bacterium
CAGTTCCCGACACCTTTTATGACCAATTTATGCCTTTTTTGGCTTAGAGTCACTAACAGAATGGCGAGCGGGGGGCGTCAGCCCCCTGGTGACGGCGGACTAACAGGGGGCTGCCGCCCCCCGCTCGCCAAAATGTGAGTGCCCCTTATCGAGGAGTCGAAGCGCCCGCAGGAACAGGCGCGCATCCCACCGGCGCCCGGCCCCGACGGGAATCCCTTCCGCGGTTTACCGCCCGCCCGGCGGAGCGCCACAGCGGGCATTCCTCATTCCCGTTGACCCGCAGGGCGATGGCTCGTCGCTCGTGTGCCAGTAGAATGATGACGGGGAGGGAGTTTCCAGCGCTAGCGATGCGGAAAGGATGGCCCGTGTCAATCCCATCCTTCGATACGAGCGGCAACCTCCCCGTCGGGGTATACCCCGTCACGCCGCGCGAGGCGATTGATCGGCTCGGCACCGTCACGCCGCAGCGCATGCTGATCGCCCTGCGGCTAGAGCGCATCTTCCGCCTGGCGACCGCGACGGGGCACCTGGCTCGGTTCATCGTCTTAGGGTCGTTCGTGACCTCGAAGCCGGAGCCCAACGACATCGATGTGTTCTTGCTCATGGAAGACTCGTTCGACGCGGCGGTGTTGACAGGGGAGACGCGGTTGCTCTTCCACCCCGCCGAGGCGCAGGCCCATTTCGGGGCAAGCGTTTTCTGGTTGCGGCGGCTCGTCGCCTTCAACGGCGAGCAGTTGGCCGTGGAAGACTGGCAACACACCCGTGAGGGCGGCCGGCGGGGTATTATCGAGATCACGGCGGAGGGACCATGGTTCGCAACGAACAAGAATTACAGACAACGCTCGACCGGATCGGGCGCTTCCAGGCCCAGGTGGCCCACATGAGGAAGGTCGAAACGAACCCGACGAACTACCGCCTGTCCGCGTCCGGGTTCCTTGCGGAGATAGACCGCATGCAGCTGGAGGTTCGCGAGTACCTGGCTACCCACCCGGCCGACTTCGCGGCGGCCTCATCCGGGACGCCTTGAATGGAAGATCGCGATTGCGGGGGAAAACAAAGAGGAAAACAGAACGTCGAGAGTCGTTTCGGCCGTCCTTCAAAACGACTCCTGAAAAGAAGTAGGAGTTACGCAGCCTTGCGGGGTATGAGATCCTTGGCAGGGAGAGTACCAGGGACGTAGAATGGGTTATGAACCGAGCGAAAGTGCAACCCGAAGACTACGTCCAGTTCCTGCTGGGCTCCCCTCTGCAGTTCACCTGCACCGAAGCGGCGCGCGTCCCGCCGGAGCAACCCGATCCGCCCGCCCACGACGCCTGCACCCGCCTGCTGACACGCCTGGAACCCGACCCCGAGGCCCTCGGGCTGGAGGCCCGCACCCAGATCCAACATGATGACGGTGTCCTGGTGCTGGACGACTCCACCCTGGACAAGCCCTACGCCCGCCCCATGGACTTGGTCGGCTGGCACGGGTCGGGCAACCACCACGCCGTCGTCAAGGGCATCAACCTCGTGAGCCTGGTGTGGACCGAGGGTGAC
>JBBROG010000529.1:0-1535 GCA_038229635.1 Gemmatales bacterium
CGAGGGTTGAGTGAGATCTCCATCGTCACCGCGAGTCCCACGCTCGCTCGGGAGCAACACACGCCACGTCCGTCACACCCGCACCACGGCAAACCTGCTGGTCAAGGCCCCAAAAGCCGACTTTGCCGAGCCCCTGGGCCGGGAGCAGTCCCGCCAAAACAGGGCCGGTGAATTCAGGCTCAGGCTCAGCCGCCTACCTACGGTGCTTCAAAATTGGTGTAGGCACGCGCACCAATTTCGCCGGGCGTGGGATCGAGCCCTACAGGTTCCCTCGCCTTGTCGATGAATGTCTTCCTAGCGGCACGCCCAGTCTCCTTTACGTGGTCATAGGTAACGGTGTCTCCCAAGGTCATGTCAGGATCAAGGACGTAGTTCATGACGTCGTGATGAGTGTCGTGGACAAGTTCGGCTGCCTCGATCAAGCTCGCAGGTGCGAGCAGTCGAATCGTCGTCAGCTGGTCTCTCATCACGCTGTGTGCAGCCCTCAGTTCGAGGCGAAGCAGCTGGATCTCGTCCGATGTAGCGCCTCCCTCGAGTCGTCGACGGTGAATGTCCGATGACCTTCCGGAGATCGTAAATCCAGCTTGAAGATAAGCCAGAGCCGACTGGTGGAGCGTCTCGCGTAGCCACTTGACCGTCTCGTCCTGCTGGGACCAACGCCGCCGAGCAACCTCTAAGAGACCCGTCACAATCAGAGTCACGCCCGAGAGCACGGCGGCGATGATGGCTGCGAGCAGTGTTGCCTGCGAGTCGTCGGTCATGGCCGAATTATGTACCAGGACTCCGCCTTCCTCTGAGGACACCGGCAAGCCGCGCGGCGTCCCGTGCTCGAACTAGGGAGGGAGAGTTTGCTTTGCGCCGGCGTGGGAATTGCGCCAGCTCTCTGCGGCGTCTGGGCGGGCAGACTGGCCCGGTGGGACAGCAGTGGGTCGCGACCTCGCGCAGTGCCGCGCTGAGCGGGCGCCGGTCACGGGACACCGCCCCGGAGGTCGAGCTGCGGCGGGCCCTGCACGCGGCCGGGGCGAGGTTCCGGCTGCAGCGGCGGATCGCGCAGGCCTGCACCGCTGACCTGGTCCTGCCCCGCTGGCAGGTGGCGGTGTTCGTCGACGGCGACTTCTGGCACGGCTGTCCCGTGCACTTCCCCGACCGGAGGCCGGCTGGCCCGAACGCAGCGCTGTGGGGGCAGAAGTTCACCCGGACCCAGGAGAGGGACCAGCAGGCCACGACCACGGCAGAGCAGGCCGGGTGGGCCGTGGTCCGGCTGTGGGAGTGCGAGATCCGCACCTCACCCCAGGCTGCGGCAGCCCGCGTGCTCGCCGCGTGCAGGCACCGGCCCTCTGTGTAGCCCAAGGCCGGGACCTGCACCCCCGTACAGTCGGGGCCATGGCTCTTCGTGCACGGGTCGCGGCCGCCGGTGGCCCGCAGACGGTCGGTCGTCATGGCGCAGTGTCCGGCGGGGTGAGGCCCTGTGCCGTGTCAGGCGGGCCGGACCAGGAACGGAGACGGCGACGTGCCTAGCATTCGTGGCACCTACG
>JBBROG010000530.1:0-1515 GCA_038229635.1 Gemmatales bacterium
AATTCGATCGTCGAGCGCAGCGGCGAAGAGAGCGATCGCGCCTCCTTCCCCCGCGCCCCAGACACCGATCGGCAGCTTCGTATTTTGCATCGCGAACCAGTCCACGGCCGCCAGCACCTTCTGGACTTCGTAGCCGATGGGATGGCGGCCCATCTCGAAAGCCATCCGATAGACGAACTCCCGGTGCGGCTGGTTCGTCATCCGCCCGAGTTTGGGATTGCCCGACAAGTCGTCCTTGCGGTCGATCAAGGTGGGGATCAATACCCGGCACGAATTCTCGATCAGGAATTGCCCGATCCGATTCTTTTCTTGTAATCCGACGGCAAGGCCGACGAGCATCTCCGGAGTCTGGTCCGCGTCCGGGAGCAGGATGACGTTGGCCCGGGCCTTTCCGTTCGGCCCGGTAATTGAATGGATGGGCTCCAGCAATAGCCCCTCCGCGTCAACGCCTTCGAGGACGGGCCAGCGCACCGTGTATACCTTATAGCTTTCCGTCTCCGCCACGAGCGCCGGCGTGTTCGGACCGCCGACGTACTCCAAGTCCTTGAACGGCACCCGCGCATCGACGACGCCCAGGATTTTCTTCAGCCGCTCCCGGTTCGGCTGCACTGATTTCGTATACGCTTCCGGCGAGGAAAAGTCCGGCTTCCAGTACTGCTTGCGCTTCTTGACCGAAGCGGCCAACTCGCGCATCAGGTACTTGTCGATGCCGGCGACCATCCGCGCCGCCAGGTCGCCCTCGGCGGTCAGCGCCTTGGTGCCGGGCAGCGGGTCGGCGTGCAATGGGAACGTCAGGAAGAGGAGCAGGGACGTGGCGAGAATCAGGAGTGCGGGTCGCATAGAGGCACCTTGCGGGAAGGAGGCTAAAACGGCGAGCGGGGTCGCGTGAGCGCATGCGCGTCAGGTTAAGCGGTTTTCAGCCCCAACGGGGCGCCCTATGCCAGCCCGGGGCAACGCCCCGGGAAGGGGGCGATCCCAACCCCCAGCCCTGAAAGGGCGAAATAAACCGTGGACCCGACAACGGTTAGGTCGCCCCTTCAGGGCTGGGACGGTCGAGGCTCGGGTTCCCGGGGCGTTGCCCCGGGCTGGCATATCGTGCCCCGTTGGGGCTGAAAACCGCTTAACCTGACGGCTATGGGGGCTTACGCCCCCCGCGCGCCTTTTTCGCGGAAATTGCTTGTCCAATCCGCTTCACATCGGACTTAATGGAGTAAGGATTCGACGCACCGTCGGGAGACGACCGATGTTCCGCTGGACCGCACTAGCCTTGCTCATTCTCGCCGCCCCCGCCCGCCTGCTGGCCGACGACGCCAAGGGGCTCGAGTTCTTCGAGAAGAAGGTTCGTCCCGTCCTGGTGGAACAGTGCTATCAGTGCCATTCGGCCGAGGCGCAGGCGAACAAGAAGCTCAAGGCCGGCCTGTTCCTCGATACCCGCGACGGCTTCCTCAAGGGTGGCGATAGCGGTCCCGCCATCGTGCCGGGCAAGGCGGAGCAGAGCCTGCTCATCAAGGCGCT
>JBBROG010000531.1:0-1512 GCA_038229635.1 Gemmatales bacterium
GGCAGTGCTCGAACCGACGCATCCCCGACGCGAAGACGTTGGCGGCCGAAGTCGAGGCCTGGCAGGACGCCCGGAACCGGGACCGGGTGACGATCGACTGGTGCTTCAAAGTCGCCGACGCCCGCAAGAAGATGCACCGGGTCTACCCGAAGCAAACTCCCGCCGCGGACCACTAGTGGGTCACTTGTCACGGCCTTGGCCATAACCCTTCCGCCGCCGCCGGACCGGCCGCCGCGTCTCCGCCCCCGACCCGCCCACCGCGTGCCGACGCCCTCGCGCTCTGGCCCGCCGGGCCGCCCGCTTCCCGCCCCAGGCGAACGGCGTCGGGTCCGCGTTCCAGTGCCTCGCCGCCGCCTCGAACCACCCGGTGACCTCGCCCGGCGTCGCCGGGTGCTGGCCGTCCAAGGGGCGGCGCTCGAGCACCCGCTGGATGCTCTCGGCCACGTTCAGCCACGACCCGCCCAAGGGGGCGTACAGAGGCATCACCCCGTGCGCGAACAGCCATAGCACGAACGCAGGCGTCTTGTGCCCGGCCAGGTTGTCGAGCACCAACAGCATCCGCAACCGCGGCGGGTTCTGCGGCAGCGCGATCGGCGACGCGAGGCCCTCCTGCCAGCGCGCCCAGGACGCCCGGCACGACTCGCCCGGCGGCACCGGCTCGGGCACGGGGTGGGCGGCCAGCACGCCCGTCGGGCCCCGCTTCAGCCGGGCGTGCAGGACCGCGTTGGTCGTCGAGGTCGCCCCCTCGACCTCGACGCGGCCGGTCGCCGGGTGGAACAGCGTGAGCACCTTGGCGGTGCCGTTGCGCACGGACTCGTGCGGCTGCCGCGCCGGGCCGCCCTCGGGTCGCCACGACGCGCCGGGGTGCGGGACGGTCTGGAACGGCCCCGCCTCGTCGCGGCACCAGACCGGCACGCCGCCCGCCGCCGCCCCGCCCGAGGCGTAAGCGTCTTCGATCAACTTTTTTTGGGCCCGGCGTCGGGGTCGGTGACCACGACCGTGCCGGCCTTCCGCCGCCGCGTCGCCGTCCCCGTGGGGCACCACGTGCGGGTCCGCTGGTACGTCCGGCCGGCCTCGCGCAGGGTCCGCCAGATGGTGTCCGTCGAGACCTTCGGGAGGCCGTCGGCTGCCCCGCGCAGGGCCTTCCGCAGCGTGTTCGGCGACCACGTCGCGGTCCCGTCGGCCTCGGGCGTGGGTTGCCGGTCGGCCTCCCGAAGGATGCGCCCCCGCTCGGCGTCGCCGTAGGCCGGGGCCCGGCCGCCGCCGTGCCGCGGCTCGACGGCGGCGACGCCCTCGCGGTTGAAGCGGGCGACGAGTTGCGACACGGCGTCGCCGCTCTTGCGTCCCGCGGCCGAGGCGGCCTGCTGGTAGTCCGACCCGCCGGCGACGGCGAGCAGCGCGACGGCGTGGGCGACCTGGGCGGCGGGGGCGGCGGCCGAGCGGCTCAGGCGGAGCAGTTCGGCCCGCTCGGGGTCGGTGAGGGGGCGGAGCGGGTCCTTCCGGCGGCGAGAC